>CAZUCD010000001.1:0-55027 GCA_964618855.1 uncultured Candidatus Sumerlaeota bacterium
ACGCCGGAACAAGCCATCCTCCCCCGAGTCCATCCCCGACTCCCGATTCCCCTACCGGCGCGTGCGCTCGCTCCTCCGCGTGTTCATCGACCCAGGCTCCGTCCCCATGTAGTAGTCGTTCCCCTCCACGGGCTTTGGCGTCCGGAAGGAGAACGTGTAGGGAACATTCTCGACATTGTCTCGGGTGATCGAGCGGGCGCCGCGCCTGAGCGTGATCGTGTACTTCGTGTCGTACTCGAACCGCGTGTCCAGGAACACCGTCGTCCAGCCCGTGCGCGCCTCGTTCTTGAAGCGGACGTTGGTCACCGCGCCGGTGGACGGGGAGATTCGCACATCGTTGATGGAGATGCTCGCCGGGTCGATCGGTGCGTTGAAGTAGATCCTCACCGGGACGTCGAAGTACGGGAACGCGTCCGTCTGGCCGTCCTCCGGATAGGTCGCGATGATCCGGGGCCCACCTGTGATGAAGGCGAACTCGTAGTCCTCGGCCATCTCAGTCCCGTCGATGTCGCGGACCGTGCCGTCCACCCGTATGGTGTACTTCGACTTGTAGCGCAGCGCCTTGCCTCGCGTGGGGTTCCCGACGAGCTGGAGCCGCACCAGCGAGAGTCCCTCGCGCCCCGAGGAGCCGCTCCCGGTCTCCATGCGGAAGTCCACGTCCGGCACGATCGTGAAGGCCCCGCGCAGTGAGGCCGGATCCATTGGCCGGGAGAACTGGATCGTCACCACCGTCGGATCGTCGATGGTGACGTTTCTGGCGTTGTGGTCCGGGTCCGTATAGACGACGCGGGGGCGTTCCACGCGGCGCTTGAGCACGATGTCCGTCGCCTTGTAGTCGGTCGCCTCGGCGATTTCGACCTCGACGAGGCGACCGGGCACATAGCCAGACAGCGACGCGGTGATCTCGTGCGTGCCCGTGGGGACACCCTCGAGGACATATTCGCCGTTCCCATCGGTGAAGGCGACGATGTTGGACCCCGCCAGAGCGACCGCGATCCCGGAGGCCCCGTCCGTCTCGTCGTCCAGGATCACGCGCCCCGTGATCGTCGCAAACTCGTCCTCCATTCCCGTGCCTTCGAGGAGCGTCAGCGTCGCCTCGAAGGCGCGCACGTCCACCAGGTCCACCATCACCCGCTCCTCGAGGAGGAACCCCGGTGCACTGGCTGAGAGGATGTACTTGCCGGGTCGAACACTAGGGAACTCGAAGCTCCCGTTGCTGTCCGGAAATGTCATCTGGCCGGACCCTTCCAGTGCCACCTGGACGATGTCGTAGGACGTTACCGGGTCCCCCTCGGAGTCCACCATTTCGATCCGTCCGAAGACGGCATGAGGCTCCTCGGCGCCGCCGAGCGGAACGATGAGGAACTCGGGCAGCTTGGTTTCCTCGCCACCGCGGACCTCGACCTGCATTCGGACGGGCGTGTAGCCGGTGCGGTTCGCCTCCAATTCGCGGGCCCCCGGGGGGACGCCCCGCAGGGCCCATGCGCCCGCAGCGTCGGTGACGGTTCTGTAGTCCGTCCCCACGAGCGATACGATGACGCCGCTGTGGTCCGAGCGGTCCGCGACCCTCACCGTGCCCACGAGCGCCCCGAACGTCTCGGCCAGCACGGCCTTCGCGGCCTCGCGCGCCTGTTCCGTGTCCGCCTTCATCGCGATTGTGTCCAGGGTCTTGGCGGGGGGCGGGCGGAGGAGGTCCTCGGCCGCGATCGAGAAGGTTCCGATGTCGGCGGAGACGAGCCCCGCGCGCTGCGCCCGGAACTTGTAGGTCCCGATGGGAAGCCCGGAGATCGTGTACTTTCCCTCGGAGGAGGTCATCGCCATGTGGCCGGTGCCCTCGGCGAAGACGGTGATGCCGGCCGCGTCCATGCCCTCGGGAACGCGCACGGCCCCGGCCACCGAAGTCGTCGTCGGCGCCGGGGGGGCTTCCGCCTTCTCCTTATCCGAGCATGAAACGGAGAACAGCGCGGCGAGGAGCAGGGCGAGGAGGAGGCTGGGATGGAGCTTCATCACGCCACGGACTCTGGGGGATCGGCCCTTAGTTGTCTATGCGCTTCACGATCAGGGGCATCAGTTCGATCGTCTGGTCCTTCACGTGGAAGGCCCCCTTGAGGAGCTCCAAGCACTTTTCAAGCCCGCGTCCCCGCCGGTGGTAGATGGTCACCAGCGGCTCGCCCTTCTCCACCTGGTCGCCGGGCTTCTTGTGGACGATGAAGCCGACGCCATGGTCGATGGCGTCGTCCACGGCCTGCCTCCCGGCTCCGAGCACGTTGGCCGCGACGCCAATCGCGCGGGTGTCGCACGTGATCAGGAAACCCTGAAAGTCCGACGTCAGGACGTGCTTGTCGGGCGCGATCTCCAGCATCTCGGGCATGTCGATGATGTCGGGAACCCCGCCTTGTGCCTCGATCCACTTGATGAACCGTTCCAGCGCGCGGCCTGAGTCGAGGGCGAGCACGGCCTTGCGCTCTGCCGAGGGCAGGTCCGGCGCCAATCCGCCAAGCAGCGCCATTTCCGCGGCCTGGCGTATCGTGAGATCGCGGAGGTCCTTCGGGCCCTTCCCCTGCAGCACGTCCAGGCACTCGCGCACCTCGATCGAGTTTCCGACCGCGTTGCCGAGGGGCTGGTCCATCCGCGTGATGAGGGCGACGGTCGGCAGGCCGATCTCCCGGCCGATGCGGACGAGGGTCTGCGCGAGCTCGCGCGACTTCTCGTAGGTCGGCATGAACGCGCCGCTTCCCGTCTTCACGTCCATCACCAGCGCCTTCGTGCCTGAGGCGGTCTTCTTGGACAGGATGGACGCGCAGATCAGGGGGATGCTCTCCACCGTCGCCGTGACGTCGCGGAGTGCGTAGAGTTTCTTGTCGGCGGGGACGAAGTCGTCCGTCTGGCCGATGATCGCGCAGCCGACGCGAGCGAGTTGCTCCTTGAACATCTCCTCCGTCAGGTTCCACCGGTAGCCGGGGATCGCGTCGAGCTTGTCGAGCGTGCCACCCGTGTGGCCCAGCGCCCGTCCGGACACCATCGGCACGATCACGCCCATCGAGGCCGCCAGCGGCGCCAGAATGAGCGAGACCTTGTCGCCGACGCCACCGGTCGAGTGCTTGTCCACCTTCGGGCCCTCGATGCCCGAAAGATCGTAGGTCTTCCCCGAGTGGATCATCACCCGGGTCAGCATCGCCGCCTCCTCCATCTCCATCCCACGGAAGAAGACGGCCATCAGGAAGGCGGACATCTGGTAGTCCGGGATCGTGCCGGCGACGTACCCGGCGATGAATTCGTAGCACTCCTCGGAGGAGAGGGGGCGCCCTTCGCGCTTCTTGCGGATTACTTCGGGGACGTTGATGGGGGACATGCTTTCAGCCTGTGGAGTCTGCCGGTGGTGGCCAACGCGAAAGGGCCCCGGGGATACCCTGATTTGCTCGCGGGCACCTCAGCCCGCGTACAAGCGCAACTCGTTCACTGTGTAGTCCAGCATCGACTTCACCTCGTTGTAGTCCGGATGGCGGAAGCACACGAAGCCATCGCTGACCAGCGTCTGCAGCCAGTCGCGGCGCGGCGTTCCAATCGGCAGCAGGTTCTCCCACACCAGGGCGTCCCCGCACCTGCGCCGCACCCGGTCCAGTCCGTCATAACCCGTGATGCGGCCCTGCCCGTGGGCGCGCTTGAAAACCATTCCCACGTTGTAGCGGCGCGTGATCTCGGCCTCCCACTTCCCGAAGCAAACGCTCCGCCCCCATTCGCGGAAGATGTCGAAGTCGTTCGAGAAGTTCATCATGTCCACAAGGTGGCCCCCACCGCTCCGGCAGCCGATCTCGCCGAAAACTACCTCCCCCTTCGAGGTGAGGAACCACTCCATGTGCGTGAAGCCGGTGCCCATCCTCATGGCCTTCAGGACGTCCAGGCCGAGCTTGATCCCGCCCTCGAGCTTCGGCATGCGCAAGTCCCGGAAAGTGATCTGCGCGGGGCTGATCCACTCGTTGGAACGCGCCTCGAGCGGGCGCGGGTGGTACTGCGTCACGGAGTAGAACTGCGCCTCTCCCTCGATGCTCACCGCGTCGAAGGTGAATTCCTCGCCTTCGATGAACTCCTCGACGTTGACCTCCGGCACGTGGCCGAGGCGGGGAAGGACCTTCTCCGTCTCCTCCTTGGAGCCGAGGCGGTAGGTGTCCGCGCTGCCGGCGCCCGCGATGGGCTTCACTATGGCGGGATAGCCGATCTTCTCCAGCGCAGCCCAGACCTCCTTGACCGTGGTCGCCCGTTGCGACATGGGCACGCGAAGGCCCGCGTCGCGAACCCGCGCCTTCATCAGGTCCTTGTCCCGGAAGTGCTTCACGGTATCGAGGCTCATGCCGGGGATGCCGAAGTGCTCCCGGATGCGGGCCGCGAGTTCCACGAAGGGCTCCCAGAGGCACTCCACCTTGTCGGGCGTGCGGCCATTCATCCACTGGCCCACGGCCGCGACCACCTCCTCTTCGCGGCCCAGCGCAGGGACGTGGAGATATCCGGTCAGGCAGGCGCGCACATGGTGGGGCAGGTAGTGCTCCGGCACATCCGCCACCGCGTAGATCTCCGCCCCCACGTCCTTCAGCCCGCGAGTGAAGTTCTCCATCTCCGGGGGAAAGTGGGGGGAAATGAAAACGATGCGCACGATGGCCATCCTCGGGCGGGGGGCTCCCTTGCGGCTCCGGCATCGAACCGGCACCAGTTGGGGCGGGAACTCGGCTGAACCCTTCGAACTTCCGACACCCGGCGCGAGGTGTCAAAAGCCATCCGACTGCCCGTTCACCCGAGCCATTGCTGGAAGCGCAGGGTGTTGCCGTCCGGGTCCCGGACATACATCTCCCTCACCCCCCAAGTCTGGTCGGTCGGCGCCAAGTGTATCTCCACCGAGCGCCCGAGGAACTCCCGATGCAGCGCATCCACGTCGTGCACGACGATGTTCGCCATTCCCCCGACGCCCCCGTCCCCTGCGTGCGCCGAGAGATGCAGCCTGATCCCCTCCCGGATGATGCTCGTGTAGGCGGGATCCTCCCCGCCCGACTCCGGGAGGTTCTGGGACTCAACGGCGAATCCCATTCCTCCGCAGTAATGCGCCAGCGCCGCCGCCGTGCTCGACACGTGCAGCAGGGGAATGACGCAACGAAAGTTGTTTCCCATGGGCCTGATTCCGTTGGAGTTGGGCGTGACTCACACCTGTCACTTCCGTGACCCCGCCTGGTCGGGTGGCCAGCGGACACCCCTCCCTCGACGTCCTGTCAACGCCAATCGCCCAGAGGCCGAAACGGTCTGTCCGTATCGGGGGTTCCGCCGTGCGGACCTCCAAGTTTTCCCTGTCCCCCGCAGGGTTCATCATATTAAACGCTCTCCCAGAGAAAAGAGGCAGGGCTTCGCGCGCCCAATTCCAACCCGCGGCGCGACCCACATCCCGATCAGGGGAGGTGAGGTGCCCTCAAGAAAGGTACGTTTCATGGTAGATTTGTCGAAGCACGGAATCAAGGTGGCCGAGGTGCTGCGCAATCTCCCCGTGGCGGCGCTGTACGAACGCGCCGTGCGGGACGAGGGCGAAGTCATCGCGTCCAGCGGCGCGCTCGTCGCCTACTCCGGCGCCAAGACCGGTCGCTCCCCCAAGGACAAACGCATCGTCAAGGAGGCGGGGTCCGAGGGCGACATCTGGTGGGGGAACATCAACATCCCGATCTCCGAGGACGGCTTCGAGGTGAACCGCGACCTCGCCGTCGGGTACCTCAACACCCACAAGCGCCTCTACGTCGTGGACGGCTTCGCCTGCTGGGACTCCAAGTTCCGCGTCAAGATACGCATCATCTGCACCCGCGCCTACCACGCGCTCTTCATGCACAACATGCTCATCCGCCCCACGCAGGAGGAGCTTGCCAGCTTCGGCGAGCCCGACTGGGTGGTTTTCAACGCCGGACGCATGTCCGCGAGCACCCACGTCCCTGGCGTGACCGCGAAGACCAGCGTGAACCTGAACCTCAAGAAGCGCGAGTTCCTCATCATCGGCACCGAGTACGCGGGCGAGATGAAGAAGGGCGTCTTCACGATCCTCAACTACCTCCTTCCCAAGAACGGCGCCCTCTCGATGCACTGCTCCGCCAACGAGGGGAAGGATGGTGTCACCGCCCTATTCTTCGGCCTCTCCGGCACCGGCAAGACGACGCTCTCCGCCGACCCCGATCGCGCCCTCATCGGTGACGACGAGCACGGCTGGACCGACGACGGCATTTTCAACTTCGAGGGGGGGTGCTACGCCAAGACGGTCAACCTCTCCCAGGAGCGGGAGCCCGAAATCTGGAACGCCATCAAGTTCGGCTCCATCCTTGAGAACGTCATCCTCGACCAGAAGTCAACCGTCGTGGACTACACCAATGTGACGATCACGGAAAACACCCGCTGCTCGTATCCGATCGAGTTCATCCCGAACGCGAAGATTCCCTGCCGCGGCGGGCACCCGAAGAACATCATCTTCCTGACCTGCGACGCATTCGGCGTCCTGCCCCCTGTCTCGCACCTCGACGGCGACCATGCCATGTACCACTTCATCAGCGGCTACACGGCGAAGGTCGCGGGCACCGAGATGGGCGTCACGGAGCCATCCGCGACATTCAGCTCGTGCTTCGGGGCCGCGTTCCTCATGTGGCACCCGACCGTCTACGCCGAACTGCTCAAGAAGAAGATGGCCAAGTACGGCTCGAAGGTCTGGCTCGTGAACACGGGATGGAGCGGGGGCGCGTACGGCGTCGGCAGCCGGATCAAGCTCTCCCACACCCGCGCCATCGTCACCGCGATCCTCTCAGGCCAGCTCGACAAGGCACCGATGCAGCGCGACGAGGTCTTCGGCTTCGATGTCGTCACCAAGGTGCCGGGCGTCCCGGACAACATCCTCATCCCGCGCAACGCCTGGGCCGACAAGGCAGCCTTCGACGCCACGCAGGCAAAGCTCGCCCACCTCTTCGTCGACAACTTCAAGACGTGGTTCTCTGACGTGAAGTCCGAAGGCCTGCTCTCCGCAGCCCCAAAGGTTCCCGTCCACGCCTGACACGGCCGGCCCCCGGAGTCGGGTTTCAGTTGCAGGGAAAGCCAGATGCTGTACACATCACATGGAGCCGGGAGGTTGACTCCCGGCTCCATTGCTCTTCCCCCCCGACAGCGGACCCCCCCCCCCCCGGGGCCCCCCGACTGCGAACCCACCCACCCGCTTGCCCCGGGAACCCACCCAACTCCAATCACGCATCCCATGTCCCGCCGCCGCTCCGGCTTCACCATTCTCTGCGTGCTCATGTCCGTGGTGATCATCATGATCCTCACGTCAAGCTACATGGCGCCCACGGCCCCGGGCGGGAAGGCGTTCGCCTACACCGTGATCGACCGGGCCAAGGGCGCCGCAACCGCCGCGAACCTGCGCAGCGCACAGACGGCACTTCAGATGCAGCAGATGGATGGAAGGATGGACGCGCGCCAGGTGAAGGCCTTCCTGGCCACGCTCGCGCCACCGGCGGACGGGGGACGCTACTTCATCACGCCCGACGGTGACCTCATGGTGACTACCATGATCCAGATGCCCCTTTGGGCCGACCGGTTCAAGCTGCCAAGAGGGCGGTAGATACTTGGGACTTCGGCTGCCGGGTTTCGGGTGGCGGCCGATCCAGTTCGACGCGACCACCATCCGAAACCCGACACCTGCAAGCCGTTCTGCCCGCCTTATCCGAGCAGCTTCGCCAACTCGATGCACCGGTTGGTGTAGCCCCACTCGTTGTCGTACCAGGCGAGGACCTTCACCATGTCGTCCACGACAAAGGTCTGCGATGCATCGACCGTGGAGCTCTGCCGCGAATGGTTGAAGTCGCAGGAAACGAGCGGCTCCGTCGTGTAGTCCAGGATGCCCTTCATGGGCCCACGCGCCGCCTCCTCGAGCGCGGCATTGACCTCCGCCTTCGTCACCGGACGCCGCAGCGTTGCCACGAAATCCACGAGCGACACGTTCGGTGTCGGCACGCGGACGGCAAGGCCGTCGAGCTTCCCCTTCAGCTCCGGGATGACCAGGCCGATGGCCTTCGCCGCACCGGTCGAGGACGGGATCATCGACAGGGCCGCCGCGCGGGCGCGGCGCATGTCCTTGTGCACGAGGTCGAGCAGGTTCTGGTCGTTCGTGTACGAGTGGATCGTCGTGACGAGCCCCTTCGCGACGCCGAATTTGTCGTTCAGCACCTTGACGACCGGCGCGAGGCAGTTCGTCGTGCAGCTTGCGTTCGAGATGATCTTCGCCTCGGCGGGGATCTTGTCGGAGTTCACGCCAATGACGACGGTGTAGTCGGAGTTTTCGCCCGGGGCGGTGATGATGACGCGCTCGGCTCCCGCGCCGAGGTGCTTGGCCGCATCGTCCCTCTTCGTGAACCGGCCCGTGGACTCGAACACGTACTTCACGCCGTTCGCCTTGTGCGGAAGGTTGGCCGGGTCCTTCTCCTGGGTGACGACGATCCTGCGGCCGTTCACGACGAGGGCGTTGCCGTCGACGCTGACGTCGCCCTGGAAGCGGCCATGCACGGAGTCGTACTTGAAGAGGTGGGCGTTGGCGTCGAGCGGCGCGAGGTCGTTGATCGAGACGACCTCGATCCCCTGATGCTCCAGCGCGGCGCGGAGTGCCAGGCGCCCGATGCGCCCAAAGCCGTTGATGGCAACCTTGATACCCATGTCGCGAGTGTTCTCCTTGGCGGTCGTGGGGTGCCGGGCGCACCGGTGCGGGCGCAGGCGAACCCCGAGTTGCGTGCGCATGGAGAGGTCGCGCCGATTGCGGAATGGGGCAAGGCGTGTTTGCCCCGTAAAGCGTTTCGCCGCGCGGGCGAAGCGCCCCCCAGCGGGGCAGTGGCCCGCGCCGCCACCCGCGCTCCGGGAAGTTTTTTTTCACCCCGGCGCACCGCCCCGCGCGGGGAGTTCCCGTGCCCGCCGCAAAAATCCGTCAAGGCCCAACTTCGCGCGCGCGCCCGCGCCCGGTGCCGCTGTTTTTCATGCGTTGACAGGGTTCGGGAGGTCCCAGCACCCTTCGCGCCGCTCCGGGACCACCGCGCGCGCCCACACGCCGCAAACGCCCCCAACCGACAAAGGAACAAAGCATGGCCGACGTCTTTCCGTTCGCGGGAACACGCTACAATCCGAAGGATGGCAAGGTCGACATGGGGGCCCTCATCTGCCCGCCCTTCGACGTCATCACGCCGGAGTTGCGCAAGAAGCTCCACGAGGCCAGCGACATCAACCTCGTCCGCCTCATCGCAGGCTTCGACGCGCCGAGCGACGACGACCACGCCAACCGCTACACGCGCGCCGCCGAGTGCTACCGCGACTGGAAGAGCAAGCAGGTCCTGCAGGACGAGCAGCGCAAGTGCTTCTACATCTACGAGCAGGAGTTCAAGATCCCGGGCACGCGCCGCACCATGAAGCGCACGGGATTCATCGCCCTCGTCAAGCTCCAGGACTACCGCAGCGGCAAGATCCGCGCACACGAAATGACCCTGCGCACCCTGCGCAACGAACAGCTCCGCCTGCTCAAGTCGGTGCAGGTCAACCTCACGCCGCCATTCATGCTCTACCGTGACGAGGAGGACAAGATCGGCAGGATACTCCGCGAGGCGATCGACGGAAAGAAGGGCGAGTCCTCCACGCCGACGGTCGAGGCCAAGGACATCGAGGGCACCACGCACCGTCTCTGGATGATCCATCGCAAGGAGCCCATCCTCGCCGTCCACGAGGCCCTCAAGCCGATGCGCCTCTACATCGCCGACGGGCACCACATCTACGACGCCGCGCTCGCCTATCGCGACGAGATGCGCGAGGCGACCGGACGCCGCGACGGACGCCAGCCCTACGACCACATGATGATGTTCCTCCACAACGCCGACGAGTCCAAGCTCAGCATCCTTCCCATCCACCGCGTGCTGGCCCGCGAGCTCGGCGCCGACGTCGACATCGAGGAAGTCCTCGAGGATCTCCGCGAGTACTTCACCGCGAAGGAGTTCAAAGTCGGCATGGACGACCTGAAGAAGGCCGCGGCCACCATCCAGGAGAAGTTCGACGCCTCCACCTCGGACCGCCCCCGCTTCGCCATGGTCCTCCCGACGGGCCGCTCGTTCTTCCTCACGCTCCGCAAGGAAACCGACCTTTCCGAGGTCATCGAGGAGGAAACGATGAGCGACGAGCTCAAGAACCTCGACGTGACGATCCTGCACAACTACGTGATCACGCGCGGCTGGATCGGCAACCCGGAGGTCGAACTGGGCGAGGACGACATCTACTACCGCCGCGACGCCGAGGAGGCGCTCGAGCTCCTGCGCAGGCGCCGTGGCTCCGTCGCCTTCATCGTGCAGCCCCGCAAGCTGGAGGAGGTCCTGCAGATTGCGGAGAACGGCGAACTCATGCCGCCTAACACGACATTCTTCACGCCGAAGCTCGGGTGCGGACTCGTCATGCGCGACCTCCAGGTCGGATTCGGCTGACCCGGATCCGCTCGACAGGATGCCCAAGTGGGGCCGGCACCACCGGCCCCACTTTTGTTTGGCTCGGGGACGACGAAATCGTCCTTTCCAATCTTGACAGTGTTCGGCGCAGCAAAGGATCGGTCGGCGAGAGGCCGCCGCAAGGCGACCCCAAAGCGTCCCCGCCGAGGTCCCGCCCATGCTCCGCCCCGCATCATTCCACGGCACCACCGTCGCACTCGTCTCCCCGATGACCCGGCTCGGACGGGAGATCGTCGTGGACATCCCGGCATTCAGGCGGCTGTGCGCCCACGCGATCGACGCCGGGTGCACGGGGCTCCTCGTCGGCGGCACTACCGGGCAGTCGGCCACGTTGACCACGGACGAGCTGTTCGCACTCATCCACGAGGCGGCCACCTTCGGGCGCGACTATGCTGCGAGCGTTGGCCGCAGCGTGCTCGTCCTTGCGGGCGTCTGCGCCAACGCCACCCACGAGGCCGTTTCGATGACCCGCAGGATCGGGGAATCGACGGATGTGGACGCGATCCTGCACGTCACGGGGTACTACAACAATCCCCCCCAGGAAGGGCTCCGGCGCCACTTCGAGGCCTGCGCCGACGCTGCGGCCGAGTATGACCGCGGCATCATCCTCTACAACGTCCCGTCGAGAACCAAGTCGAACATCGAGGCGCGCACGGCCATCGCGCTCGCCGCGCACCCGAACATCCTCGGCATCAAGGAGGCCAGCGGGGACCTCGCACAGGTACGCGCCATTGCCGACGGCACCGTGCGCGAATCCTTCGCCATACTCTCCGGCGAGGACGACCAGGTGGCCGCCATCATGCGCATGGGTGGCATCGGCGTCATCAGCGCCACGGCCAACATCTGGCCGCGCGAGTTTCAGGTGCTGACCGAACTGTGCGCCGCGGGGTTCTGGCAGGAGGCGGAGGAGCTCCAGAAGGCCCTCATGCCCTGCATTCGCGCCGTCTTCGCGGCGAAGAACCCGATTCCCCTGCACTACATGATCGACAGCCGGGTTCGGCTGCCACTCGTCGAGCTGACCGAGCTGGACGAACCCGCGCGCACCAACGCCCTCCGCGTGGTCCACGAGGCGGGGGAGATCCTCTGCTTTCCCCATGTGGGCGCCCACGGCGGGTTCGCCGCGGCGGGCTAGGACCTGCGAAGCCGGGGCTGTTCACGGGCAGTGGCATTGGTGATCGACTCCGTCGCGATCACCAGGACCCGGACAGCCTACTGTCCCTGCGCGAGCGTGTAGCCCCGCTTGCCGTCGAAGCCGTTCAGCTTCTCGATGTGCGTCCATTGGCAGTCGGCCTGCAGCTTGGCGATGGCGGCGTGGACTTCCGCATCGGTGACTTCAGCGGTGCCGGGAGCTTCGTAGCGGCATCGGTGCACGTCCACCAGCAGCACGTCCGGCGCCGGGCCGGGACCAACGCGCGTCCCGCGATTGCTGATCATGACGAGCTTGAACTTGCCGACCTCGGCCGGCATCCGAGGCAGGCCGTCGGCCACCACGAAGATGTCAAATCCGTGAAGCGTCCGCCTGGCCTTCGTCGTGGCGGAGTCGGCCGCCTGCGCGCCGGTCTGGGCGCTTGTGGTCCCGGAGTCCGAGACCTCGACCGGGCCGATCCGGTCCAGCTCCGCGCAAACCGCATCCGTGAAGTCGAGCGTCCCCGCATTGCCCCCAAGGTCGCGCGTCTTGATCCCCCGTTGGAAGGTGGCGACGAGGGCCCGTTCCACGGCGTCGGCGTGGGCCAGCATGCCGAGGTGCCTGAGCATCGCGATGGCGCTCTGGAGCAGCGCCGTGGGATTGGCCAGGCCCTTGCCCGCGATGTCGGGAGCCGTGCCGTGGACCGCCTCGAACACCGCGCACCCGTCCCCGATGTTGCCTCCCGGGGCGATGCCGAGCCCGCCGACCAGCCCCGCGGCGAGGTCGCTCACGATGTCCCCGAAAAGGTTCGGCAGGAGGAGCACGTCGAACTGTGTGGGCCGCGTCACGAGCTGCATGCAGCAGTTGTCCACCAGCATCTCGGATGCCTCGATTTCCGGGTACTGTGGCGCGATCTCGCGGAAGACATCGAGGAAGAGGCCGTCCGTCAGCTTCATGATGTTCGCCTTCTGGATGCAGGCGACCCTGCGGCGCCGCTGGCGGCGCGCCATCTCGAAGGCGTAGCGGGCGATCTTGCGGCAGCCGGGGCGCGTGATCAGGCGGAGGCACTGCGCGACGTCCGCGCTCTGCATGTGCTCGATCCCGCCGTAGGTGTCCTCGATGTTCTCCCGGACGATGATGAGGTCGATGCCCGGGAACCGCGTCTCGACCCCGGGCAGGGTGCGCACGGGCCGCACGTTCGCGTAGAGGTCGAGTGCCTTGCGGATGGTGACGTTGACCGACTTGTGGCCACCGCCGATGGGCGTCGCCGTCGGCCCCTTCAGCGCGATCCGCGCCTTGCGGACCGCATCGAGCGTTTCCTGGGGGCATCCGTTGCCATACTTCTCAACGCACGACAGGCCCGCCTCCGCCTCGATCCAGTCGATGGGCGCGCCGGCCCTATCGAGGATGGTCCTCACGGCCGCGGCGATCTCCGGCCCGATGCCGTCCCCTGGGATCAACACCGCCTTTGTCCGCTTCATCGTGGGCAACTCCGTGGACTGCTGGACTGGGCATCACATCAGGTTGCGCAATCTCTGGCGCAGCTTCTCCGCCACCGCCTGCCACTCATTGGCCGCGCCCTCCCCGTTTCCGACCAGCGGCGCCGCCTGGTCGATCGCGGCCCCGAGGTCCCGCGTCAGTTCCTCGAGGTCCCGCCTGCGGTCGCGCAGCCGCTGGTTCTCCAGCCGGTAGATACGCGTCCTGTCGGTGCTCTTGATGAACAGGTACTCCGCGACCATGATGATGTAGATCAGGAGCGCAGTCCTGCTTGTCAGGGCCTCAAGGATGCGTATGGGGCTCAGGTAGACCACGAGCGTGCCGAGCCCCAGCACGAGCAGCAGGAACGATGCGTCGCGCCAGCGCCTCCGCGCGGTCGGGCCCGGCGCCGAGCGGACGCGGGCCTCCCGCGTCCGCTCCCCGGCTTCGGTCACGGCGACCACGCCCCGCGCCCCATCATCCGACCTGCACCACCCTTGCCTTCTCGATGGAGAGCACCTTGTACTCCTCCTTGCGCCCATCCGGCAGCGACACCGTGAACACATCGTTCACGGACCGGTTGAGCAACTGCGACCCCAGCGGCGTCATGTACGAGATCACGTTCTGGCGCAGGTCCGCCTCCCACATCCCGAGGAGGGTGTACTCCACCTCCTCGTTGTCCGAGGTGCGAACCAGCCGGAGCGTCGTCCCGAACCGCGAGTTCGACGGATTGACCGCCTCGATGTCGAGGATGCGCGCGCGTGAAATCAGGTCCTCGAGTTCCGCGGCGTTCTGCATGAGGAGCTTCTGCCGGTCCTTCGCCGCATGGTACTCGGCGTTTTCCTTCAGGTCGCCGAGCGCCCGTGCGGCGGAGATGACCTCCGCCATGCCGGGAATCTCGACGGAGAGCAGGCGCGACAGCTCCATCCGCTTGCGCTCGACCGAGTCGGCGAGCGCGTAGTGGAAGTTGGGCTTCTTGCGCTCCTCCTCCTCCTCGAGCTTTGAGGTTCGCTTCAGGTTGGGGTGCTCCGTGTAGATGAGCCGTTCGACGTTTTCCTTGAATGGCCCGGCGAGCGCCCCGTGCAACTGGATGCGGGTGAGGAGCTTGCGGGCCTCCTCGGGCGTGCACTTCACGATCACCCGGCGCATCTGCTTGCCCTGCCCCTCCTGGACGAAGGAGCGGAGCTTCGAGAGCATGGACTTTGCCGCGGCCGACGCCCCGGTCTCCGCGATGCTCTCCGCATGGTAGTAATCCATGAGGGAGAGTATCTCCTCCATCAGGAGGGGGATCGGCGCGATCCCCGAGCCCAGGTTCCAGGTTCCCTCCAGGACGTTGCGCACGGCCCAGATGAAGAGCTCCGGGTTCTTGTCGGGCCGGCCGAGGACCGACTCGATGGCATTGCGCCGGGCCTCCTCCCTGCCCCCCTTCGCGAGTTCGCGCTCGGCCCACGCGGCCGCGCGCGTGTCGAGGTGGATGAAGCAGTCCGTCACGAGGGTGGCCCACTCGTCAGGCCGCGTCCGCAGCAGGTGCTCCAGCGCGACCCGCTGCGAGTCGGACTCGCTCACGAGCTCCATCACGTCCGCGATGTCCCGTTCCGCAAGGAGCGCGTCGAGGTCGAAGGGATGGGGGAGCTCGCCAAAGATGTCGTCGAACTCCTCGTAGATGAGCGCGCGGTTCAGGCGCAGGCTGAACGCCGCGTCGCCCGACCTGCCCGGGTCGCAGAACGCCTTGTGCAGACGCTGCATGTCGGCAGGGGAGAGCTCGGCTTCGTCCCCGTGCAGCGAGACGTCGCGCATCGCGAGTCGGAGGTCCTCCATGGACTTCGGTGAGGTGATCCGGTGCAGGACGGCGTCCAGGAAGGAGCGCGGCTGGGAGCGAAGGATGAGCGTCGCGTTGGCCCCAGCGCCCTCGAGGTCGAGGTAGGGGTCGAGCTTGATCTCCTCCTTGGCGGAGTTCCACCAGCGCTTGTACTCATCCTCGGTGAGGAATCGCGTCGTGAGCGTCTTCTTCAGGTCCTGGACCTTCTGCCTGCGGCCGAAGCTGTTGAGCGCGAGCCGAATGAGCCCGGCGGGTTCCTCGAAGGCGTAGGACTTGAGTTCCGCGGGCGCGGACGCGAGCCGCGCGTAGAAGTGCTCCTTCGGGATGCGCTCGAGGAACTGGCGCACGCCGTCGAGCGTCATGGTCTGGGCCTTCTTCAGCTCGAAGTCGATGGTGACCTTCCCGGCATCGATGTCGAGCGCGCTCGCGATGCCAAGGCCCCAGCTCCGGTGCCTGAAGACCTGCCCCTTGGTGGCGCCGAGCAGTTCCTCGAACCGGGCGAGCGCCTTGCGCAGGTCCGGGGTTTCGCCGTCGATGCCGCTGACGCGGAGGAACTCAGCCATGCGGGCCGGGTCGCGGTCGGAGTGGATCGCGGGAAGCGCGGCCTTCAGGATCGGGCGGAGGAACTCCAGGCCCGGTTCGCTTGCGAGGAGCATCTCGGCGATCCGGAGGGCGGCCTCGGCGTCCCCGGCCTTGATGCGGGCCTCCAGGAACATGCCGTACAGTTCGGCCAGCTTGTGCACGTGCTTCTTGTGAAGCAGGCGCTTGACGATCGCCTCGTGAAAATGGAAGGGGAACGGGCTGCCATCGACGATGGCGATCCAGGCCTCATCAATTTCAGGCCAGCGCTTGTGACTGATCGCTTCAAGGAGTCGGTCGCGAAGTTCGACGTCGGCCTCGGACAAGTGGGATACCTCGACTGAAGAAGGTTCGGCCTGGCGAAAATCCCCGCAGACCCCGGAACGAGTAGGGGAGCAGCCCACCCGGGCGCGCGGCAACGCCAAACCACGCAGCTTGCGCAGTCTGGATCCCCCCCGGGGCAGGCGGGACCACAGCCCCGGTCGGACCAAGCCGGGATTCAACTTGCTCTCACGCTGAGGCCCAAAAACCCTTTATCTCCCGTTGTTCCACCGGGGAATCCACTTCCTCCCCGCCCAACGCCAGGAGTCCATCGACCATGAGAGTCTATCGCAGCGACGAAGTCCGCAACGTAGCCCTCGCAGGGCATTCGGGATCGGGCAAGACCACGCTGACGGAAGCCCTGCTCTACATCAACGGAGTCATCCCCAAGCCGGGATCCATCGAAGCCAAGACCACCCAGTCCGACTACGATCCCCAGGAGCAGGCCCGGCACATATCCATCAATCTCGCCGTCATTCCGCTGGAACTCCCGAACCACAAGATCAACCTGATCGACTGCCCAGGCTCCCGCGACTTCGTGGGGGACATGAAGAACGGCATCCGGGTGGCGGAGATGGCGCTCGTGGTCGTGGATGCGGTGCACGGATCCGAGGTCGGCACCGAGTTCGCCTGGGAGTACGCCGCCGAGTACCTGATTCCGCGGGCAGTCTTCATCAACAAGATGGACAAGGAGCGCGCCAGCTTCAGCCGGGCCATGGATACCATTGCGCGCGACTTCGAGGCTCGCTGCGTCCCCATCACGCTGCCGATCGGCGAGGGACCGGACTTCAAGGGTGTCGTGGATCTCTTCGAGATGAAGGCCGTCTATCCCGACGGCACGGGAGTCAGGATGGAGGAGATCCCGGCGGACATGAGGGACGAGGCGAACGCTGCGCGCCGCGCCCTGGTCGAGGCTGCCGCCGAGGGGGACGACCAGCTCACCGAGAAGTTCCTGCTCGAGGAAAACCTGTCCCTCGAGGAGATCATGACCGGGCTGCGCGAGGACCTGGAGGAGGGGCGCTTCTGCCCCGTCGTCTGCGGCTCGGCCACCACGCTGGCGGGAATCTGGTCGCTCCAGCGCTTCTTCATGAACGAGTGCCCCCCGCCCTTCGAGCGCAAGGGCTTCCGCCTCCAGACCAGCGATGGCGAGCGCAGGCTCCGCAAGCTCGACCCCATCGCCCCCTTCAGCGCCTTCGTCTTCAAGACCATAAACGACGACTATGCGGGGAGGCTTTCGCTGTTCAAGGTCGTGTCGGGTGAAATCGTCGGAGACGGGATGATCCTCAACTCCCGAGTCGGCAAAACCGAGCGCGTCGGCCATGTCTTCGACGTACGGGGAAAGACACAGCTTCAGGTCGAGCGCATCGTGACGGGGGATATTGGCGCCTTCGCGAAGCTCGAAGTCACGCACACGGGCGACACGATCCAGGACCCCAAGGGCGAGCCCGTCGTCTACGAGCCCACCGTCATGCCGCAGGCGACCACGCACGCTGCCATCCACACGAAGAACCGCGGCGACGAGGAGAAGCTCTCCATGGCCCTGCACCGCATGCTGGAGAGCGACCCGACGCTGAAGGTCGAGCGCGATGGCAGCCTCCACCAGACGGTCCTCTCTGGAATGGGCGACACCCACCTTGACGTCGCGATCGCACGCCTGCGGGCAGCGACGAAGATCGAGGTCGAGCTCCACCCCCCCCGCGTGCCCTACCGCGAGACCATCACCCGCAAGGGCGAGGGACAGGGGAAGTACAAGAAGCAGTCGGGTGGCCGCGGGCAATACGGCGACTGCCACGTCCGATTCGAGCCGCTCCCGCGCGGATCCGAGTTCGAGTTTGTCTGGGAAATCGTTGGCGGCGTCATTCCCACCAACTTCAAGGGAAGCGTCGAGAAGGGCCTCGTCGATGCCCTGCACCACGGGGTGCTCGCGGGCTATCCGGTCGTGGACGTCAGGGCGTCATGCTACTACGGCTCCTACCACGACGTCGACTCGAGCGACATGGCCTTCCAAGTCGCCGCATCCCTCGCCTACAAGAACGTGCTGCCCACCTGCGGGCCGGTGGTGCTCGAGCCCTACCTGACCGTCAGCGTCGTCGTCCCGGACTCACACATGGGCGACGTCATGGGGTACATCTCTCAGAGGCGCGGGCGAATCTCCGGCAACGAGCAGATCGGCCACAAGGTCGTCATCCATGCCGAAGTCCCCCAGGGCGAGATGGCCACCTTCAGCCGCGACCTGCGCAGCATGACCCAGGGACGCGGGGTCTTCGAGACGAAGTTCTCGCACTACGAGGCCTGCCCGCCACCGGTGCAGGAGAAGGTCGTGGCCGAGGCCCAGCGCCACGCTGCGGAACTCGCGGCCGCACATTGAAGTCAGTGACAGCGGGCCGGAGGCCGGGGACCGGTGGTATCTGGTCCCCGGCCCCCGACCCCGGCTCCCGGCATCACTTCTTCCGCTTCGCCACCATCTGCCAGACTTCCACCTCCTTGCCGTCCGGGCCCGGCGAGTACATCTTCAGCACGCGCGTGTCATTGTCGGGCCATGTTGCCTTCATCGTGTAGGTCACGCGCTTGGAGGGATCATCATAGCTCGGCCCGTCTGACTTGAGCACCAGCGTCTTCCCGTCGGCGTCCATGTCCCCCTCGGACGTCATCGGCCACGATCCGGCGGAGTCCGCCCAGAAGTTGATGTGCTTCTTGCGCGTCGCGTCGTAGCCGTAGACTCCGTGCCCGACAAACTCCATCCCGAACATGTTCATCTTCGTGTCCTCGACGACCCAGAACTCGCCCATGGCCCGGACCGTGGAGGTGCCGGTGCTCTTCACCTCTGGCTGCCCGGGGCCCATGCTCATCGACATCTCGGACTCCCACTCGCCGATGAATCGCTTGAGGTCGACGTGCTCCTTGCCGGGCTTTTCCATCTGCATGCCCCCGGAGGCGTCCGCGGGCGGGGTGTCCTTGGGCTGATCGCCTTCGCTTACGGCGACCGAGGTGAGGCCGATGGCGCAGGCGAGGACCGCCGCTGCCAGCAATGCACGCTTCATGACATACTCCCCCTGAGGGTGGATGTGCGGCAGAAAAACACGTGTCCGCTTGGATAATCGACATTCTGGGCGCCCAGCGGGATTGCCTCAAGGGGATTTGAGCGATCAATCAACCCCTGTTTGCCCGCGGAGGACCTGCTCGGCGAACCATGCGCGCTCGGGTCCAGGAAGAAAATCCAGCGCCGCAGCCTCGTCTGCGCGGAGATTCTCGCCCCGCTCGATACGCGCCCGCAGGACGCCCCCCGTGGCCGACCATCGCAGCTCCGACGAAAAGAAGACCACGCCCGCAAAGGACAACCGGTGAATGGTCGTGGGGCCGAGGCGTTCAAGCGCCTCGTAGTGCTGCGGCGTCGGGTAGCCTCGGTTGGTCTCCCATCCGTACCCGGGGAACTCGCGCGCCCAACGGTCCATCTCCAGATCCCGGGCCGTCTTCGCAAGGATGCTGGCCGCGGCGATGCTCGCCGACTTGCTGTCCCCCTTCACGATGGGGAGCACCGGGCGCCGTTCCCCGGGGAGTACGAGCGCGTCCGTCACGATGGCGTCCGGGGGCACGCGCAGGCCGGCGAGCGCACGCCTCGCCGCGAGTCGGGTCGCCCCGAGGACGTTCAGCTCGTCGATCTCCTCCGGGCTCGCCGATGCTACCGCCCACGCAAGCGCGGTCCCGCGAATCTCCTCCGCAAGCCTCGCACGCGTCCGAGCATCCAGCTTCTTTGAGTCGTCGAGTCCACGGGGTCGGAGTCGTCCGAGGTCGAACACGACGGCCGCGGCATGGACCGGCCCCGCCAGCGGACCCCGACCAGCCTCGTCCACCCCGGCCACACGCACGGCTCCTTGCAGTCTTCCCCAGTCTCTTTCGGGAACGATTGAGGGCATGGCCTAGATTCAGGGGAACCCGGCGAGCGTGCTCAAGCGGGAGCCTGCGAGCCTCAGTTGTCCCCGCCCGGTGTGTCCTCGTAGGACGCGACCACCGGGATGGGCAGGTCCTCTGGGTGCAGCTCCCCGGGCGCTGGCGGCGAGGACGCGGATGACTCGGCCTCCGCAAGCGCGAGGCTCGTGGCGGGGGAGAGCGCCATGTCCGACTCGCGCATCACGAGCGCGCGCCCATCCTCCTGCGTGACGGCGACCCATCCCTCCGGCAGGGGCAGCGTGGCGGCGGCGCGCTGTTCCTCGCTCCTTGCGAGCCAAAGGTCACGCGCCAGGCTCGCCCAGATCGGGCCAGCCATCTTGCCGCCCGTGCAGCCCGGACCCATCGGAAGCGGGTCGTCGAAGCCGACCCAGACCACGATGGTCTCGAAGGGCGTGAACCCCGCGAACCAGGCGTCGCGGTTGTCGTCGGTGGTGCCCGTCTTGCCGGCCACGAGCGGACGCAGCTCCTCCGGCAGCAACTCCCGGGCGGAGGAACCAGTGCCGAACCGCATCACGTTGGCCATCATCTGTATCACGCGGGCAGCGGACTCAGGCGCCACGATTGGAACATCGAGCCGCCCATCAAAAACGGGCGTGTCGCGCCCCTCCGCGTTCCAGACCCCCGTCACCAGGTGGGGTCCCCGCCCGACGCCGGAGTTCGCAAGAATCTGGTAGGCACCCGCCACTTCGATGGGGGTCATCTCGGACGAACCGAGAACCACCGGCCAGTACTTCGGAAGGTCCCAACCCTGGCGCCCAATGCGCTGGAACCGGCGCAGGTGCTCGAGCGATTCGGCGAGGCCGACCGACCGCACGACGCGGAAGGTCGCAGCGTTGGCCGACTTCTCAAGCGCCCGCTGGACGGTCGTGTGGCCGAGGTACTTGTTCTCGTAGTTGCGCGGTGAGTATCCGTCCCCGAACCGGATGGGCGAGTCGCTCACCGGATGGTCCGGCCTCAGTCCGTGCTCCACGGCGATGGCAAAGAGCAGGGGCTTGAGCGTGGAACCCGGCTGCCTGCGCGCCTGCCACGCGCGGTTGTAGGAACCGCTGTTGGCGCGGTCCCGGAACGAGCGCCCGCCCACGAGCGCCCGCACGAAGCCGCTGTGCGACTCGATCGCCACGACCGCCGCCTGCATGTGCGTGCGCGGCAACAGCTCCCCCTTGAAGAGCTTCCTGCCCGGATCTGCGGCGGTCACCACAAAGTCCACGCCCGCGCCCTGCGCCAGCCCGGCCTCCTCCGTGAAGTAACGCGCCGCGCCACGAGGAATCGGCAGGTTTCCACGCCATCCCCCCGGGGTCTCAACCGTCACCGAGTCGGCGAACACTCGGCGCACGGACCCCATCCGCACACGCCCCTTCGCCGGGGCCTGGCGGTATTCCGGGGTGCCCTGCGCCTCGCGAAAGCGCTCCTGCCGCGCGAGGAAGAACTTTTCCTCCAGGTCCGGCATCCGCTCGGCGATGGCAGCCTCGGCGGCGGACTGCGCCCGCGCGTCGATCGTGGTCCGTAGCGAGAGGCCGGCGCGGTGAAGCTGCATCCCCGCCAGCACGGGATCGTCCGCGAGTTCCCTCTGCACCGCATCCACGAAGTATGCGGCAACCACGGACCCGGCAAGCGTCCCCGATGTGGGCTCCACGCGCGTGCCAAGCCCCTCGTCGTATTCCTCGTCGTCGATGTAGCCATACTCCCTCAGGCGTGAGAGCACCTGGTCCCGGCGCTTCTCGGCCAGCGCCGCATTGTTCAGCGGCGAGTACTTTTCGGGGAGTTGCGGCAGCCCGGCCAGCGTCGCAGCCTCGGCCAGGTTGAGCTGGGTTGCGGGCTTCCCAAAGAAGGTTCGCGCCGCGCTTTCAACCCCGTAGGCGCCGCTTCCGAGGTAAATCTGGTTCAGGTAGATCTCCAGAATCTGGTCCTTCGCGTAGTCGTGCTCCATCTGAAGGGCTACGAACATCTCCCGGACCTTGCGCGCGACGGACTTCTCCCTCCCCACGCGCGCTATCAGGTTGCGCGCAAGCTGCTGCGTGATCGTCGAGGCGCCCTGCGCCGCGGACCGGCGCGAGAGGTTCGTCACAAACGCGCGCACGATCCCCTTCGGATCGACGCCGATGTGATCCCGGAAGTTGCGGTCCTCGATCGCCACGAACGCGTCCGGCACGTGCGCGGGGAGGTCCCGGATGTCCACGACGATCCGCTTCTGCTCGAAGAGCGTCGCGTAGGATTTCCCCGCCATGTCGTAGAGGATCGTCGCCTCGGGCGGATTGTAGGCCTCGAAGTCCTCGAGGGGTGGGGAGTGGTCGAGCCATCCCTTCACCATCCCCAGCCCGGCCCCGCAGACCGCCGTTCCAAGCAGGAACACCGCTCCCCAGGCGAGGAGGATTGGACGCTCAAGGTGCGAAATGACCCTTCTCATGTGGCGAATCGGGCGTCGTCTGCGCGGGAGTCTCCGCATCCGATCGGTTGGAATGCGGGCCAAATCTGGCCAATCGATCACCCCGACTCCCCGGACGGCGATTCACAGCATCAAGCAAAACGTCGCTCGACGGTCCGGCACGCCCCGTGCATCGTCTGCGTACGAAGTCATTCCCACCCCTCCGCCAGGATTCCGCCATGAAGGCTCGTGCGTTCACCCTGATCGAGTTGCTCATCGTGGTCGCCATCATCGCGATCCTGGCCGCGATTGCCGTCCCCAACTTCCTCGAGGCCCAGACCCGCGCCAAGGTCTCCCGCGCCAAGGCAGATTTGCGCTCCCTCGGCGTCGCCATCGAGGCCTACGCCGTGGACAACAACCGGTACAGCTACACGGAATCGAACGGCGCATCGATCTGGATGCCCGCCGGCGGCCGCCCGCGCATCAATCCATCAAACCACCAGATTGGCGGCCTCACCTCTCCCATCGCCTACATTACCACCGTCCCGGCCGATCCCTTCCGGCA
Organism: uncultured Candidatus Sumerlaeota bacterium; assembly: GCA_964618855.1. Taxonomy (GTDB): domain Bacteria; phylum Sumerlaeota; class Sumerlaeia; order SLMS01; family JANRJK01; genus CAZUCD01. The sequence continues at coordinate 22,723 of CAZUCD010000001.1, forward strand.
TGGCGTGGAGAACGAAGCAGTCGATGCGCCCGTTTACATGGAGAAGGCCGGGTACGGGTACCTCAACGGCGCCCTTGTCCAACGCCTCTCCTTCGTCCCCGACGACGCGATCGGCACCCAGAAGCTCGATGGCGCCGGACCCGACGTCCAGACCTCCGACCCGTCACAGACCCCCCGCGCCTACGTGACGTACAGCCTCGGGCCCGACCTCGACCCGCATGTGCGCACAAACACCGGCGCCTTCGTGACCCGCTCGCGCTACCACATCCTCAACCGCTACGACCCGACCAACGGCTCCGTCAGCCCCGGCAACGTGATTCGGTTCGCCGATGGAAACTGCTTCCCCTGAGCGGGAGTCCGCCCGACCCACGTTGCACCGACGCAACACCAGCCACCCCCCGAAGGTCCGCCGAGAGCGGCGATCTTCGGGGGGTGTATCATTTCCGGGGGTTTTCCTGACTCGAGGCTGCTAGCCCCATTCTTGCGTCGGGACTTGCAGCAGATGTGGCAACTGCACGTGGGAGCTCGTGCCAATGATCCGCAGCCGCGCGCTCACCCTGATCGAGCTGATTCTGGTCGTCGCGATCCTGACGATTCTGGCAGTGATGGCTGGCCCGTCGATCAGCGACGCTTTCACGCGCACCCGGGTCAGCCGCGCCAGCGCCGACCTGCGGACTGTCTCCCTCGCCGTCGAGTTGTACACGATCGACAACGGGACCTTTCCCATGCCTTCGGTGGAGCGCGTCCTGGGTGACGCGCGCGCCCCCATGACCGAGTGGACGCCCATCGCCCGCGGGCTCACGACGCCCATCGCCTACCTCACTTCGAACCCACCCGATCCCTTTGCGGACCCGGCGCGGCCCCATGCGCCGATTCAGTTCGAGCGCGCGGGCCGCGTCGCCGTCGAGGGCGTCGAGTGCATCCTCTGCATTCCCGTGCCCGCCGACACGGTCGGCACGACGAGCCTCACCGGCACGGCATGGCCTGTTTGGGCATGCAGCGAGTTCCTGACGCCCCGCCCGTGGGTGGCATACAGCATCGGCCCGGACGGCGCGCGCGGCATGTCGTTCGGGGATTGGTCCCGGGATTCGCGCTACCACATCGACGACCGATACGATCCCACCAATGGAGTGAAGAGTCCCGGCAACATCCTCAGGTTTTCCGGCGGCGAGGTGTTCCCGTGAGGTCCCGCGGCGTGGCGAGCCACCCCCGGCGCTCGGCCTCGGGGAATCTCTCGATGGCGTAGCGCAGCATCGTCCTCGGCATCCTCGGCGCGTGCTGGCGGAGGAAATCCCGCAGGACGGCGGTGTCGCGCTTGCCGACCTCGCGCAGCATCCACCCGCAGGCCTTGTGCATCAGGTCCTCGTCATCCCCGAGGAGCATCGCGCACAGCTCCACCGTGTCATCGAATTCCCCGGCGCGGATGAAGTGCAGGGTCGCCACGACAGCAATCCGCCGCTCCCACAGGCTTCGCGAGCGGGCCAGCCTTCGCAGCGTGGCCCGGCTCCGACGCTCCAGCCACGGTCCGAGGATAAGGTGCGCCGAGGCGTCCACCAGGTCCCAGTTGTTGATGCGATGGGTCGCGGCCAGATAGCGCCGCGCGACCTCCTCCCTTGTCGCCGCGTCACCCCGCCGAAAGTGCTCCGCCATCATGAACAGGGCGAGAAGCCGCTCCTCGTGCCACTCCGACTCGAGTAAATCGAAGGACACCCCAACGGGGGCGGATCGGAACTCGCGCGCCACGCCACGAGTAACGGGCACCGTCAATCCAAGGAACCTGTCCCCCTCGCCGTATCCCCCGGGACCGGTGCGGAAGAACCAGTGGAGCGCCTCCGCCCGGCGCGGGTTCGCGAGGGAGCGCATGCGAGCCCGCGCCGCATCAAGCAACGGCCCGGTAGCCGGGACCTCAGGATTCCGGGTTCGTCGCGCCATCGGGATTCCTGCCCTCAACCCCGGCGACGGACTTTCCGCCCTTCCTGCCGGAGGGGGCCGTCTCCTTCATCCAGCCGTCGAGCATTGCGACGATCTCCGAGGCGAACTCGGACGGGGCCGATGGGTCGGCCATCGCCGCCATGGAATCCATGGCGGTGGCCGCGCGCCTCAATCCATGGTCCGCGCCCTCCAGGACCGCCAGCTTCGCGGTTCCCGGCCTCCATGAGTTGACCGCATCGACTATCGCCTCGTGGTCCCGCTTGGACGTGACAAACTCCGACCCGCCCCAAACCGCCAGCACGGGGGTCTCGGCCTTCTGCCAGTAGGACAGGATCTCCAGGTCCTCCATCTGCTGCCAGAACTTCTCCTGCCGCCCGAAGATCTGGTCCCCCTGGGTGAACGAGTTGGTCGTGAACTCCGCCAGATCCGGGTACTTCGCGCGCATCTCGGAAAGCGGCAGGTCCAGCTCGAAGAACAGGGAGTGGAACCGCATCGACTGCTTGATGACCCGTTCCAGCTCGGCATGGTCCGTGCCCTCCATCGAGACCTGACGCCGCGTGTTTTCGATCAAGTACTCCTGCCAGGGCAGGCCGCTGGTGCCGTAAACCGCAATGCCCGCCACGTCCACCTCGCTGGCGAGGACCGGCGCCGTGACTCCCCCCATGCTGTGTCCGAAGAGGAAGACCCGCCCCTTGTCCACCCACGGCTTCGTCATCGTATCCGCAAGCCCGCGCCGAAAGGACTCCACTTCCAGGTCCCAGTCGATCGTGCCGCAGGGCGGACCAGAGCTGTCCCCGACGCCGGGCTTCTCGATCCGCACGACGGCGTAGCCGAGTTCCGCGAGTCCGTTTGCCAGGTCACGCGACTCGTGGACCGGCGCCATGGCCGTCTCGATCGAGCCGCAGTGCACACCCTGGATCATGTAGACCGTCGGGAACGGCCCGTCCCCCTTTGGCTTCGTCCAAACAGTGCGCACGCGAAAGTCGCCGACCTGCACGCTTCCGTAGGACACCTCGAACTTGTCCGATCTCTCCATCGGCTTCGCGCCCAGCTTCAGCGTGACCTCACGCTCGGCGCCGTCGCGCTTCAGCTTCAGCGGCATGGAGTCCCCGGCGGACATTTTCGCCAGGCGACCCAGCAGGTCCGAAGGCTTCGCCAGGAGCTCGGTCCCGCTCGCAATCACGATGTCCCCCGCCTCCAGTCCGGCACCCTCGGCGGATCCTCCCGGCAGCACCCTCTGCACGAGGACGCCATCCCCTTCGATCCCTGCCGATGCGGGCGGGGCGATCATGGCGCCGAGCCACCCCTTGCGGGCGAGTCCCCCCGGCTCCGGGGACTCCTGCGCGCAGACCCCCGCGCACAAAATCCCCGCCAGCGCCGCAGCGCCCGCCGACCTGCCGAATGTACCTGTCATGAGTCCGAGCCCCCGTTGGGAGTGATCCGCGCGGCGACGTCCCCGTGTCCGCGCATGCTCTCCCTACGCGACCCGCGCCCGCACCTTCACTTGCGCTCCATCGACGTGTCGCCCGTCCGGGCGAACGACTGCTTCAGCGCGCCGAAGGGCGTGTCCACCTTCACGTTGCCGTCGAGCGCGTAGTCCGCCTTCCCGCCCGAAAGCATGTTGAAGGCCGCGAAGCCGAAATCGAGGGGCTTGATGTCGATAGGGATCACGACCTCCTGCTCTGTCCCCGCGCCGAAGTCCAGCTTTCTGTCCAGCGCCCCGTTGAGCACCTTCACCCCGTTCAGCTTCAGCCCGTAGTTCATGTCGGACAGGGAGGCTGCGAACTCGTTCAGATTCTTCACCTTCAGGCGCACCTCCCCCGAGGCACGGTCCAACGAAAGTTGTTTCCACTGCACGTCCCCGAGCGTCACGTCCGGGGGAGCGGGGACGGGAAAGAGCCCCTCGTGCTTCACCGGCAGTTCCAGCGACTCCTCCGTGTTGGGAATCTTCACGGAGAACCCGAGGTCCGTCTTGTAGGGCACCACCTGCCCCGGCTTGATCGACGAGACCGCCGTCAGCAATTGGGCAAACCCCACGTCGACGGGGACCTTGAACGACTTCTTGCCGCCGGCGGGGATCGCCCCCTGGCTCGCGAGGTTGCCCTTGAAGAGGGGCTCGCCCGCCGTGTCGCCCACGTTGAGTCCATAGCGGATGTTCGAGAGCGGCATCGCGACGGCGTAGGGATTCGTGACGTCCACGTCGAACTCGAGTGAAACGCCGTCCGCGCGCAGATCAGAGATGCGGGCGCCGGTCAGGTTGACCCCCGGCTTGTCCGCCTTGGCAAGCGCATCGCCCAGCAGCGAGTTGAGCTGCGCGCACGAAACGAGCGGCGCGGCTGCGCCCAGCAGCAGCGCGATGCGAAGGATGGTGGCGCGGATGTTCAAGGTGGCCTCCTCGGCGCGTCGATGTCCCTGCGGCTTCAGTGCCGGCTCCAGCCCTCAACCTGCGACGGGCCGTTGATCGTGAAGTTCATGTCGTTGTCGTCGGAGCCCGTGTTGGAGTCCCCATCGTGCGCCACGACCCGGATTCGCGCCTGTGTCGTCGGCAGGTTGTTCACCGTCCAGTTGTAAGTGCCCGTGTCGGGGGCTGCGGAGACGATGGTCGTCGGCCACGTGGCGCCCCCGTCGGTCGAAAGCAGGATGTCCACGTTCTGCACACCCTTCACCGCATCCCCTGCGTAGTCGTCGTCGCTGCTCCACTCGATGGTCGTGTTCGTCCCTGCGGTGACTGTTCCGCCTGAGTTCAGGCTGCGGACGTATACGCCGGGGTTGGCTCCATTCCTATTCGCGGGGACGTTGCGGATGATGCAGTGCATCACGCCGGCGGAACCGACGATGCTCTGGCAGTTGAGCGGCACGATGGTCTTTCCCGGGCATGCCGTCTGCCACGCCGTCACCGCCGCCGCATTGTGTCCGGCGGCCACCACAGTCGCGTTTGTATAGCTTGGCACGAGCACCATGTTGTTGCACTGCACGACGTTCGTGTAGGTGTAGTGGACGCCGCTGAGGCTGCGCGCGGGCACCCGCACAACCGTGTAGCCATTGCCCGCCATCAGCGCTGCCGTCGTGTCGCAGATGACGTCCTGCGTGGAACCGACGTTGTTCGGCCAATCGCTGATGACCACCGTGTTGTCCGACACGGACGCCATCCACATGTCGAGGTGCTGCGTCGAGTCCACCGAGGTCGGGTAGGGATTCAGCAGCGTCATGTTCAGACCCTGGTAGGTCGCCCACACCGCGTTGATCTGGGCCTCGGTGAGCGTCGGGTTCTCATTTACTATCAGGCGGGTGGCATATCCCCTGCCCAGCGCGTCCAGCGCGAAGTTCCCGCCGCCGTGTACGAGGTCGATCGTGTAGTTCTTGTGCTTCTTCAACGTGGAGAACGCGACCGGGAAAGTTTCGTCGTTCGGTCGGGGGCGGTTGTAGTCGTGGTCGATGATGGCGCGCACGTCCCCCTCGTAGATGTAGCGTGGACCGTAATCGCACATCCAGATGCTGTCGTTCACCCGCACGACGAACTCGACCTTGCTCATGTCCACCCCGAAGGTTGTGAGGGCGGTGGTGGCGTTGTTCCGCACCGTCGTCGAATCGGCCTGGAGGTATACCTTTGCGTTCCCCGTCGTCGTGATCTCCCGGATCATCGACTGGACGAGGTACTGAAGGGTGGTCGTCCCCGGGTTCGTCACGGTGGAGAATCCCTCCCAAGCCATTACGATCCCTTCCGTCGGCTCATACTCCGCCGTGCAGTGCACGGGGCCGGTCGGGGGGGCGGAGGCGCGGGGAGTCGCCGGCAACGCGCCGATCTGCGATTCTACCCAGGCCCGCTCCCACTCGGTCTCGTGCCGGGGGAGCATCATCCCCTCGGGGAAGAGCGGCGAGCCATCGAGGGCCGTGTAGGTCGGCGGGAGCGTCGGCTCCTCGGCGAAGGTCAAGCCGGCGGCGGCAACGCAAAGCGTCGCCACCATGAAGAATCGAAGGCGGGGCATTCGGAGGGACCTGCGGTGAGGGGATGACGACATCGCGGGACTTCTAGCCCGGGTCCCCCCCGACGGGCAAAAGGAATCCGGGAAGCTGGCGCACCCGGCACGCACGCGGCTAGCGCCGCCGCCTCCTGCGCGCCGCCATGGCGAGGAGGGCCTTGCGCGGGTCATCACAGGCTGCTTTCTCCGCATCGGCGGCGGCCCCCAGGCGCGCGCCGCCGCGCTCCTTGAACGCAGCGCAAAGGGCCACCGCCAGCGCGTCCGACTCATGGTCGCTGCGGGGTTCGACCTTCAGGCCCAGGTGAACGCAGACGAGCCTGCGCAACTGGTCCTTGCCTGCTCGCCCGCTACCCGCCACGGCGAGCTTGATCTCGCGCGGCGCGAAGGACCGGATCTCGATCCCCGAGTTCGCCGCCGCGACGAGGGCCGCGCCGCGCCCGTGCGCCATCGCCACGGCGGAGCGCACGTTCCGCGCGAAGAAGATGTCCTCGATCCCCAGGAGTGTCGGTCGGAACTCGGCGATGGCACCTGCCACGAGCTCATGGATGCGAATGAGCCGCGCGGGGAGCGGCTGGCCTGCCGACGTCACCGTGTGCCGCCACGCCAGCGCCCGCGGCCTGCCATCCCCGGCCACCTCGATCACTCCGATGCCCGTGCTTGCAAGTCCCGGGTCGATCCCGAGGACAACCACCCCTACCGCATCCCCTTCGGCAGCGGCACACGCGAGTCCGACAGCGAGGAGTTCATCGAAACGCAGAGCGAGCCTGTGATGGCGCTACCTTCCTTGCCCGAGGAGGATTGCGCGAAGAAGTCCATGATGATGTAGGGGCCCTCCTCCCAAAGGTGGAACTCCCCCTGGCCATCGGGGCTGATCTCGCTGCGAAAGATGGTCTCGAGCGCCTCGCGTACCTGCGAGCGTCCGGTCATCTGGAACAGCGTGCGGCAGCGCACCTGAAGCTGGCAGCGCGGGTTGCCCGTGTCCTTCACCTGCATGTCCGTGAAGAGCCCCGACTGGTCGAGGAAGTGGTCGATGGCGCCCTGGAACCCGATGCGTTCCTCCGCCGACGCCCCGCGCGTCCTGGCGAGGAGCTTGTCCAGGCCGAGCTGGAAGTTCTCCGCGGCGGTGTCGTCCTTGCGCACGATGGCCGTCTCAAGGAGCGCCTTGGCGAGGACCACGCGCGGTGCACCCACCGAGCGCTCGATCTTGATCTCCCCCTCCTGCCCGAGCCGTTCCGCCTCCCCCGGGTAGTCCTTCCACGCGAGCAGTCGGCTGTTCTGGTACGTGTTCGAGTTCGCCACGTAGATGCTCGTGGCGTCCGTGGAGATCGAGAGGCGCTTGAAGTGCTGTCCCTTGGCGCCCGTGATCGAGTCGGCGATGTGGACTCCCTCCTTCTTCAACTCAATGACCCGCTTGTAGCGAATCGGCAGGCGGCTCTTTCCCGTGATGAGCTTCTTCTGCAGCATCGAACGCACGAGGTTCGCGTTGAACCTGCCCACCGTGAGGAGGAGCAGCCGGAAGACGACCATCTTGAAGGGCGAGGGAAGCATCACCCGGCGCTCGTGGAAGGGTCCCTCGACCTCCAGCGTGTTGGTCGTGGGATCGAACTTGGCCGAGGACTCCTCGCGGTCCACGATGTGCGTCACGATCACCCGCCCATCGGCAAGTTCCGCGATCAGCCCCGTGTCGCTCGCGACGGGGCCCTCCTCCCCGGTGACCTTGAACACGCCCCCCTTTGACGCATTGCAGACAAAGTGGTAGCTGCGTTCCCGCACGACGAGGATGCGCGCCTCCGGGAACCACTTCACGTCCGGCGTGTCCGGCAGCTTCGCCGTTCCGGTGCGCTTGGGGTGGTAGTCCCGCCAAGCCTGCATCCAGTCGTACACGTAGTGCGCCGCCATGCGGTCGTCGTCGTTGAAGTGGCGTGACCGCCGCGGGAGCCCCTTGACCAGGAAGGAGTCGGCGACTTGCCCCGCCTGCGCGCAGTGCGGTGACATCAACTCGAAGCCATGCGGGTAGAAGTGAAACGTGTTCCGGCTGCCGTACTCTCCCGCGTACGAGCCGTCGGGATGCTGGAACCACCACGCGAACTCGCATGCCTGGACAAGGGGCGCCACCAGCGTCTCGTCCTTGGACTTCTGCCACAGTTTCGCAAGGAACGAGATCAGGCACGCGTGGTAGCCTGGGTCGGCTCCCTCGTACTCCTGGAACCAACCCTCGGGATTCCTCCACGACATGGTGAGGTCACGGAAACTGCGCGAGCCGTCCTCGAACCTTCGGTCCCCCGTCAGCAGAAAGGCGTTGTAGAGGGCGAGCGCGGCGAACGCCTGGTGGTTGGCGAGCTTGCCGGTCTCGTTGTGCCCGAGGAGCCACCCGGCCCGCTTGCTCAGGAAGGCCAGTCGGGATGGCTCGCGGTCCCCCAGCACCAGGCAGGTTTCGGTCATCGCATAGAGCGAAAACACGAGCGCCCCCATCGCACGCTCGTATGGAAAGTAATCGTCGCAGGTCCCATCGGAGTGCGCGGACTTCGCGGCGAAGTCCACCCCGGCGAGGGCTAGCTGCCTGACGCGGTCCTTCCCCAGATAGGGATTCTGGGGCAGTTCGAGCGTGGCCGCCAATGCCAGGGGGAGGACGAACTCCTGGTTCATCCCGCACGGGAAGTCCATCGTGCGGTAATGCCAGTAGCTGCGGTCAAAACAGCCATAGGTTGCGCTGTACGGGTTCGAGTCCACCATGCCGATGATGCGTGGCATTGCCCGGAGCGCCTCGAAGGCATACCAGTCCCGGTGCCCGGGTTCCGGCTGCGGGAAGGGCTGGTCGTGTGAGGAGGTCATTCGGGCTGGAAGGGGAACGTTGGGGGTCTCAAGCGCCGAGGCTATCCCATCCCATGCGGGCGGTTGCAACTATGGAAACGCGGAATCCCGGCCCCGGGACCCATGGCGCGCCCGCGGCACCATCAGATTCCTGTCGCGACCGTGGGCGGAGCCTCACTAGATTTCCGCGGTTTGTGCGCGAGTCCGGGGAATTCTTCACAGTTTGCCGGACGCAGCCGGCGCAGGGTGCCCACCACCCGCCCGGGCGTCGGCAGGCGCACCCCGACACACGGCGCACCACGAGGAGACACATGCAGGAAGCCCTGACGTTTCACCCAGCCGTCGCAGGATGCCTAGCCTCCGTGGAGCGCTGCCTCGCCTTCCTCGACCATCTCACGCAGGAACTTTACGTCAGGTCCACCGCGCACAACTCCCCCATAGGGAGCCACATGCGCCACTGCGTGGACCACTTCCTCTGCTTCTTCAAGGGCTGGAATGAAAGACTCGTCGACTATGACGCCCGCGACCGCGATCCGCGCCTGGAAACGGACCTGGCCCACTGCCGAGCCATCCTAGAGTCCCTCCATCTGCAAGTGGCCGACCTCGATGCCGCCGATCCGAGGACACCGATGAGCATCCAGACCGCACCCGCGCCCGGCATGGCGCCCGCCCCCGTGCCGTCCTGCCTCGAACGGGAACTGCTCTTCCTGTCCAGCCACACGATCCACCACATCGCGATCATGAAGCTGATCGCCGAACAGGTCGGCGTCACCATCCCGGAGGACATAGGCGTGGCCTACTCGACGGCATCCTACCGCGCCCGTCTGGCCCATCGCGGCTGAACCGGGATCCGCGCGAGGCCGATAACAGCGTCGTGTGCACAGTCACCGTCTGGCATCGCCGGGATGGGCTCCTGCTGGCGATGAACCGGGACGAACGGCGGGACCGTGCCCCTGAGTCCCCCCCCGGGTTGCGTGGCGCCGGGGGGCATTGGATGGCACCCTCGGACGGCGAGGCCGGCGGCACCTGGTTCGCCGCAAGCGCGCGCGGATTCGCGGGCTGCATCCTGAATCGCTACCAGGACTCGACCGGCGGGGGAGCCCTGCCAGCAGCCAGCAGGGGCCTGATCCTCGCCCAACTCTGCGAGTCGCCGCTTTCGCCAGACCGCATGCTTGACGCCGCGGAATTCCTGGACCCGGCCGAGTTCGCCCCCTTCACCCTGGTACTTGCAGGAAAGGGCACGGCAGTTCGACTCGATTGGAACGGGAGGCGCATGATCCGGCGCCGCCTGGCCGGAGAGATCGCGATGGTCAGCTCCTCGTCGTGGCAGACGCGTCCGGTCCTGGCATGGCGGCGCCGCGCCTTCGATCGATGGTCGGGCGCGCCGGAGACCTCCGCACAAGGGATCCCCACCATCCACCTGCACGCCCCACCGGGGGATGAGCGGCGCGCCTTCCTCATGCAAAGGGAAGCCAGCGAGACGCGCTCCATAACGATGGCGGAGTTTCATTGGGCCCACGGAACCTGCACACTCAGGCATTGGCCTGTTGCGGGGGGATGCCTCCTCGGGGAATCTCCCCGTCGGATGATGCGCCTCGCATGAACATGGACTTCGCCGTCACGGCGGCCTCGCTCGCGGAGGAGCCCCTCCTCCAGGGGCTCCTCGTTGCATTTGCGACGTTCATCCTTGAGGACCCCACCACCATCGCGTGCGGGTTCCTCGTCGTGGACGGGAAGATGGCCTACTGGACGGCATACATCTCCCTGTCCCTCGGCATCGCCCTCGGGGACATGGGGCTGTACGCCCTCGGGAGGTTCTTCGCCCCCTGGGTTCGTTCGACGCGCCTTGTGCCGAAGGCTTCCTTCGAACGCGCCGAAGCGTGGTTTGGACGCAACCTGGTGCTGGCGGTGGTGTTGTCGCGCTTCGTGCCGGGCATGCGGCTGCCGACATACACGGCGGCGGGGCTGCTGCGCGCCCATCCGCTCGCATTCCTCGGCGTCGCGCTGGGCGCATCGCTCGTGTGGACGTGGCTCCTGCTGTGGGGGGTGATGAAGCTCGGGGGGGAGCTCCTGCCGCGGCTTGGGCCCTTGAAGTGGGGCATCGCAGCATCCGTGGTCGTGGTGATCGCAGTCGTGCAGTGGGCGCTGGGCCGTCGGGTGCAGGCCGAACAGCCCGCCGAGCCGAGGCGCGAGGCCCCCATCGCGAGCTTCTTCGAGTTCTGGCCACCCTGGCTCTTCTACATCCCCGTCGTGCTGCACTACCTAGTGCTCGCCGTACGGTACCGCAGCCTGACCCTGCCCACGGCGTCGAACCCCCGCATTTACTCCGGTGGTCTCGTGCGCGAATCGAAGGGGCAGATTCTCTCCCTCGCGAACGACCGCGCCCGGCGCTGGATCGCGCCCTGGGTCGTGTGGCGTCGCCCCCCTGCGGATGTCACCGCGGAGGATGCGCTGTCCTCCGCGGAAGCGGCGCTCTCGGCGTACGGCCTCACCCTGCCCATCGTTGCGAAGCCCGACATGGGACAGCGCGGCGCCGGCGTCCGCCCCATACGCACGCGCGCGGAGTTGGCCGCCTACATCGCGGAGTTTCCGCACGACACGGACATCATCCTCCAGCAGCTCGTCGAGTGGGGGAATGAAGCCGGCGTGCTGTTCACCAGGATGCCGGGGGAAGACGCCGGCCGGATCGTCTCCATCACGCTCAAGGAGTTCCCATTCGTCACGGGCGACGGCACCAGCACGTTACGCGAGCTCATCCTCGCGGACCCGCGCGCTCAGCTCATACAGGACGTGTACCTCGCGCGCCACCATGCCCGGCTCCAGAATGTGCTCCCGGCGGGGGAGAACTTCCCCCTCGTCTTTGCGGGCAACCATTGCCAGGGGACGATCTTCCTCGACGGGACCCACCTCGCAACGGAGGAGCTGCGGGCGCGGATGCAGGAAATCGCCGAGAACACCGAGGAACTGTACTTCGCGCGCTTCGACCTGCGGTTCCGCAACATGGAGTCCTTCCTCCGCGGCGAGGAGTTCCTGATCGTCGAGATCAACGGCGCAGGTGCGGAATCCACGCACATCTGGGATGCACGGATGACTCTTGGCAGGGCATATGCCGCGCTCTTCGAGCAATGGCGGACCCTGTTCGCGATCGGGGACCGCAACCGGGCCCGCGGGGCGCGCCCCATCGGGGCCCTCGCCATCCTGCGCGATTTCGCGCTTTATCTGCGGACGTCGAAGAACTACCCCTCGACGCTCTAGGCAGCGGCGGACGATCCTCCCCCCATGACCCTGAAATCCGGCGCGAACATCATCGGCGGACTTCGCCTGGGCGTCCTCTCGTCGGGCGATCAACTCATCCGTCCGGGCGGGGACGTGGACCTCCTCTCCGTGCCGAGTCTCCGCAAGGGCGGCTACGTCGCCGGGTTCGCGGTCTCGAAGGCGGCCCTCGAAGCGGCGCAGCGGCTCCGCTACGAAGTCTTCAACATCGAGCTGGGCGAGGGGCTGCCGGACTCCCACCTCACCGGCCTGGACCGCGACCGCTTCGACGCCCAAATGAGCCACCTCGTGATCTTCGAGGAGGAGTCGGGCCGCGCCGTCGGCACGTACCGCCTGCAGACCATGCAGCACGCACTCTCCCATCCCGAGGGTATCTACTCCGCGCAGGAGTACGACCTCGCGCCCCTCGGGGACAGGCTGGCGCACTCGGTCGAGTGCGGCCGCGCCTGCATCGCGCAAGGCCACCGCACCTTCACGACCGTCCTGATGCTGTGGACCGGCATCGGCGTCTTCATGAAGCACTTCCGCCAGCGGTACGTGTTCGGCTGCTGCTCCCTGACGACGACCGACCCGGATGACGGTTGGCGCGCGATGAAGACGCTGCGGGCGATGGGATCGCTCCGCACCGACCTGGTGCTCCCCGCGATGCCAAGCTTCACCTGCGGCCCGCGCGAGCGCGAGTTCGCCCCGGACCTCGGCCCGGCCCTACCCCTGCCAAAGCTCTTCAGCGCCTACATGCGCCTGGGCTGCAAGGTCGTCTCCGAGCCTGCCCTGGACCGCGACTTCCAGACCGTCGACTTCCTAGTGTTCCTCGACTCCCTCGAGGTCAATCTCTCCTCGCTGCTCTCGATGGGCGTCTCGAAGGGCTGAGGGGACGCCGATGGCCGGCTGGTCGATCCGCGGGGCCCGCGTGGAGGACCTGCGCGCCATCAACGACATCTACAACCACGAAGTGCTCCACTCCATTGCCACGCTCGACCTGGACCCGATGTCGCCGGAGTCCCGGCGCGCCTGGTTCGCGCGGTTCGATCAGGAGAACCCGCTGTTCGTGGCGGAGCAGGACGGTGCAGTCGTGGGATACGCATACTACCACAACTTTCGCGAGCGTCCCGGCTACCGCATCACGCGCGAGTCCTCGGTCTATGTGGCGCGGACCCACCGGGGCATGGGCATCGCCCGGGCGCTGTACGCGGAGTTGCTTCGCAGGGCGCGAGCCGGTGGGATACACTCCATGATCGCTGTCATCGGGGGTTCCAACCCCGCAAGCGAGCGCCTGCACGCGGCCCTCGGGTTCGCACGCATCGGGGTACTCCGGGAGGCGGGGGAGAAGTTTGGCGCGCGCCACGATGTCCAGATCTGGCAGGCCTTGCTGTGAGCAGCGACTCATCCACCCAGGGCGACGCGGCGCTCGCTCCGTCCACTCCGAGGGGAGCGCGCAGCTACCGCTCCCTCGCGATCCTGCGCCTCCTGCTCATCCTGGCGTCACTCGTCGTCTTCTTCCCCATCTTCCTCGTCCACAAGCTGCTGTGCCGGACGGAGGCTGCCCGATACCGCGCGGGCGCCGCCTGGACCCGGTTCTGGTTCCGCCTGATTGCGCGCCTGCTGGGATGGCGCATCCGCGCAAAGGGCGACCTGCCCCCGTCGTGCTTCGTCGCCCCCAACCACGTCGGCTACGGGGACATCCTCGCCATGAGCGCGGCCACCGGTTGCTTCTTCGTCTCCAAGACCGAAGTGGTGAGCTGGCCCCTCATCGGTCGGCTCCTGCTGATGACAGAGCACATGACGGTCTCCCGTTCGGTCGCCCGCGACCTGGCGCGCACGACCTCGCTCATCACGTCGCGGCTGCGGCATGGACACCGGGTGTGCGTCTTCCTGGAGGGCACGACCACCGGCGGCGACCGCATCCTGCGCTTCATGACGCCCCTCGTGAAGCCCGCTGTGGAGGCCGGTGCGCCCATCGTGCCGACTTCCATCAGGTGGACGTGCAGCGACCCGGACTTCCACTTGTCGGAGGACGCCGCCTACTGGACGCGCGAGCACACCTTCGGTCCCCATGCGCTTCGGATGTTCGGCATCCCCAGCCTTGAAGTCGAAATCACCTTCGACGAGCCGGTTGACCCGGCAAGCATGCCGAGGCGAGACCTAGCGCAGCACATCAGGCGGCGCATCGTTGAACTCTACCGCCCCCCGCTCGAGGAGGACGCTCCGGCTCCTGAGGCTTCATGGGTTGCACCGGGCCTCCGGGACAAGGAGAGGGACACATGAGAAACATCCTGAGCCTCGTCTGGCTCGTCATCATCGTCTACACGATCATCGACATCCTGAAGAGCGGCGGCAGCACTGGCAAGAAGGCACTCTGGATCGTGCTCGTCCTCGTCTTTCCGTTCCTCGGCTCCATCGGCTGGTTCATTTTCGGCCGCAAGTAGTCTCGTCAACCCGTCCCCACCAAGGCCTCGCACCATGCGCAAGCTCGCATCCTTCAAGGCCGCCCTCGTCGCGGCGGCCCTCGCCCTCTCAGCGGCAACCGCAAGTGCGGAATCCCTCAGGGACCGCCTTGTCGTGCACAAGCTCGCGAACGGGATGACGGTCCTGATCTATCCGCGCGGCGACGCGCCCGTGTTCGCGGCGACCATGAGCATGGACGTCGCCGGCAGCGACGAGCTCTCAGGTGAGGGCGGGGTCGCCCACATGTTCGAGCACATGGCATTCAAGGGCTCGCACATCCTCGGCACGACGAACTACGAGGCCGAGAAGCCCCTCATGGAGGCGATGGACGCCGCCGCCGAGGAGGCGCGCGCCGAGATGTCCAAGACCGAACCCGACATGGCGAAGGTCGAGGCATTGCGCGAACGCATCCGCCAATTGCAGGAGGAGCAGGCGCAGTACATCGTCAAGGATGAGCTCGACCTCATCCTCCAGCGCAACGGCGCCTCGGGCGTCAACGCGAGCACCAGCTCCGACTTCACGAACTACTACACGGAACTCCCCTCCAATCGGCTCGAGCTCTACTTCTGGCTCGAGGCCCAGCGCATGAGGTACCCCGTCATGCGCGAGTTCTACAGCGAGCGCGACGTCGTCGTGGAGGAGCGCCGCCAGCGCACCGACGACAGCCCGTTCGGCGCCCTCTACGAGGCCTTCCTGACGACGGCCTTCGCCGCGCATCCCTATGGACGCCCTGTCATCGGATGGGCCAGCGAGATCACGACCGTCACACGGCCCATGGCGGAGGACTTCCGCATCAGGCACTACGGCCCCAAGGCCGCCGTGCTCGCGATCGTCGGCAAGGTCGACCCGCAGGAGGTAATCGCGCTCGCGGACAAGTACTTCGCGGACTGGGACGCACCCGGCGCCCCCTCGCGCGTCGTCACCAAGGAGCCCCCGCAGCGCGGCGAGCGCCGCGTGGCCGTCAAGTTCGACGCCGAACCGCAGCTCATGATCGGCTGGCAGAAGCCCGCCGGCCCCTCGCGCGACGACATGGCGCTCCAGATCTTCAGCATGCTCGCCACCGACAACACCACATCCCCCCTCTACAAGGACCTTGTCGTGGACCGGAAGATCGCCACGAACATCGGCTCCTACACCGGCCCCGGGGAGAAGTACGAGGGCCTATTCATCATCTCGGCGACACCACGCGCCCCCCACACCGTCGCGGAACTCGAGGCCGCCATCGACGAGTCGCTTGCCCGCGTGCTGGAGAACGGGTTCACGGACGAGGAACTGGAACGCGCCCGCCGCAGCATCGAAATGTACTACATCCGGACGAGACGCTCCAACTCCTCCTTCGCGACCACCCTGGCGGAGACTACCAACCTGCGCAAGAACCCCTACGCCTTCGAGGATGAAATGAAGGTGGCCCTCGCCATCACGCGCGACGACGTCATCGCAGCGGCGCGAAAGTACCTCACCAAGGACACCAGGACGGTGGCGTGGATTGAGAAGTAGGACCAGGGCTTGATTTCAACCACGTCGGGTATCTCGTAAGGGTTGAGGTCGCCTCCTCGGAAGGATGGCTTTGGGAGTCGTCGTCTCGCCGCATCCAAGCGCCGACGGCACCCCGAACCGGACTCGTGTCGAGCCTGTGCTTCGGGATTCGATCTGTGAGCCGCCGAGATGGTGTTTTCCTTTCACTCGCCGACCCCCGCATCATCACCGGCCTGAAGTCCCTCTGGTTTCCGCCTTCCATGCCGGCGGTTCCTGGGCTTCGACACGCAGAGTGCATGAGCCCGATGACCCTCGGAGCCCCAATCCTGTCACCGGACCGGATGCAGTTGCGCCACTTGGTGATGTTTGCGGCCTGGGAAAGCGAGTACGCGATCGATGGCTTCCTGGCCACCAAGGGGCTCGGTCGCTCATTTGCTGACGGTTGGCACGTCCGGATGGAGTTCCTGCGCCGCTGGGGGCGTGTCAGAGAGTTCGATGGGCTAGAAGAACCGGCCGGGGAGCAGGACCCCGAGGCCCCCGTGGTGGCGGTGACGCTGGCTCGTTTGAAGCTGCTCCAAGTTCCGCGGTTCATTCGCTGGGGGAAGACGGTCGAGGAACTCGTGAGGGACCATCCCGGCAAGACGCTGGCAACTGCGGCAATCCGGCTTCCCAGAACCGTCTGCACCTTTTCGATGTGGTCCTCGCAACTGGTGATGCTCTCCATGGTGCGAGGAGACAACGCCGTGCCCGGTTCCGACCGCCATGCGGCGGCGATGAAGGAGCGTCAGCGACTGGACTTCCACTCGGAGCTTACAACCCTCCGGTTCAGGCCGCTGGCCGAGTACGGAAACCGGGACCTTCCGGAGAGAATCACCAATATGTCGGACGCGAAGTGAAACGCTCCCGCCGAGGTAGGGGGAGCGACGCGCTTCCGCTTCCGGCGATTCAGACAGCTTTGTCCGGACGCGATCCGCGGCGCAAAGTCGCTCTGTCGGGCAGTTTGGTCTGACGATCCATGATAGTGGTCCGGCGGTCCCCTTCTCCTCTCCTGGCGGAAAGGGGATCGGGTGCGTATCCAGTCAGGTTCAGCGCGCGTTCGTTCCGCCGACCTCCGACGTGCCATGCACTGGTTCCGATCCTTCGTTTGTCCCCCCCATCCTCACCCCTCCCGCGTGGTTCGGCACTTGGAAGCAGTGCGCTTGATACTCGATCTCCGTCCACTGCTGGGGCTGGAGGGACAAACCCGGCATGAGCGGCCGATTCACAGGGCGGAACCGAATCCCGACGCGAAGTTTGCTCTTCCCGCGGGTCAGCTCCAGCGGCAGCAGAAACTCATCCTCAACAAACCGTCGGTTCGATGTCTGGAGGACAGGGTCGGGTGGCGAAAGCTCCGTCGCCGGCCAGGTTCCGTAACCGAGAGTTGACCCCGCCGTGTACCAGAAGCCCGCCGAGGTCCAGCCGGGGCCGGGGGGAAGGCCCACAACCCCCGGATGGTCCGCCACGAAGACCTCCCCGCGCTGGTTCGGGTACTGGTAGTCCAGCGTCCGCCTTAGCATCACGCCCTGGTTCCCGGGGTCGATGCCCAGCGTGAAAGCCGATCCGGTCCCCGTGCGCCGCGCCGTCTCGGCGTGCGCCGGGTAAACCTCGACGCCCTGGACAGTGTCGGGCCCCCAGTCGAACCGCGACACGATCGTGTAGGGTTGGGTGGCCGAACTTATCTGGTATTGGTGCGCCGCCTCGCTTGCCGGGTTCCCGACGTCCAGCGTGTCCGTCCGCACGAGCGACGGCTGCGGCACCCCGTACCAGTAGGTGACCGTCTCGTAGGCGCCGGGCTGCATGTTGTCCACCCCGTGCTCGAAGTGGAGGACGGCGCGATCCCCGAACGGCATCACATCCGCGAGCAGGAAGCGGTAGGCGGACTGTATGAGGTCCTGCGGCCCGCTGGCCGTCCACGGAAACTCGCAGCCGACGGGATGCCCCGCGAGGGGAAGCGTCACGCGCTCCCTCCACCAGCCGTCCCCGCCCCCTGCCCACTCCTCGGTTCCGGTGCCCTGCACCTGCGGGGTGCGCGCCCCGTCGAAGTAGAACCTCGGGTCCCCTTCGGTGGGCTCGTAGAGCCCGTCCTTCGCAAACGTGAAGGTTGTGCCCGCGATGTGGCCCGACCAGTGGTCGTGTCCCTCGACCCCTCGCGTGTCCAGGAAGACGACATGCTCGCGCGGAACGGTTTCGGGATGATCCCGGTGCGTGGCGTGGAACAAACCCGCATGCCTCGGGTTCATGCCGAGGGGTCCCTGCCTGATCGACCATTGGACGCCCGGAATGGCTTCACTCCCGGGGTTCACCAGTTCGACCAGGGCCCGCCGATGAAACGGCATGGGGAAGTAGCATGACAGGTGGACGCGTCCGCCAGCGTACCTGACCGAGACGGGCAGCGCCTTCACCAGCCACTCGCGACCATCGTCATTGTAGATCGTCCCCACTCCGAAGAACAGGTCGATGGGTGCGTCCACGGACGGCTGCCGCGCGCCGTCCCACGTGATTCGGATGCGTGCCCGCCCCAGTCGTTGCGCATCGGCCTCCGGCACCGAGAGGTTGATCGCGCGGATCATGGACGGCCCCGAGCCAAGACTGGCCAACAGGTTCCGACCCGGTGCGAGGCTGAGTGCACCGCCCGTGCCGGTGATGCCCGCCGCGGCCGCCTCCGGAGTGCCAACCGACGGAACCAGGTCGCTTCCCGCGCTCGAAAGCAGGTCGAGAACCCGTTGGTCCGGTGGGGATGGCTGCCACGACTCGAGCGGCCTCGAGAGAGGGACGCCCGGCGCAAACCGCGTGTAGATGTAGTAACCCGTACCATAGAAGGTCCGCTCGTACTCCATCCGGAAGGAGCTGGCGAACGGCATCGGCACCCAAGTCAGGTTCGCCCCGCGCGTCACCGGCCAGGGAAGTGCAAGGGGCTGTGCAAAGATGCTCGCGGGCAGGAACACCGAGCCGTAGTCGGGCTCGTTCGGATTCGCCGTGCTGGTGTCCTCCACGACGTGGTCGACGCCATCGACCACGAAGTGCCACGGGCTGCCATGCCAGCGGTTGAACCGCGCGAACCACAGGATGCCGGGACCCTCCACGTCGAGCGTGACGTGCCTGTCCGGGGCGAGCATGTAGAGGAAGTGGCTAGCGTCGGAGCCCTCGTTATGGCCGGCGCGGTCCCACGTGCTTCGCAGCCACGTCCGCGCGCCGATCCTGAGCTGGGGCCACTTGTCCCAGTGGATGTAGGCGTCCTCCCCGATGGGGATGGTCGGGAGGTCCCCGGCGGGGGAGACTGCCGGCAGCCATGCGGCCATCAACGCGGCAAGCCCGGCCAGGAAGCGGGTTCTCATGGAGTGGAGACGATGCACACCAATAGCGCTGCGTCCAGTCCGACCCCCGTGGCCATCAAGTTCGCGCACTTCCCGGACCCTCCCGCACGCTCATGCCGGTCATGAGGCCGAAACTTACATTCTGCGGTTCGAACCGGCGAGTGTTGCCACGCATCCCGGGGATTGCCGGTTTGGGGGCGCACCCAACCCTGCATTGCGCGGGGCTTGCGGCCCGGCCAGCGCCAACCTAGCGTGGTCCCGTCACTTCGAGTTCAGGCAAACCCAGTCCGTCCCCCGGGGAGCAAGAGCGCCATGAAACGCCAGTTGGCATTCATCGCGGCCATCGCCGCCTCCGCAGTCCTCACTACAGCATGCGCAGGCGGAAACAACTTCCGCGTGATGGAAAAGCGCTCACAGCACCAGCCCATCCCCGTCCGTGCGATCGTGACGGACTTCCAGGACGAACGCGGCTTCAAGGTGGAGGCCAGCAGCGGCCTCATCATGGTCCCACTCGTCCCATTCTCGCCCTACCGCTACGAGCGCAATGACGAGCTGTTCAAGGGCGCCGTCGACCCGTTCCGCCAGTCGCTCGCGAAGAACTTCGCCAAGCGCCTCTCCGACGCTGGCCTGTTCGAGAGCGTCCAATATGCACCGGATGACGCCAAGCCACCCCGCGGCGAGTACGACGTCGAGCTGAAGACGCGCATGGTGAAGCTCGACGCCAAGGGGGGTAAAACCCGCTTCGGGCTGTCATTCCTCGGCGACATCCTGTGGTACCTCGGCATCCCCTACTACAGCCGCCGATGGGACGCGGAGATGGAGTTCCAACTCGTTGACGGCTACTCCGGCGAACCCGTGGGCGAGCCGGTCCAGATGAAGCATGTGACGGGGCGCCGCGTGTACACGATCTACGGCAGCCTTTCCGCCTTCAAGGACCTGTTCTCGAAGTCCGAGTACCTCTGGGACGGGTACGTTGATTCGGCATGGAAGAACCTCGACGCGCCCGACAGCGCGAAATGGGCTTCCCTCAGGGAGGAGGGCCAGAAGCGCCTCGCGGCCGAGGCCCGGGATGCGCAGCAGATCAAGCAGGGCAGCCCGCCGGTGTTCTCCCTCCTTTCCCCAACCGACGGTGCAAACGTGCGTGGCGGGACGACCACGATCCGCTGGAGCGCCACGGCCCCGGGCCGCCTGAAGCAGGCGACCGTCGCCGTGAACAACCAGCCCGTCGACATCGGCCTCAACGCAATCCAGCTCGCCGACCCGGACAACGCTCCGCTGTCCGTTCCGGCGACCGAGGTCCCCGTTTCCCTCAAGCTCGGCCCGAACAGGATCGACACGCTCCTCATCGATCACCGCGGCAACCGCACCACGGGCTCATTCACGATCAACCGCCTTCCCGGCGAGCTCTTCCCCGCGACGCGCAAGGGCCTGCTCATCGGCGGGGACACGGATGCCGCGCGCGCCAGCGTGGACAAGCTGGCGGGCGTGCTGGGCGACATGCAGCTCGGACAGTTCCCGCAGGGTGCCCTCACCAAGGTCTCCGCATCCTCGCTCTCCTCGGGCGAGGTGCTCGGCGCCGTGTCGAAGTTCGGCGCCAACCTCCGTTCCGGCGAACTCGCCTTCATCTACGTGGCGGGCCGGGGCAACGGCGACGCCCTCACGCTCGGCGGGGGAGACCTCTCCCTCGAGTCCCTCGTGAGTTCCGTGCGCGCCTCGCTCCCGACGGACGAGGTCATACTCATCCTGGACATCGACTGGGAGGGCGGCGCGGGCGGCGAAGCCATCGCGGACCGGATCGGCGACGTGCCGTCGCGGTGGGCCTTCGTGACTTCATCGGAAGCCCCGGCCCCCGGAAGCACCAAGGGAGGCATGACGCTCCTTGGCGACTCGATTGCGGGCGTGTTCGAGGGACGCGGCGGCAGGGAGGCACGCGTCTCGCTCGAGCGGCTGCTCGACGACACGGTGACCGCGGTCACCTCCAATGGTGGAGCGGCGCCCGGCGTGTCGGGCCGCTACAACACCAGCATCACGATGATCCAGCGCGAATGACTTCCCGGCGCCCCCCGCCGCGCGAGCGGCTGGGGGCGCCCCCTCTCCCCAGATTTCCGATCAACAGGGTCCCGCATCACATGAGCCGCATCGCAAAGGTCGAGGACGCCATCGCCGCCATACGCGCGGGCAGGATCGTCATCGTCGTGGACGACGAGTCCCGCGAAAATGAAGGCGACTTCATCATGGCTGCCTCGCATGCCACGCCCGAGTCCGTGAACTTCATGGCGAAGCACGGACGCGGCCTGATCTGCGTCCCCACCACCACGGCCCGCCTGCGCGAGCTGCAGCTCGACGCGATGGTCCGCCACAACACAGCCCCCCATGGCACGAACTTCACCATCAGCGTCGATGCACTCGGCGTTGCCACGGGCATCTCGGCCAGCGATCGCGCCCTCACCATCCGCAAGTTCGTCGAGGATGCGACCCGCCCGGAGGACCTCCTTCGTCCGGGGCACATCTTCCCGCTGGAAGCCAAGGACGGAGGCGTCCTTGTCCGCGCCGGGCACACCGAGGCCACCGTGGACCTCGCGCGCCTCGCCGGCCTTCCACCCGTGGGCGTCCTGTGCGAGATTCTGAACGACGACGGCACCATGGCGCGGCTCCCCGAACTCGAGCGCGTCGCCGAGCAGCACGATCTCCTCATCCTCACCATCGCGGACCTCATCGAGTACCGGACCCGTACCGAGAACCTCGTCCGGCGGATCGTGTCCACGGAGATTCCGAATCCGTTCGGAACCTGGACGCTGCACCTCTACGAGAACTCGCTGAACGGGGAGGAGATCATCGCCCTGGTTCTCGGCCAGCCCGAGGCGCAGGACAGCGCGCTCATCCGCGTGCACAGCAAGTGCTTCACGGGCGACACGCTGCTTTCGCGACGCTGCGACTGCGGCCCGCAGCTCATGACCGCCATGGAGCGCATCGCGGCGGAGGGGCACGGCGTGATCCTCTACATGGACCACGAGGGACGGGGGATCGGCCTGAGGGCAAAGCTCATGGCCTACAACCTCCAGCGCCAGGGCATGGACACGGTCGAGGCGAACAAGGCGCTCGGCTACGGCGCGGACCTGCGGGAGTACGGCATCGGCGTGCAGATACTGGCGGACCTCGGCCTGCGCCGCATCCGCATCATGTCCAACAATCCCAAGAAGATCGTGGGCATTGGCGGATTCGGTATCGAGGTCGTCGGGCGCGTGCCCCTGGTGGCAGGGCACACCGACGTCAACGACGCGTACCTGCGCGCAAAGGCGGCAAAGATGGGGCACCTGCTCGACTTCAGCACCGGCACTGCGCGTCCCGCCCAGGACGCGACTTCCACGAAGGTCGCCTCCTGATGAGTTCCTTCCTGATCATTGTCATCCTGGTCGGCGCAACGGTGGTCGCCTGGATGTTCCTGACCAACACGAAGGGGGGTAGCTCGGCAGCCCCCCCGGAGCTCAAGGGGCCCGGTCCGCGCTCCCGCCACGAGGAGGCTTCCCCGGCCTTCACGTTCAAGATACGCGAGGCGCTCCAGACCGGCGGCGTCGCGGAGGCCGTGCGGATCTACGTGCTCGAGACGGGTGCCCCGGTGTCCGACGCATCAAAGATCATCACTGAGTTTCAGGCCGGCTCGAAGCTCGTGCGTTGGGCGCCGGCGGGAGACGGATCCGGGGCGAAGAAGACACCAACCGGCCAAGGCAGGGCGCCCGAGCCGACCGCCCCGAAGCTGGGCGTCGCGGATTACCTCCGGAAGGGGGACCGCGCCGCCGCCATTGCGCGCTACCGTGAGCTCTCAAACGCGGACGAGGCGCAGGCCGAACGCGCCGTGGCCATCCTCGAAAGGGAACTCGCATCCGACCTGCCGAGCGAGGTCCCTCCGGGGACCGAGGCCAATCCGCGCGAGTTGACCGAGGGCGAGAAGATCCACATTGCCAAGCTAATCATGGATGGCAAGCGCCTCGAAGCCGTGGACCGCGTGCGCCGCCTCACCGGGAAATCCATGGAGGCGTCGAGCAACACGGTCTCAGCCCTAGCCTCAAAGATACAGAATTGAACCGGCGCGTGCGGTGAATGCGCGGTCGCCTCGGGCGTAGGATTCACGGGACACTTCCACCATGTCACAATCGCCAGCGGCAAACCTGCTCCCGGTCGCCCTCGTTCTAGCCTTCGCGGGGCTGGCGTTCGGATTCACCATAGCGGTCGTCGTCTCGGTGCTGAGGCGATCCGGCAAATCCCACGCGCGCCCCGTCCCACCGGGGATGAACCTCGAGGACGAGTGCTCCCGGGAGCTGGCGGCGCATGGCAAGCTCGCCGCCATCAAGCTCTACAGGGAACGCACGGGCTTTGGCCTGCGCGAGGCAAAGGACGCCATCGAGTTGATTGAGGCGGCCGGAGCACCAGCCGGCGCATTGCCAAGTGTCGCCCCGGCGGAAGGAAACCCCACCGCGGCCGAGATCGGCAGACTGGTGGCCGCCGGCAGGAAGATCGAGGCGATCAAGCTCTACCGCGAGTCCACCGGCTGCGACCTGCGCGCGGCCAAGTCCGCCATCGATGCCGTGGAGGCGGGTCTGAAGCACTGACATGCCGACGCCGGAACCACGCCTGGAAATCTCCGGCGTCACCAAGGTCTACCCGAACCTGAGGCGCGCACTCGACGACGTGGCGCTGACGATCGGCGAGGGCGTCTTCGGCCTGCTCGGGCCGAATGGCGCAGGAAAGAGCTCGCTGATGGAGATACTCAGCGGCGGCCTCGACTTCGAGCGTGGGCGCGTGACCATCGGCGGGAAGATTGACCTGGTCCGCGACGCGCCCCTTTGGCGTCGCAACCTTGGGTACATGCCGCAGTCGTTCGACTTTCCCCACAATGTGACGGGCCGGGAAGTGCTGGAGGAGGCCGCGGTCATGTCGGGGCTGTCCCCGCGACGGCTGAAACCCCGCATCGACGTGCTGCTGGAGCGCGTCAACCTTGCAGCCGCAGCTTCCCGCCACGCCGCGGGCTACAGCCGCGGCATGAAGCAGCGCCTTGCCATTGCCATGGCCCTGCTCGCCGATCCCGTCCTCCTCCTACTCGACGAGCCGACGGCCGGACTCGACCCGGAGGAGCGCGTCTTCTTCCGCGAGCTGCTGGCGTCGACCTCGAAGGGCCGCGTCGTGATCCTCTCGACACACATCGTGAGCGACATCGAGCGCTGCTGTTCCCGCATCGGCGTGATCGTGAAGGGACGGGTCCTGTTCGAGGGCGCACCTTCCGCGCTCACGGGGAAACTCGCGGCGCGCACTTGGGAAATGCCGGTCACTCCCCAACAGATCGACGAGTGGGTCCGTTCCCGCCGGCTTGTCGCCCTGCACGAACGCGGGAACGGAGCCGTCGCGCGCCTCCTGTCCGCGGAGAAGCCCGGGGAGTCCGCCATCCCGGTCGAGGCCACGCTCGAGGATGCCTACGTCGAGGCGATCGGCAGCGGCCACCTCGCCGAGGTGGCCGAGTGAGCGCCGACGAACGCGCCACCGGGCCACTTTCCCCCAAGCCGGGTGAGGGCGCCGTCTCCAACGCCCTGCACGCGTGGTGGGGATGGCTCAGCCTTTGGTTCGAGCCCGAGTACCGCCGCGGTTTCTATCGACTCCTGGCGGTGGAACTGCGCGTGCTGCTCGGAATGCGGCTCGTGTTCGCGGCGATGGTCCTCGCCGCGGCAGCCGGATGGCTCGTGATGGTGCAGGTTCCCGACGCCGCCTCAGCCTGGCGTTTCCTCGGCAGGTTGTTCTCTGCGCTCGCCATCCTCTTCGCGGCGCCGATCTTCGCCTCGGAGCAACGCCAGGGGACCCTGGAGCTCGTCTGGCTGGCGACCGGGTCGCGGGCGGCGATGATCGGCATGAAGACCTTCGCGATCGTGGCGGCGCAGCTCGCCATGGCCGCGCCCTGCGTGTTCCTCCTCAGCAGGTTCCTCGGTGGATCGCTCCCCTTCGCAGGCACCATGTGGTGCCTGCTCGTGACGATCCTGTTCGTCACGGGGCTGCTGGCGCTGCTTGCGACCTACCTGCCGCAGCCCTGGGCCGGTGGACTCGCGGGCGTCGTGATTCTCGCGCCGCTCCTGTACCTGATGGAGGACTGGGACGCGAAGCTCAACCTCTTCGCCTCGCCGCTCCAGCCCGCCAACGTCGCCGTTGGACGCACGGTAGCACTGGTCCTCGGACTGGTGTTCCTCAACCTGGCGACCCTGCGCATGAAGCACGTGATGAAGGGCTGATCGTCCGCGACGCCGGGGGCCCGACACCGCCCTGCAACGCGCATCACCTCGTCCAGGCCAGCACACCAACCGTGGTGGCAACCCACAGGAGCACCGTCACGAGCAGGGGCAGGTCCTCCACGAGGAGCGCCTCGGGCGCTCCACCCTCATCCCTCTGCACCACGAGCCACAGATAACGGAAAATGCCGTAGATCACGAACGGCATGGTGAAGACCATCGCATAGGTGCCCGACTGGCCGGGGGAGTCCGCGCTGACCTTGGCGAACTTCCCCTGGGTCGTCCAAAGCGCGTAACTGAAGAGCACGCACCCGGTCGCGACCGTCAGGAGGATGTCCAGGTACTCGGTGCTGTATTCGCGCAGGACTTCGCGGTGGTGCCCTGCATCCTCGCCGAGCACCACGAGTTCGTTGCGCCTCTTGCAGATCGCGAGGAACAGCGCCAGGAACAGGGTTGTCAGGATGAAGTAGCCCGTTACCTCGACCTCGCGCCCGCCGACCTTGATCGCCTCGATCCCCGCGATGGCACGGATCACGAAGCCCATCGCCAGCGTGAGGATGTCGAGCACGACGACGTTCTTGAGCCGCAGGGAGTAGGCCGAACTCAGGATGAAGTAGACCACCGCCGAAGCCGCAAACGGGAGGGGCAGCACCGCGAACGCCACCGCCAGCGCCGCGATCAGAAGCCCTCCCCCGAAGACACCTGCGACTTTCGGCGAGACCGCGCCTGACGCGATCGGCCGCGACTTCTTGCGCGGATGCTGCCGGTCCTTCTCCGCATCCAGGATGTCGTTGGTGATGTAAACGACCCCGGCCAGCGCACAGAACACCGCGAACCCGAGGGCGGCGTTCCTGAGCGCGATGGGATCTCCCCACTGCCGCGCGAACACGACGCCCGCGAACAGGAGCAGGTTCTTCGTCCACTGCTTTGGACGGAGGCACTTGAGGAGGGGGAGGATCATGCGTCGGGGCGCCGGTTCGGACTCCAAGGCCCGGCAGGGTCCCCCGGGTGCGCGTGTGCCGCGAGCATTATTGCCCCCCTCGCATCCCGGGAGGGGAAAAGAATCGGGGCCGGGGTTTCCCCCGGCCCCGGATTGGCGAGCCAGTTCGAGCGGGGATCAGGCCCCTGCCTCCATCGCGACGAGGACGCGCAGCACCTCGTCGATCGTCTCGTGCACTTCCTCCTCGTTGCCGGACTCGAGCGCGTCGCGCAGGCGTCCCGCCTTCGTCTCGAGCTCGTTTCGCATCGGGTGCGTCCCTGAACGGCCGAGCGCCCCCTCCGCGCGCTCGAGGATGTTGCGCGCCTCCTCCTGCCGGGAGTCCTTGATCTTGGAGGCCAGCATGCGCGAGACGCGCTCCTTCGCCTCCTTGATCATGCGGTTCTTGTCGTCGTCGCGCAGGCGGTTGTCGGTGGCGGTGATGGTGATCTGCTTTTCGACGCCGGTCGCGAGGTCCTCGGCGCGCACCTGCAGGATGCGGTCCGGGGTGAGCGTGAAGGTCACCTCGATGCGGGGCACCCCCTTCGGCGCGGGCGTGATGCCCTCGATGCGCAGGAGGTCGAGGAACGTGTTTGCGGAGGCCGTGTTGTCCTCGCCCTCGTAGATCGGGAAGCTGATCGCCTCCTGGAAGTCGCGCGTCGTGGTGAAGATGTCCTTCGCCTCGGTCGGGTACGTGGAGTTGCGCGGGATCAGTGGGTTGAACTGGTCCCCTTGCAGGCCCACGCCGAGCGAGAAGGGCGTGACGTGGATCACGACGGGCTTCGCCATGTTGTACTTCTGGGCGAGAGTCTCCTCGAGGTCGCCCGCGAGGGGTGCCAGGACGAGCGTCTGCACCGCGGCGCCCATCGCCACCACTTCCTCGGGCGACTTGTCGCGGTTGGGGTTCTTGCCCATGAACTCGCGGCAAATGCGTTGGATCATGGGGATGCGCGTCGAGCCGCCGACGAGCAGGATGTTCTTAACCTTGTCGGGGGACAGCTTGGCGTCGTTGAGCGCCTTCTCCATCGGCTGGACGGTGGCCTCGAAGAGGTCCTTGTTGAGGCCCTCGAAGGTGTCGCGCGTGACGACGGTGTCCAGCGTCAGCGGCCCCTTGTCCGTCATCGTGATCGCCTCGACGAGAACGTGCGTCTCCTTGAGTTCGGAGAGCTCGATCTTCGCCTCCTCGGCGGCCTCGCGGAGGCGTTGCATGGCGATCGGGTCCTGGGCGAGGTCGACGCCGTGCTCCTTCTTGAACTGGTCCACGAGGTGGGTGGTCATGCGGCGGTCGAAGTCGTCGCCGCCAAGGTTCGTGTTGCCGGAGATGGCGCGCACCTGGAACACACCGCTCATGATCTCGATGATCGACACGTCGAACGTGCCGCCGCCGAGGTCGTACACCATGAGGATCTGGTCCTCGTCCTTCTCGAAGCCGTAGGCGAGCGCGGCGGCGGTGGGCTCGTCGATGATGCGGCGCACGTTCAGGCCCGCGATTTCGCCGGCGTCCTTCGTTGCCTGACGCTGCGTGTCCGTGAAGTACGCCGGAACGCAGATCACCGCCTGGTTGATCTCCTCGCCGAAGTAGTCCTCGGCGTCCTGCTTCATTTTCTGGACCACCATCGCGCTGATTTCCTGGGGGGTGTACTCGCGCCCCTCGATGCGGATGCGGTGGCTTGTGCCCATGTGGCGCTTCACACTGAAGACCGTGCGGCCGACGTTCATGATCGCGCCGCGCTTGGCCTTCTTGCCGACGAGGATCTCGCCGGACTTCGAGAAGCCCACGACCGAGGGCGTGATGCGCTCGCCGAGGCTGTTCGGGACCACAAACGGGCCGTTCTTCTCCATGACCGACATCACGGAGTTCGTCGTGCCCAGATCGATGCCGAGTATCCTGCTCATTGCTTGATGCTCCCCGTGCGAGTCATTGCGCCACCACAACCTTGGCGTCCCTCAGGATCTTCCCGCGAAAATAGTATCCCTTCTGGGCCACTTCGACCACCGTTTCCGGTGGAACACTTGGATTTCGGACTGTCTTCACGACCTCGTGAAGGTTCAAGTCCAGTTTGCTCCCAATGCAGTCCATCGGCACCAACCCGATCGACTCGACCGCCTTCTGTTGCTTCGCCTGGAGTGCCCTCAGGGACACCAGCCAGTTGTCCAGCTCCGGGTTCTTCTCCACCGATTTCTGCGCGAAGTCCACGATGCGGTCCAGCCCATCCAGCGAACCGAGCAGGTTCTTGACGAACATGCGAAGCTCGCGGTCATCCTTGCCCGGCTCCATCACGACCCTGCCCAGCCTCTCGGTCAGGGTCGACACCTGCCGCGCGGACTCCTCGGCAAGCGCGAAGACGTCGTCCTTCCCGCCCCCCTCCCGATTCACCTCAAGTTGAGGAAAATCATCGGGGAAGACGAGCCGCCACGCCTTTTCCTGCAGTCGGGCCATCAGCGCTTCATCTTCAGGTCGCTCAGCGCCTTTCGGGCAAGCTGATTCTTGGGATCGATCTGCAGCACGGCCTGGTACTCCTGCATCGCCGACCTGATGTCGCCCTTCATGTCGTAGGTGGCGGCGATTTCTAGGTGAACCTCGGCGCTCTGCGGCAACATGCGCAGCAGGGACTTGAAATGGACCAGGGCGTGGGTGAACAGCCCCTTGTCCCGGGCTTGTTTCCCCACGAGGAGGCGCGCCCGGACGACCGATTCCTTGATCCGCGCATCCTTCGGGTCGAGAGAGAGCGCCCGCTGCCACATGTTGAACGCCTCGTCCACCCGGCTCGCGTTCAGCAGCGTCCACCCCCTCAGGTTGAGCACTTCCGTGCTGCGCGGGTGCAGTTTGCCGAGTTCATCCAACTGCGCGAGCGCGTCGGCCCACTGCTGCAGCTCCATCAGGGCGTGCACGAGCTGGAAGCGTGCGTCGCTGTCCTTGGGGTTCAACTCGATGACGCGGCGGCACCGCGAGGCGATGGCGGCGGGGGAGTCCGTGGCCGGCGGGCCCGATGGCTGGGAGCCCCCGACGACCGGCTTGGCGATCTGGGGTGCCGAACTGCGGGAGGGCGGCGGGGAAGGGGGGGCGGTCTGGCGTGGCACCGTCGTCTGGGACGGCATCGGCACGGCCTGGCTGCTCGCGTTGATCTGGTTCTCACCCGCCTCGATGAGCCCGCCGTGGTGGCGGTGCGCCTCGATGATGCAGAAGCGCATGTACTCGGAGTCGTCGCCCTTGGCCTCCATGCGCTGCGACCACCGCTGGACCGTTTCCGCCCAGTAGCGCCCGGCCCTGTCGTGCTGGTTCAGCTTTTCGTACGTCAGCGCCAGGTTGTGCATCAGCGCCGCGTTGTCGGGGTTTAGCTGGATCGCCTTCTCCCAAACCTCGATCGCCTCGTCCTCGATGCCATGGAGGGCATAGGTCGTTCCGAGGGTGACGTATCCGCCGAACAGGTTCTGCCTCGCCCGCGCATGGGTCGGCTCCAGTTCGAGCACCTCGGCCCAGTCGCGCACGGCTTCGGGCCACTGCTTGCGTAGCATCTTGGCGCGGGCGCGCTTGAGGAGCAGCGCGATGAACCGCTCCCGTGCGGCAGTGTCGGTCGGGAAGGACTTGTAGGCCGTCCGCGCCGTCTCCACCGAATCGTCGATCGGCGGGTCCGTGTCGGAGGACTGCTCGTCCGGGGCGAAGATGAAGTCGCACTTCAGAATGTTGAGGGTGTGGATGTCCTCCCGGGCCCGCTGCTCTGAGTCCCGGAGCCGGTTGTACGCCGACTGGATCACCATGAACCGCTCGGTATGGCGTTCGGGGTCGAACCTCTTAACGAGTTCGATATAGGCCCGCTTGATCTCCTCCTCGCTGGCCCCCTTCTGGAGCCCGAGGATGGCGTAGGCGCTGGCTTCAGCCATGTGCTATCGAATCCCGACCGAGGGTTCGCCCGATGGGCGGATTGGGTGAACGGCTGCCCCCCCGACACGAATGGCCGGGCAGGATTCCCTGCCTGACGGCGCGCCCGTGACGGGACGACCGTGCTGCGCAATGCTCACGGTTGATGCGACCTTGGACGGGGGATGGGCGCGCGTCAAGGCTCGGCACTCGCCCCCGGCGATCCGGACTCCGCCCACCACGCCGCGTGGCGGGGGAGGTCCTTCAGCGACCACATCCGTGCGAAACCGAAAGCCATCATGCAGAGGATGAGGACCCCCGTCGCCACACCCATTGCGCGGTCCGAAACCGGAGGCTCCTCCTCCCACCGGCGCACCCACGCCCGCGGAAGGAACAGCCCCGAAGCCAGCAAGACAAACAGCCCCGCGAACATGAACCCGAACGGATTGTAGGCCCACGCCAGCCCGAAGTCCCCATGCAGGATGTTCGTGACCGAACGCGTCAATCCGCACCCGGGACATGGAAGCCCCGTGACCTTGTGGAGCATGCACGCCTGAAATCCGAGCCCCTGAGTGGGCAGGAAGATTCCGGCCAACAGGCCGGCGACGCCGATCAACCCCGCGCCGCGCCCGAAAAGCATCGAGAAGGAACTCCGGCGGCGGCGAGCCACGGGTCCGAAGTTCTCACCCTCCGACCCGGAAGTCGGCATGGCCTGCGATGATGCGATCGACTCGGACATCGTGCGCTTCCAGCGGAACTTCCCCCACGACCTGACAGGAATGACAGACTGCGACGAGCGGCACGCGCCCCGCAAGCTGCGTTAGCAGCCGATCGAAAAACCCGCCACCTCTTCCCAGTCGGCCCCCACGGCGGTCGAAGGCCAGCCCCGGCACCAGCACCAGTGCCAGCGATCCCGCCTCGACCCGCCGCGCGAGCGATGTGTCCGGTTCCCGAAGCCCCATCGGGCCCCCGACGACTTCCTCCAGCCGGCCAACTTCCCACAGGCTGAGCGTCCCCGTCGTTTCAACCTTTGGCAGCACGACCGAGCCACCCCGCGCAAGGACCTCGCGAAGGTACTCGGTGGTGTCGATCTCCTCGCGGAGCGGAAGCGTTCCCAGAACCACCCACCCATCACGCGGCGGGAACTCGCGCATGAGTGTTCCACAGGCAGCGACGGTCTCCGCCCGGCGCACATCCGGTGGAAGTCCGGAGAGCGCGGACTTCATTCGGGCGCGCAGGGCGCGCTTGGCGGCCACCTCCTTAAGTCCCACTGGGGTAGCCCTCGTCCGTGATGTCGCCGGCCAGCTTCCGCCCGTCGAGGCCCATCATGAGGGCGTGCCCACTTCGCGCCGCCCACTCCGGGGGACCGTCGAGCAGGCCGAGCCACCTCCGCGCAGACAGCATCCACCGAGGCCTCGACCGGGCCTCCGACCGGCCACGGGCCTCGGCTTCCGCCATCAGCCCCGGTGCTGCCTGACGAAGCGCGCGCAACTCCGTCCCCAGGCGATGCCACCGGCGATAGTGGGCAGCGGGGGACTCCAGGGATGCGACCTCCGCGACGGCCCTCGCGGAAAACCCGAAGCCCGTTCCCGCCCTATGCAGCCGCGCAAACAATTCGGCCGTTTCCAGTCCTGCGAACCCGACGTCGGCCCGGAAGGACCTCTGCGCGAGTAGCGCCCGAGGGCAGCTCCAATGCGCGGGATCCGCCCTGTGAGACGCCACAGGAGCCCCGTCCTCCCAGGCAGGCGGTTGGAAGCGGCGGTGCGCCAACCAGTGCTCGAACATGAACCCTGCCGAGGTATCCGCCCAGCGCGTGTTTCCGATCAGGACGCGGGCCTCGCCCCCGCTGTGCTCGACCGCGTGGGCGCGCAGGCAGCCATGCGATGGCACCACGTCATCGTCCAGGAACAGCAGCACGTCGCCGCAGGCCCGCG
>CAZUCD010000002.1:0-54577 GCA_964618855.1 uncultured Candidatus Sumerlaeota bacterium
TCCGGCATGAACATCGTGGATCGCAACGTCGTGAGGGCGAACACGGCGCTCGCGGGAAATCCGTCGTTCTACACGACCGGAACCAACTTCTTCTACTGACGCGGGCTGATGTGCCGTAGGGCCTGCATCGATCACTCCATCCCCGGCCAGGTCCCGGGACCCAACCGACGACTCCCGAGTTCTGCCCCCGTGACGTTTAGTCGGTCCTGAGGAACTCGATGCGCCTCGAGTGCAGGCCGGCCCCCCCGGAAATCTCGACGCTCAGGGCCGTGTGCGCGTTGGGGATTGGCACCGTCACGAGGCCGTGGTGGACATCGCGGGGCAGGTCGATCGCGCAGGCAAGCCTCAGCGCGGCGAGGAAGGCGCGCCACAGGTCCGCGGGCGGCGCGGCAAGCCGGTGCTCCTGCGCACCGGGGATGTAGCGCATCGAAAGCGACTTGCCGTCGCGGTACTCGATGATCGCCCGCGTGTCCTCATTCGAGGCGCACAGGCTCAGGAAAGCCTGGACGGCCTCGACCGCGTCCGTGGCCTCGTCAAGCGGGCACACGGGTTCCTCGGGCCTGACGCCAGCGAGGATGAGGCGCCTGAGCTCCGCCTTCGTCTCGGGCCGGAGCTCCCCGTGGAACTCGCAGAAGTCATCGTCGCCGAGCGTGTAGAGGCGTTCCTGGGCGTCGTGGATGCGGTCCGCCGTCCAGTGCGTCGCATCGAGTTCCAGGCCAACGATTCGGGCGAGTGGGGCGAGCGCCTCCTCCGGCGTCCCGGTCCTGCACGCCACGCGCAGCGTGCTGCCGTCGGTGATCGCGAGCGGCACGCACTTGAACTCGAAGGCGATCATGCGCGGCAGGGCGCGGATCAGGCGGAACTCGAGTTCGCCGGGCTGGCCCTCGAGTCCGTGCTTTGGCATGCACGAGTGGTGGTGGAGGACATGGGCGAGGTTCGGCACGAGGAGGAGAATCTGTTCGATGGCGGTGCGTGCCTCGTGTCGGACGTCCGGGTCGGGGTCGTTCCCCTCGATGTCGTCGAGTTTTTCCAGCGCGGCCGGTGCCTGAAGCCAGCCGAGGGCCGTTGCAGCCGCGATCTTCAACTCGGGAACGGGAATCTCCAGGAACCGCATCAGGAGAGGCACGGCCCGGTCGTCCCCCAGCTTGCCGAGGAGTTCGATCAGGACGGCGAGCCGGGCGTTGTTGGGCTGCCTGATGATGAAGTTTGCCAGCGGGTCGAAGATTGCCGAGCCCTTGCGGAGCAGCCTCGCGTAGTGTTCCCCGGCGCGCCCGGCTTCCGCCAGGTTCATCAGCTTTTCGAATTGGTAGTCCTCGGGGGATTCCTCGGGTCTCGACATGGCGATGGGTACCCCATCCGGTTTCGTTCACTTCGCACGCATGATGACATGATTCATCCTCCCCGGATTGCGCCCCCAGTAAAGACCAAACTCGGCCGACCGGTATTGACCGTCCTAGCTGAGCAGGATGATGCGGCTTGTCCGCGGGGCCTCGGCACCGGGCTTAAGGAACGCCACCGAGGCGAACGACACCAGCGTCGTGCGGTCCGGGGAGTTCGACTGGATGTACTTCTGCACCTTCGCCGAATAGCCCCGGGCCTTGAGCGCCGCCAACGAGCAATAGATGGGGCCGACGCTGCACACCCGGCGCTCGTTCAAGTCCTCGCGGAACGTGTTGAAGAACCCCTCTGCGTCCATGCTGCCGATGGCATCGAGCGCGCGCTTGTCCCCCGCCTCGACCGCCGCGGTCCGTTCATCGCTGTTGGGCACTTCATCTCCGAAGGCTGGGCCGCAGTGGGAGAAGTCCACGCCCCCGATGAGCGCGACCCGCCCGGCGTGCTTCTCCAGCATGCCTCC
Source organism: uncultured Candidatus Sumerlaeota bacterium (assembly GCA_964618855.1). Lineage (GTDB taxonomy): Bacteria > Sumerlaeota > Sumerlaeia > SLMS01 > JANRJK01 > CAZUCD01. The sequence goes on from CAZUCD010000002.1 coordinate 1,856, forward strand.
AAGGGCCCGCACGAAGGCCCCGACCTCGGGGTCCGCCTCGCTTGGGGATTCCTCGAAGGCCAGCAAGTCGTCGAAGCTCCCGACGAGGACGGGCACGATGCGGAAGGGACGGTCCCCGAGGAGCTTCTTCAGGTAAACGACCTGCAGTTCGATGGAGTGCTCGGTGACATGCTGGTACTCGTCCACGAACAACTCGCCGCCGAAGTCCCTTGCGAACTCATCCAGGAGCGCCGTGTCGCACTCGACCGTCCCGAAGGGGGTCTCGTACGCCTTGCGCGTGGCGATGAAGCGGTGCATGGCGGGCCGATGGACGACGCCGAGGATGAAGTAGGTCTCCGGCAATCCTCCGGCCTCGGTCAGCGCTCGGTAGGACCAGGCGTAGGCCTCCCCGCCGCGCTGGTAATCGATGTGCGGGGAGAACACGGCGCCGACGCTCCCCGGGGCGAGGCCGAGTTCGGCCGGAGGCGAGTCCGGCGAGGCGAGGTGGCGGCGGAACTCGGCACCCAGCTCCGCCAGCATCTTCAGGCGGTCCATCCCCTCGGTGCGGAACACGGAGGGCTGGCGGGTCGGCTGCGCCGCGTACTCGGCGCGCTTCCCCTCCCAGGCGGCCACGAAACGATCGGATAGCAGCAGAAGGGCCTCGTCCAGTTGCCTGACGATGTCCCGGACCAGCTCTATCGAGATGATCTGCCCCGTCTGGTAGGTCGCCTTGGAGGCGATCTCGCCGACCGGCGTATTGCCGTCGGCGAACTGCAGCACGAGGATCACCAAAGGATCGGCCGGAATGAGGACTGCCCCCTCAAGCACGCCGAGCGGATCGCGCACCATGAGGTACATTCCGGAGCGATCCCGGACCGGGACGATTTCCAGGGGACGAAGCGCGGGGGTCTCGATCGGGAACGTCTGAATCGTCGGGGTCAACGTCGGGCTCCATGAGCAGGCGTCAGTCGTCAGGCAAACCCGAAGTTTCTCCGACTCCTCCCGGAGTGGGCAACTGGTGAAGATTCGCCCGCGCCTGCATCACCTGCCCTAAGGTGCCGGACCGACGGGGGGGAGCCATCCTTGCACTTGAGCCGCGGGGCGCCCCCCACGACCGTTCCCAATCGCCCGCTCGGAAACCCCCGCCATGCTCTCCTTTTTCGTCAGTGGATCCGGTTTGGACACCCTCGCCATGAGGGAGGCTCGCGATCCGAAGCCCGGCCCGCACGAGGTTGTGCTGGGTGTACGCGCCGTCTCCCTCAACTTCCGCGACCTCAAGGTCGCGGAGGGGAAGTACGGCAAGCCCCTGGTGGAGCCGATGGTGCCGTGTTCGGATGCCGCCGGCGTCGTCCTAGCCGTCGGAGACGAGGTGTCAACCCTGGAGCCTGGGGACAGGGTGCTGACCTCGCCATTCAGGAATTGGCCGGCGGGACCCCTCCGCCGCGAGTACGTGGACGGATTTCTTGGCGGCGGGGGAGTGGACGGGGTCCTCGCGGAGAAGGTTGCGCTCCCTGCTGCATCGCTCGTGCGCATGCCTTCCCACCTCACCTTCGCGGAAGCATCGACGCTGACCATCGCCGGGCTGACGGCCTGGTCCGCCCTGGTGCCCTTCGGCAATGTCCGGCCGGGGGACTGGGTGCTCGCGCACGGCACCGGGGGGGTTGCCATCTACACGGCGCAACTCGCGCACCTGCTCGGCGCGCGGATGATCATATCGACCTCGAGCGAGGAGAAGGCCGGCCTGGTGCGGGAGCGATTCGGCGTCGAGGCCACGGTGGACTACCGCGACGAGAACTGGCCCGACCGCATCCGGCAGATCACCGACGGCCACGGGGCCGACGTGATCGTGGAGACCGCGGGAGGCGCGACGGCCGCACGTTCGCTGCACGCCGCGGCCTTCGGGGGACGCATCGCGATCATCGGGGTCCTGGACGGCGTGCAGGCCCCGTTCGACGTGATCCGCATCTTCGCGCGACAGTTGCGCATCGGCGGCATCTACATGGACAGCACCGCCGAACTCGGGGCGCTCGCGCGCGCCATGTCCGCGGCGAAGCTGAAGCCCGTCGTGGACAGGATTTTTCCATTCGAGGACGCCCGGGGTGCCTACTTGCACCTGAGCCAGCAGCGGCACATCGGCAAGGTCGTCATACAGGTTGGCGCCGAGGATGCCTGATCCCGCGACGCCGCGCCCGCCGCGCAGGCGCCACGACACGCTTGCCATAGTCGTGACCTGGAACAAGGCGGCGATGCTCGATGCCATGCTCGAAAGCCTCCGGGCGAGCGGCCCCGTCGAATTCGACGTCATCGTCGTCGACAACGCCTCCACCGACGGCACGGTGGCGATGCTCGCGGAGCGGCACCCCTGGGTCGAGGTGGTGCGCAACCCCGAGAACCTCGGGGGCACCGGCGGCTTCAACCGCGGCATGCTGGAGGGGCTCGCCCGCGGCTACAAGTACCTGTGGCTGATGGACAATGACATCATCGTCCACGAGGGGGCGCACCGTGCCCTGCGCGCCGCCATGAACGCCGACGGGCGCGTCGCGATCGTGGGCGCCCACGTGCTCTACATGGAGGAGCCGACCCGCACGCAGGAAATCGGCGGCAGGATCAATTGGAGGACGGGTGAACTCGTCCAGCTCAACAAGGACGCCGTCGATCCCCCGCGGTGCACGAACGACGTGGACTACGTGTCCGCATGCTGCCTGCTTGTGCGCGCGGCGGCCGTGCGCGAGGCGGGCATCTGGGATCCAGGGTTCTTCATCACCTTTGACGACGTCGAGTGGTGCGCGCGGATGAAGCGCCACGGCTGGCGGATCGTCGCCACGTCGGAGTGCCGCGTCCGGCACGCCAGCTTCTTCGCGCGCAGGCCGCGCCAGGGGCTCGTGAGCTGCTACTACTCCGTGCGCAACGGGCTGTACTTCCACCGCCGGTGCAACACTGCCGGGCGGAGGTTCCGGCTCATGTACGCCCTGGTGAGGCGTTTGCTGGGGGATGCCTGGCTGTTCCGAAGGGGCGTGCAGCAGGGCATCTCGCGCGCACTCACCATCGCGATGCGCGACTACCTTGAGGATCGGATGGGCAAGTGCCCCGAGGACATCGCCTTCGACGAGGGAGAGTCCCGCTCCGAGTTTCCACGAGTTCCCCGCGGGGCGCGCGTGCTGCTGATCGCGAGCGTGAGCCCCGCGTGGATCGAGGCCCAGCGCGACATCCTCGAGCGCGAGTTCCCCGGGGCGGAGATCGACGTCTTCGTGCCGTCGCATGCGCGCGAGCTGATCCACCGCCCCATTCGCGGCGCGGTGATCGTCCCGTTCGAGACCTTCCCCCAACGCATGGCATGGCTCCTTCGCAGCCTTGGAACGTACCACGCCGTCGTGGCGAGCACGAATATCCCACGGTTCCTGTTCGAGGACGTCGCCGCGTTCAGCATCCGGTTGGCGGAGGACGGGACCGCCGCCAGCGTGGAACGGGGCGGGTTCGCGGCCGTCGCACGCAAGGTCGCCCTCCGCGCGGTCACGAGCCTCGTCGCGCTGCCCATCGCCGTCGCCGCGGCGATCAAGCCGCTGCCACGACAGGGGGTCTTCCCTTTCCGTGATCCCGGATTCATCCGCTCGCGCACGCGCCCCGGCGTCCGGCGCCGCCGCGGGCTCGTCGGCATCGCGAAGGGTGCCGTGAACCTGGGCATCGCACTCCTGGCGACTGCAATCGTGACGCCAATGTTGGCGGTCGCATTCCAGCTCTCCCGGCTGCTTCAGGGGGCGCGCCGATGAGCCGCATCCTGACCGTCCTCGTACCCGCGCTGAACGCCTCGGCCACCGTGGGGGCATGCATCGAGTCCATTCTGGCCGATCCCATTCCCCCCGGATTCAATGAGCGCGAGGTGATCCTCGTCGACAACGGCTCGGCGGACGACACGGCCGCACTCGCCCGGGGGGCCGGGGCGCGCGTGCTTCGCTGCCGCAAGAGAGGGCAGGGGCCGGCCCGCAACACCGGATTCCGCAGGGCGCGGGGCGAAATCATCCTCTGCACGGACAGCGACTGCACCGTGCAGCCGGGTTGGGCCGCGGCCATGGTCGGCGCCTTCGATGATCCCCGAGTCGCCGTGGCGGGGGGAGAGGTCGAGCCGGGGCGGCTCGAGTCCGCCGCGGAGCGGCACGCGGCCGCGCGACGGCTGCTCTCTCAGGAGGACGCCATGCGCGGCTTCCCCGGATTCTACCTCCCCTTCGTGATCACAGCCAATGCGGCTTTTCGCCGTGCGGCGCTGGACGAGGTGGGGCACTTCGACGAGACGATCCATCCCGCCGAGGACGCGGACCTCTCGTGGCGGATGCAGATCGCGGGGTGGCGCCTGCGCCATGTTCGGGAATCACGCGTGCTCCACTTCCATCGCGCGACCACGCTGCGGTACTGGCGCCAGATCTATGGATACGGGGTGGCGACGGCGGGCCTGTTCGCGAAGTACTCGACCCGCATGGGTCGCCGCGCGTGGTTCGGGCTGGACTATTCGGGGGACATCCGCCGCACGCTGCAGCGCCTGCCGCTCGCCTGTCTTCGCGGCGGGGAGGAACGCGAGTTTGCGCTCCTCGACCTGGCGACGCAGACGGGGGCGCTGGCCGGCCGCATCGTCGGGTCGGCCCGCCACGGCATCATCCTCCTCTGACTTCGAATCCTGCTCGGCGCGCGAGGGCGACGAACTCTCGGTCGCGCCAGCCGCGCCGCAGCAACTCCTCCACCTGCGGACGCGCGTCGTCGACCCGCCCAAGCAGGAGGAGCGCCTGCGTGTGCGCGTCCAGGTTGGCGGCCCCGCGGTTTGTCCTGATGATGGGCCCAAGCACGCGCACCACCGTCTCCCACTGGGCGCGCGCGGCCCGCTGGTCCTGCAGGGCCGCGAACACCTTCCCCAGCCCGAGCCGTGTCCATGCGATCGCAAACTGGTGGAACGTGTTGGAGGGGTCCCGCTGGGCGAGGCGCTCGTGGATCGCCAGCCCCGCGGAGTGCCGGTCCTTCGCGAGTTCCAGCTTCCCTTCGATGCGCATCATCTCCGCCACGTTGCCCATGGCGAGGGCGTGGTCGCTCTGGCGCGAGGCATTCGCCGGGTCGCGCTTCGCGAGCTGTTCCGTGATCGACAGGGCCTCCTCGTAGCACTCCAGGGCGCGGCCGAACTCACCAAGCTGGACGTGCAGGTCCCCCACGAGCATCGAGCTTACGGACAGGTCCCGAAGCGCGCCGACGCTCTCCGGGGCCAGGCGGGCGAGTTCGCGCCGGATCCCGCGTGCCTCAGCGCAGGCGTCCACGGCACCCGCGAAGTCCCCCCGGGTCCTCAGCACATCGCCAACTCGGTTCAGCGCGAAGGACAGGTCCTGCCGGCGCGAGGGGGTTCCCGGGTCGCGCGCCAGCAACTCCTCCGCGATGCGCCTCGAGTGCGAGTACTCCTCGAGTGCGGCCCCGAGGTCGCCCTTGAGTTCCGAGAGGAATCCCAGCCTCTCGCGGATGACAAACACGTCGCGCCTGCCCCTCCAGTCCTGTTCGGCCTCCGTGGAGCTGGTCTCCATGAGCGAGAGGGCGGATCGGTAGGCCGCGAGCGACCCGTCGATGTCCCCCTGCGCACGCAGGACGTCGCCGAGGCGCGAGTGCGTCATGGCAAGTTCGCGCCTGGTGGCGGCCTCCTCGCAGGGCAGGTGGCCGAATAGTGCCAGCGCGCGCTCGCAGGTGTCGCGCGCGCCCGTCAGGTCTCCTCGCTCGCGCTGGACCTCCGCCAGCGAGCAGAGCGCCCGCGAGCGGTTGCGCAGGTCCCCCTCCGACTGGTCCTCGTCGGGTATCGCAGCAAAGTGGTCGAGTGCCTTGCGCACCACCTTGTCGAGCAGATCCAGCCTCCCAATGGGCTTCAGCCCCTCGAAGAGGTCGGTGAGCATGAATGACATCAAGTCCTCGGCGCGCGCGCTCCGCTCGCGCACGAGACCGTATGCCGTCTTGAGCGCCTGTTGCGCGAGGAGCTGCTCCTCCTCGAGCGCGGCGATCTCCGCGAGGAAGATGCTTCGATCCCCGCCGAGGGGGAGCCGCTCCGCGTGCGCGCGGGCCAGCACGAGGTCGCGGTTCTCGATCGCGGTGCGGACGCATTGGGCGTTTGCGCGCGTCCGGAGCTCGTCCGCGGCTCGGTTCTCCGGCCAAAGCGCGCAGGCACGCTCCGCCGTCGTCAGCGTCTCGCCGAGGCGCTGGTAACTGTTCCCGGCCTCCGCCAGCATCGCGGTGCCCTCGCGCAGGAGCGCCATCGACTCGCGGCGGCGGCCCGATCCCGTCAGGTAGTCCCGGAGCCCGTCGATGAACGCCGACGCGGACGCGGTGCGCTGCAAGGGGTCCTTCGCCATCGCCTGGATGACAAGGTCGCTCAGGTCGCGTGGAATCTCCCGCGTTGGGCAGCGCAACTCGGGCGGCACCACCTCGCACCGCATGGCCTCCGCGAATGCGGCGACGCTGATCGGCGCATCCCATGGCGGTGTCCGGGTGAGCAGGTAGTAAAGCGTGCCGCCGAGCAGGAAGATGTCTGTCCACGTGCCCAGCTTCGAGGCTGACGGCAGCGTCTGCTCCGGCGCCATGTATGCCACCGTACCCGCGGGATTTGTCGCGGTCTCCGTGGTCGGCACCGCCAATGCACTGTAGCCCGCGCATTCCCTGCGGAGGACCTCCGGGTCATGCGCGACCGCCAGGCCCCAGTCCGCCAGGAGCACCTCCCCGAACTCGCCCACCATGACCTGCGCAGGCTTCAGGTCCCTGTGGATGATCCCCCGGGAGTGCGCGAACGCGACCGCCTGCGCCATGTCTATCAGGATCGGCAGGTGCCTGCCCAGGAAGTCGTGTGGGGCCATCCTGTCCCAGTCCTCGTCGATCACCTCGCCCCACGGACGCCCGCGGATCAGCTTCATGGCCAGAACAGGCGAGCCCTTGGTGTCCGTGCCGTATGCATAGACCGGGATGATGTTCGGATGCTCGAGGGCGCCGGCCGTCAGCGCCTCCTGCCTGAACGTGAGTTCGTAGAGTTCCCCGGTCGCCGCGGCGCTCTCCGTGCGCTGGCGCAGGTCGGACCTCAGTCTCTTCACGGCGATGCGCCGACCGAAGTTCGTCTGGATTCCCTCCCACACTTCCCCGAAGCCGCCCTTCCCGATCAGGCGGTCAAGCGTGTAGGAGACGGGGATTTCAACGTCGGGGGCGGGACCGGCGGCCTGGGCCTCGCGCAGGCGCTTCGCCTCCTCGCGGAACCGCTGCCGGACGAGCCCCTCGAAGTCCACCTCTGTTTCCGTCGTGTTGCGAAAGGCGAGGGCCGGATCCTGCAGGTGAGAACGCAGTGGATCGAACGAAGCCTGGGGATCCCTCGGGAGGAAGGGAACGTGGGGAAGTGGCGCAGGCTTAAGCGACTCAGGCGGCACGTTCGTCCCGTCCTCGGAGAGGCGGATTCAAGCCCATGATGCTTGTCGAATGATTTGCTCCCCCGGCTCTATCGTCAACCAAAGCGTTTTCTGCCCGCGGGGCTGCGTCATCGGACGCCTGCCCCTGCCCAGACCGGAACTATTTGAGGCGGAGCCGCCCGCTTGACACGCCCCGCGACGCCCGGGGACAGTCTTGCGGTCGCGCCCGGAGGCTGGCACCGGGACGCAGGAGGCTCTCTCTCGTGCTCGAGTTTCACCTCAAACGGTCCGGAATGCTCGTCGTCCTCTCGGCGCCGAGCGGCGGCGGCAAGTCCACCATCCTCCGCACGCTCCTCAAGGAGGACCCCTCCCTCAGCTACTCGATAAGCGCCACGACGCGCCGGCCGCGCGAAAACGAGATCAACGGCAAGGACTACTACTTCTTCACGCAGGATGAGTTCAAGAAGCTGATCGAGGAGGACGCGTTCTACGAGTGGGCCATCGTCCACGGCAACTACTACGGGACGCTTCGCAAGGAAGTTGATGCAAAGCTCGGGGAGGGAAGGGACGTCATCCTCGACATCGACGTCCAGGGCAGCCTCGCCCTGAAGGCCGACCGCCCCGATGCGATCCTCATCTTCGTCCTGCCGCCATCGATCGCCACGCTGGAGCGCCGCCTGCGCTCGCGCGGCCTCGACAACGAGGATGCCATGCAGATCCGCCTGGCCAACGCGAGGACGGAACTCCGCCGATCCCCCGAGTATGACTTCGTAATCGTGAACCGGAAGCTGGACGAGACGATCCAGCGCATCCGCACCATCATCGAGTCCGAACGCAACCGGTCCTCGAGACTGACGCTGAAGGACGCGCTGGGCGAGGTGTTGATGGCGAGCGGGGCCGCGGAGTAGCTGCAACGACGGGCCGCGGGGCGCGCAGATTCGACATTCCGATAGGGGCGGCAGTTGACGGGCGTCGGGGGGATGTTGCACCCTAGATTCTCGATGCACGAGAATCCCATGCGACCCAACCCAAAGAACCAGCGCGAAGTGCAGCACCTCGTCCGGCAATGGCTCGGATTCCCCGAGGCATTGGCCATGTCCGAGGACGAGTTCCTCGAGGCGTTCTACGAGGACTTTGCGCGCTTTCCCGGAAGCGTGGACCGCCCGGGGGTCGAGATTCCCCCTCCGCCCGAGGACCTGCTCGTCTACGACCGCTTCGAGCCGGCTCCGCGCATTCGCGCCGGGCAGTAGGCCCACCGGACGGGCGCACCGCGCGTCCGCATCGACTCACCCCTCGTGAAGCGGCTTCTCGGAAGGCACGAGCAACGACGTGCGCGACGCGGAGTCCGATTGGGTCCCCAATCGGATTGTAAACCGGGCGCCCCCCTCCGGGCGGTTCGCGGCCGTAATCTCGCCTCCGTGCTCGTCGATGACCCGTCGCGCAATGGCGAGTCCGAACCCGCTCCCACCCTTCCTGTGCGAGACGAATGCCTCGAAGATCGCCTCCTCCTCGCCGGGGGGAATGCCAGGTCCCGTGTCGTCAATATGGAGCGAGACGGAGTCGTCGCCAACCTCGGCGGTCAGGCGAATCTCCCGGACCTCGCGACCCTCCATGATTTGCGCGGCATTCAGCACGACATTCGTCAGGACTTGGCGGAAGGAACTCGGATCGAGCGACACCGTGATACCCTCCGGGATGTCAGCCTCGACTCGCGCCCCCTTGCTGACCACCTCTGGGCGGAGCAGGGCGACCGTCTCGTTGACCAGCACATGGAGCGGAACGAGTTCCCGCTCGAGCTTCTGCGGCAGTGCATAGTTCATGAAGGTGGTGAGGATGGAGTTCAGGCCGCCGAGGTGCTTCTGCACTGAGGAGACGATCTGGGCGGCACGCTCGCGGTCGCCCGCCGCATCCTCCAGTTCCTCCTTAGCGACCTCCAGGTGCAGGTTCATGGCGTGCAGAGGGTTGCGGATCTCGTGGGCCAGGCCGCTCGCGAGCGTCCCGATGTGGGCCATGTGCTCGGCATCCTGCGCGGTCTGCTGGAGTAGCAGGTGGTGGCGGAAGACCTTGTGGAGGAGCGCCGCAGCCGACGCGATCAGCGCGACGAGCACCACGACCATGGCGGTCAGGCTCTGGTTGATCTGCGTGCCGATCTCCGAGAGCTTCACGGCGGCCTGGTCCGCGGAGATGGCGTACTCCATGAACCCGATCACCTTGCCCTGCTGGCGGATCGGGATGCGTTCCTGCCGCGCATCCTTGGGGACGGGGGAGACGGTGAGCTCCCAAGTCAGGTCGGAGTCCCTCGGTATGATCCCCTGGATTCGCTGGGGCATGTTCTGTGGAAACTCCCTCGTGACGCCGTCGCTGCCCTGCTGGATGTAGAGCTTGCCATCCTCGTCCGAGATGGCGGCCATGACGACGCCGCCCTCGCGGGTCAGGATGCGCAGTTGTGTGCGCACCTCGGGGTGGTTCACGATGTCAGCGAGGGTCTGGGCATGGAGGTCGGAGGCGACGCGCTCGATGACGCGGCTCGCCTCGTCGGCCTGGGCTTTCGCCTCGCCCATGAGCCGGTTCTTCAGGTTGTTGATGGACACCGCGTAGCCAAGGATGACGACCGTGCCCAGCGCCAGCAGGGACGCCGTGATGATGAGCGACATCTGCACCGTGACGCCCATGGAGGCGAAGGCCGCCCCGATGTTCGAGATCCCGGCGGATTGGCGCCTGGCTCCGGCGCGAGGCGGGGTCGTGGGGCGTTCGGCGCTCATGGGCAGGGCAGTGGGCGACCATCCATACCGCAATGATGCATCGGCTGGCCGCCGAACATCAAGCGCGGACCTGCCATGACTCGAGGACGCCTTTTGGAGGCGCTGCGCGTGCACTCGGAGTTCGGCGCCATGCTCGCCGACCCACCCACGCGGGGACCGAGGCGCGTGGGTGCCGCCATGACCCTGCTCCTGCACTCGCAGGTGCCCTGGCACTCGGTCTGGCAGCGCCCGCAGGAGCTGGCTGTGGGTCTCACCCGGCATCGCCCCGTCGTCTACTTTGCACCGGTTCAGGTCCACGAGGCGCTGACCCGCCTCGGAGGGCGCTGGAAGCCCGTCGAGTACATCGAGGGTGGCCGCCTCGTCGTGCTCTCGCCCCCGATCTTCTCCGGCGAGTACAAGCTGCAGTTCGCGCGGCGCATGAACGAGCGCATGTCGGTGAGGCTGCTTCGGTCCGTCCTGGGCTCGCGCCGCTTCATCTACTTCGCGAATGCCGTGTTCAGCTCGGCGCTGCCCCGTGACCTTGGAGCATCCCGCGTCGTTGTGGACCTGATCGACGATTTCAGCGCGTTCGATTGGGCCCCCCCCGGCTCACGAGCAGCCGAGCGGCGGCTACTGCGCCGTGCTGACCTCGTGCTTTCAGGCACCGCAACCCTGCAAAGGCGATTCTCCAAGACGAGGCCCGACATCGAGTACCTCCCCTCGGGCACCGACCCCGCCCGATTCCAGGCGCCTGCCTCTGAGCCCTCCGACCTGGGGGACCTGCCCCACCCGCGCGTGCTCTTCATAGGCAGCCTGAACGACAGGATGGACGCACGCCTGTTCCCCCTCTCCGCGCAGGTCGCATCGGAGTTCGGCGGCTGCGTCGTCGTCGTCGGCCCCGTCCACGGCTCGTTCAGCATGCCGGGTGCAAAGCCAGCCAACCTCCACTTCCTTGGCCTGAAGCCGCATGGCGAGATTCCCGCATACTACCAGCACTGCGATGTCGGCATCATGCCCTTCTCCGACAGTCCGGCGGCGCGCGCGATCAACCCGGTGAAGGCGCTCGAGTACCTCGCCGTCGGCATGCCGGTCATCTCGACCCCAATCCCCGACGTGATCGCGGAGTTCTCTTCCGTGATCCGCGTCGTGACCCCGGAAAACTGGGTTGCTGGCCTTCGGGGGCTGCTCTCGGAACCCGACTCGCAGGAGGAGCGCACAAGGCGGCGGGCGCACGTGCAATCGCGCACCTGGTCGGTTCTGGTGGCATCCGTGGAGGAGAGGCTGCGCCGGATCGAGCGCGACCGGGCGTGAGCGACGGCAAACCCGCCATCCTGCTCGTGCCCTACCGGTGGGGGAGCGACCTCGTGGGCGGAGCGGAGACTCTCCATCGCCGCCTGGCCGTGGAACTGCGCGACCTGGGATGCCACGTCGCCGTGTGGACGACGACGGCGCACAGGTTTCGGCCCTTCTGCCACTGGGGCAACGTGTGGGAGGAGTTCCTTCCCCAGGGCACGACGGTCGACGAGGGCATCCCGGTCACGAGATTCCCCGCGCTGAAGTACCCACGGGCTGTGCTGGGACTTCTCGCAAAGTCGATCCAGCGCGACTGGGAGCAGAACCAGCCGCGGCCCTCGGGGGAAGCAATCGGCGCCCTCGACCGACCGACGCTGGGTCCCGGCTGGCATGAGGCGGAGTCGTTCGAGTCGGGTCGCGTCCGCCGGTGGAGCGCCGCCCGTGCGGAACTGTTGCTGCCTTCGGGAACGGCCGCCTGCAACCTTCGCATCGAGGGGACGGCGCCCTGGACGGTGCGTGTGCGACTGCGTGACCCGGATGGCCGACTTCTCATGGAGGAAAGGCTGCGGGGCGAGTTTGCGGTCGAGTGCGCCATCACGGGTTCGCCCGGCACGCTGATCCTCGAAGTCTCCGGTGCGCGCCGACCCCTCCGGGAGTTTCGCACCCTCGGCTTCATGGCATCCAGAATCACCCTCGGGGGAACAGAGTTCCGCATGTGGGAGGACTGGAGGCGCCTCCTGGCGGATGCGGATTGGTGGGAGTGCGCGCGCCGGCGACCCCGATGGGCGGACATGTTTTTCGACGCGCTGCGCGGCCCGAACTCCCCGGCGCTGGTCCGGGCGCTGGCCACCCACGCAAACAAGTTCGACGTTGTGGTGTCGATGAACCTCCCGTGGCGCCTGTTCGTCCCGCCGCAGCGCCGGGGAGGGCCCGTCCGCGGTGTCCTGCCATTGATCCATCCGGGCGATGGCTACTACTACTGGCGCCACTACGCCGACACTTTGCGCGGCGTTGACCTGATCGCCGCCATGTCGGAGGGCTCCGCGGCCTCGATGCTTCGAAGCCTCAACGCAAGCACCGCCGTCATTGGGGCGCCGGTGTGGCCCCACGCGAACCAAGCCGGGCCCCGCAAGGGCCGGGGGCGCGTCAACATCCTCACCGTCTGCCGAAAGGTGCCGGAGAAGGGGTATCGGTCCGTGGCCGAGTCGGTGGCTCGACTCCGTGCGGGCGGGCTGGACGTCTCAGGACGCGGCGTGGGACCCGACCATGATCGATGGCAGCCTCCATCTGATTTCAATTGGGAGGGCGTCGTTCCGGGGGATAGGCTGCGGGAACTCTATGCGGAGTCGGACATCTTCGTCCTCATGAGCGAGAGCGAGTCCTTTGGAATGGTTGTGGTCGAGGCTTGGCATGCGGGGCTTCCCGTCGTCGTCAACCGCCACTGCCGGGCGCTGGCGTCGCTCGTGCGCGACGGAGTGGATGGGATTCTCGCCGCGCCGGGCGCGGAGTGCGATGCGGCCATCAGTCGACTCGCCCGGTCGGCGGAGTTGCGCCGCTCGCTCGGTGAGGCCGGTCGGGAGCGGGCCCTGCGCGAGTTCGTCCGTGGCGCCTGCGGGACCAGATTGCTCGACGCACTGGGTCCACTCGTGGCCGCCCGGCGCGGCGAGCCCCGGCGGGGAGCCGCCACGTGACCCCACTTCCCGCCGATGCGCCCATGGGCGAGGTGGCCGCGCAATTGGAGCGCCGCATCGCCGATCTCGGCTCGGTCATCGTCGCATTCTCCGGCGGGGTGGACTCCTCCGTGGTGGCCGCTGCGGCCCACCGGGCGCTCGGCAACTCCATGCTCGCAGTTACCGCAGAATCCGAGAGCACCACGCCCAGAGACGTCGCCCAGTGCAGGGAGTTGGCGACCAGCCTCGGCATGCGCCACGAGGTGATTCGATACAGCGAGTTGGCCATCCCCGGCTATGCGGAGAACAACTCCAACAGATGCTTCTTCTGCAAGGGGGCACTCCATGGCCGGTTGGTCGCGCTCGCCGCGGAGCGGGGCATGACGGCGATCCTGGACGGATCGAACGCATCGGACGTCGGCGAACACCGGCCCGGCATGGCAGCGGCACGCGGCCATGGGGTTCGTTCGCCCCTGATGGAGTTGGGGGTGGACAAGGCAGGAGTCAGGGCCCTGGCGCGGCACTATGGGCTTCCCAATCACGACCGGCCGGCGTCACCATGCTTGTCCTCCCGCATTCCCTATGGGGAGGCAGTGACGGCGGACAAACTTGCGCAGGTCGCAGCGGCGGAGTCGTTCCTGCGTTCGCTCGGGCTGGCGGAGTTGCGCTGCCGACACCATGGCAAAGTGGCGCGGATCGAGGTTCCCCCCGAGGATTTCCCCACGGTGCTCGCCGCCAGGACGGCCATCCTGGACGAGTTCCGCCGCCTCGGCTTTGTGTGGATTTCCATGGATTTGGCGGGCTTTCGCTCCGGAAGCATGAACGATGTCCTCCCGGGGCTGGGCTCCGTTGGCGCCCGCTCGGCGTCAGCAGAGGGAGGGCACCTTGACGCCGAATGCGAGCAAGGGGATGGTTCCCCTTCGTAACCGCGGGAATTGGCACACGTTTTTCTTTGGGAAGAGCACCCCCCAGCGGATTCAAGGAGCGAATTCACCCATGCAGTCTTCACTCAGGAAAGCAGTCTGTGCGTCGGCGGTCTGTGCGTTGGCCATGCTCGCCGCGACCTCACCCGCGCAGGACAAGCCGGCCATAGCCCCCGCCGTGTCGCAACCCGTCCTCACCCAGGCCGTCGAGCAGAAGTCGAATGCGTTCGTCTTTGAAAAGACGAAGCACGACTACGGCACCATCACCGAGGGGGAGATCGTGGAGATAAAGTTCCCCTTCAAGAACACGACCGACCGCACAATCAACATCAAGGCGATCAACACATCCTGCGGATGCACTTCTGCGAACGACAATCCCCGGGTGATCGCGCCCGGCCAAGCCTCGGAGATAAAGGTCTCCTTCAACTCGACAGGCAAGCCCGGCAAGGGCCAGAAGACGATCTCCGTCGTGACCGACGAGACTGAGGCGGGGGGGCTCTACACCTTGACGGTCGGCGGGGAAGTCACCCAGACGCTCTTTTCCAGCGAGCCCGTGATCAACCTCGGGGAACTCAGCGCCGGAGAACAGGCCGAGCACACGTTCAAGATCATTTCCCTCACGGATCCGCCCGCAAAGGTCGAGAAGCTCTCGATCGGCGATGAGCGCATCAAGATGGAGATCGGTGGCCAGGAGCCCTACACGCACAAGGATGGGCGCAACGGGTTTGCCACACCGATCAAGCTGACGATCCCGTCCGACTACCCCCCCTCCTCGCAGCTCCGCACCACGCTCACCGTCATGACATCGGACACGAAGCGTGGCGCGCTCTACCTGGCGGTCAACGGCAGCGTCGTCGGCAATTTCGTCCTCTCACCGCAGCGCGTACTGCTGGGGCGCCTTGCACCCGGCGAGCAGAAGGAAACGAGGCTGACGCTGCGCTCGAAGGCGGACGAGCCGTTCGAGGTGAGCCTTGCGACGAAGTCCACCGCGTCCAACTTCACCGTGACCGAGGTCCCGGCCGAGGGAAAGGGCCTGCGCCAGTGGTCGATCTCCTTCAAGGCGCCTGACCAGGCGGGGAACTTCAACGAGACCATCGACCTTGTCGCGAAGTCCGCGAGCCGCGAGGAAAAGATTAGCGTGCCGCTGTCCGCATACGTCCGTGCCGCCTCCCCCGGAACGGCCATGGGAACGACGGCGAACATCGTAGCGGAGAAGCAGCCGACCGCCAAGAAGAAGATCACGCCGGACTCGATGGCTCTTGAGTCCGTCACAGTGAAGAAGTCGGAGAAAGCGGCGGAGCCTGCGGCACCGGCGGCCCCTGCCAACCCGCAGCCCTGAGCGTCCATCAATGAAGCCGGCGCGGATCCTTCTCATCCTCGTGGCAGCTCTCTTCGCTGCCGGAGTTGATGGGATGGGTCTGCGCCCGCTTCGCTCCGATTTCTTTGCCCCGAAGTCGCGTCCGACATTCCAGCCCTCCAACCCACTGCAGGGGACTCCGGATCCCTCGGGGAGCGGCAATTCCGGGAACGCGCCATCAACCCACCCGGGCGACATCTCCGCGGCACAGATCGACCAGCAGACGAAGTCGGGCGAGGCGGTCGTGATCGATGCACGTCCGGCCCTCCAGTACGAGGAAGGGCACATTCCCTTCGCGATCCACCTGCCCTTCGAGGCGTTCGCAGGTGGCAAGCCTGCGGCTCTCGAGTTCTACCCGCCGGACCAGAAGTTCATCATCTACTGCGGCGGCGGGGATTGCGACGCCTCGGAGAAGGTGGAGATTATGCTCCGTGCGCACGGGTTCGAGCATGCCTCCGTCTACAGGCCCGGTTGGCCCGGTTGGTTGGAGTACGGCGGTGAGATCGAGAAGGGCGCGCCCGGGGAGTAACGAGCCTTGAGGAAACTGTCGCGCTTTGCGTGGGAGGTGGACTCGACCGGGGGCTCGGCACTGCTGATGTTCCTGCGGGTGATTTTCGGCGGCCTGATGGTTGCCGCTGCGGTCAGCAAGCTCCGCAACCCCCTCTTCTTCGCTCAGGGCCTCACCGCCTTCGACCTGATTCCCCTGCCATTGGTCCCCTACACTGCCTTCCTTGTGCCTTGGCTCGAGTTGATCGCCGGATCCCTCGTCCTCGCAGGACTGTGGACCCGTGAGGCTGCAGCCGTCCTGTGGGGAATGCTTGCCGGATTCACCTGCGCGCTCGTTCACGTTCTGCTGGCGGGCAAGCATATCGAGTGCGGTTGCTTTGGCGACATGTTTGCCTCACTCAAGGTCAGCCTCCCCGCCCTTTCCCCGCTTTTTGAGGCGCTGGGAGACGGCGCCGTCTCCGGCAAGACCATCGTGCGAAATTTGGTGTTCTTGGGCGCGTTTCTTGCCCTATGCTTGTTGGGGGGCGGGAGATGGAGTCTGGATGGGCTCTTTAAGTCCTGCCGCCCTGACGGGTCGAATGCCCCGGAGAGCGCCGCCGGTCAGCCTGCCTGACCTTCCGGCCCCCGGACCAAGGGGGTGTTTCGGATGAGTCGGATCTCCAGAGTCATCATTCTCCCCTTCGCCGGTGCGGAGGCTGAATCGCACCCGCAAAGCGCCGCCATCTGCCGGGGACTGGCTGCTTTCGTGGATGAGCAGCTTGCGAGGCTTCCCCACGTCGAAACCGCCCTCCAGCACCTGGTCATCTCCCCGGACGACGATGACGGGTCCTACCGTTGGCTGATCGTCGCTTCGAAGTGGACCTTGGAACAGATCCTCGACTTGCCCATTCCGGAGTCGCTCGCAGCGTCCCATCTCCTGCAGGGCAATGTCCTCTGGCACGCCGACAAGTGGGAGGTCGAGCTGCAGTTGGTGGACCTTGAGGCACGCGAGTCGGTGTGGGAGGGGCGGCTGGCCTGCCACCCTGACGAGTTCATCCCGCAGTGGATGGTGCTTCTGGGGGAACTTGCGACGGACGGTCTCGGCGAATCAAGGCAGGCCGTGGCGCGCCTCTTCCGTCCACCAACCTCCTCCCCCCGCGCGCTGGAGAGCTACCTCACGGCGGTCGCCCAGGTATCCGCGCGGAGACTCCGCATGCCGGGCATTACCTTGGCCGAGTGCCTGGGCCACTTCCTCGACGCGATTCGGGCCGACCGTTCCTTCCGGGATGCGTGCCTGCGGCTCAACGGGCTGTCGATGCACGCGCTCTTCGAGGATGAATCCACGGAAGGGCGGGAGGCGGCCCTATCCGCAATCACCGCGGTCCGCGAAATCGCCCCCGAGTTCCCCCTTTTCGGGGCGACGCTTGGAATGTGGCATGCCGCCCGTGGGGATGACGACCAGGGCGTGAAGCTTCTGGAGCAGTATGTCGCGGCCGAGAGCGACGGGGAGCCGCTCTCCCGTGGACTGGCCGTGCTTGGGACGATTTATCGGCGCAATGGACGGCTGCATGACGCCCTCCGCGCCTTGGGCGCAGCCGTGGAGAAGGACGCTTCCAATCTGGCTGGTTGGGAGGAACTTGCCGCGGTCCACCTCGAGTGCGGCGACAACGACTCAGCGGAGGCCTGTCTGCGCAGGGTGCTGGACGAGGAGCCGGAGCGCCCGGGGGCACTGCTGCACCTTGGGAGCATTCTCTGGAACCGCGGCGACTTCCCGCGCGCGCACCGCGTCTTCGGTTTGGCGCATGACGCCGCTCCGGAGTTCGGGGAGGCAACGCGCCGATTCGCAGTCGCCGCCATCAAGGTCGGCGACACTGGAAACGCGGATGCGGTCGTTACCGAGTGGGCGGAGCAGGAACCCGACAACCCGGAACCGTGGCTGATCCTTGCGCGCATGAGGCGTGCCGCGGGGGACATGGAAGGGGTCGCATTCTGCCTGCGGAGGCTGCGCCTCCTGGCCGGCAGCGACAGCGTCGCCGCTGCGATCCAGTTGGAGGAGTTGGCACACTCGCATCCCGAGGACCATGCCGAGTTCGTCCGGCTGGGCGGCACGGCCGAGGGTGGGAATCCAACGGAACCGGATGCGGCACGCGAGCGCGAGGCAGGCCTTCGCAGCCTCGCCGCACGGCATCGCGATTCGCTCCCGATTTGGATGGCCCTCTCCGGGCACCTCGTCGCCGCGGAACAGTGGTCGGAAGCCGCCTCCGTGCAGGCGCGCGTTGTGATGCTCCTGCCCAAGTCGGCGCCCCAATGGAACGCGCTCGGGGTCCTGAGGACACGCAGCGGGGGCCGGCGCGAAGCGCTGCTGGCATTCGAGACCGCAGCGAGGATAGCCCCCGACGTCCCCTCCATCCACACAAACCTTGGGCTCTGCCTGCTCGAGCTTGGCGAGGTCGAGCGCGCTCGCAGGGAACTATCCCGGGCCGTGGCGCTCGGGGAGAAGAGCCCCGTCGCAGCGCTGGCACTCCTGCGCATCAAGAGCCTGACCGAAGGAGGCGACGAGGAGTCGGGCGACTCGATCCCGCCGGGCGCCGCGCTTCAAAAGTTGGCTTCCCTCCTCGACCAAGTGCGCAGGCGGATGGAGGGCTGACGCCGGCGTCAAACGACGCGCTGTGTCCGCCAGAACATGAAGAGCCCGATCGCCCCGATCCCCACGTTGGGGAGCATCGCGGCGGCCCATGCGAGGTCGCTCCCGCCCGCGCCCACCGCGCGCGCCCAGACGGACATGCCGTAGTACGCCATGATCAGCGCGACGGCGATCAGGAACGCCACGCTCTTCGCGCGAGGGCGGATCTCGATTGCGAGCGGCACGCCGAGCAGCACGAAAGAGAGCACCGAAAAGGGGAACGAGTACCTCGTGTAGAGCTCCGTACGGGCCGAGTAGAAGGTCTGCCACTCCTCCGCAAACTTCTTGTCGCTCGACTTCTTCTTCTTGGGCACGGTGGGGGGATTGTCGATAACGGCGCGCAGTTGGCTGAAGGTCATTCGGCGCGGATCCCCCTGCTCGTCCTCCTCCTCCACCTCCGGCTGGACCACCTTGGACATGCGCGTGAACGAAATCACGAGGCTCTCGCCATCGTCCTCCCCGGAAGTCTCCTGCTTTCTCGACTTCCTCGACTTCAGGACGTCCTTCCCCTTGATGGGGATCAGCGTGCCGTTGACGAGCTCAACGGTGAGCGCCCCGGTGGCGAGGTCGCCGCGCAGCGTCCCCGACTCGGCGAAGATGAACGCCTCCTTGTCTTCCCCCTTCTCGGATTGCTTTCCATCCGAATCCCCCGCCCCCGGTGTTGCGAGGGCGCCTTCGGCTTGGATCGCGATGTGCTTCATGCGCAGCACGTACTGGCCATCCCCGGGTTCACGGGGCGACGCCTCGTCGAAGTAGAGGGTCAGGTTCGAGCCCTTGGGCGAGAGATTCGAGTACCATGTACCCGGCTTCAGGTTGGTCAGGAGTTCGAACTGGATCTGCCTCTGCTGCGACTCGATACGGTTGATGAGCGATGGGAACAGGTCGCGGTTCCCCCATGCCAAAAGCGCCGAGGTCAGCGCAGCGATGATGAAGACGGGTAGGAAGACCGGGCCCAGCGAGATGCCGGCGACGCGGATGGCCAGCACCTCGTTCTCCGCCGTCATCCGCCCGATGCCGATCAGCACGCCCAGCAATGCCGCCATCGGTATGGTCAGCGAGAAGAGCGTCACGACGATGATGGCGGAGAGCTCCATCAGGAGCCCGAAGCCGACCGAGGCATTGAGCAGGAACTCCGCGA
Organism: uncultured Candidatus Sumerlaeota bacterium; assembly: GCA_964618855.1. GTDB lineage: Bacteria > Sumerlaeota > Sumerlaeia > SLMS01 > JANRJK01 > CAZUCD01. Next base: position 21,523 of record CAZUCD010000002.1, read on the forward strand.
GCGTGAAGAAGTGCCGCAGCAGGAGCAGAACCGTGAAGAAGGCGAGGCTCACCACGGTCGGCGCGGCGAGTTCCTTCAGGACGTAGCGCTGCAGAATCCCCATCTGTGCCCGGTGTATCCTGTCAGGTGATGACCGAGTTGCCCACGCCCCGCGAGGGGTTGGTCACGGCCCGCAAGGCGCCTTCGGCGTCTACGCAGGACCCGGGAACATCGTCCCGGCGGGGGCCATGTGGCAAAGGAAATGGGCGGCGGGGACGATCGCCCCCGCCGCCCATTGCGCAACAGTTGGGGGCCGTCAGTTGACGGACGCGCTCGCCACAACCATGTAGCCGCCCTCGCGGCCGGACTCGGCGGGGAGCTCGCGCGAGGTCTGCCGCGCAACGTCAAACGCCAGCGGCTTGCCCTCCTTCGCGCCCTTCGTCACGGGAATGATGCGGAACAGGCGGAGCGTCGATCCCGACTGGCCGTCAGGCAGCAGGTATTCGCCGTGCGGCTTGAGCTCCGCCTTGGGGCCGAGCGCCTGCGTAATGATCCACGACCCGCGCGCATACTTCGGGGCAAGGGAGTCCGAATCGTTGCGAAGAATGGCGACTTCCTCACCGCTGACAAGCAGCCCGCGACTCATCATCCAAATGCGGGAATCCACCTGCGTCTTGCGCAGGGCAAAGCGGATCTCGCCGTTGTCGGCGATGGTGCCGGTCTTGAGCGCAGGCAGCTTGTCCCCGGAGCCGTAGCCCTTCGCGGACTCGGCCGCCGCGGCGGCCTTGCTGCCCTTCATCGAGAGGATCCCGGCGCGGCTCTTCAGGCGGTCCATCCTCCAGCCGAGCATCTCGAGGATGCGCACGCCTTCCTCGAAGCGCGGCTGCGTGCCGCGGAGCCACCGGCTGATGTACATCGGCTCGACGTCGACGTAGGTTGCGAGTTCGGCCTGGTTGAATCCGCGTTCTTCCATCGCCTCGCGGAGGGCATCGCCCATGATGACTGGCATGACTCTTCACCCTTGGTGGGAGTTGCGGCCCCGGGGCCGCCGGGGTGACTGTTCTGCCCCCCGTGTATTAATGGTTAGAACGTGGTTGCCCTCGGGCCGCAAGCGAAACTCAGAAGTTCCTGGACAACACGCCCATGAATGAAGCGGATCGCCTCAGAATCTGGCATGCCGTCTCCGCAATGGTGCACGCCTCCCACCCGCAGACGAAGGATGTGGTGGAGGCGATTCGGGACCGCAGTTGGCATCCCCCAGGCGGTGAGGCCGCCCAGGCGCTGCTCCTCAAGGCCCTCATCGGACTCCCCGAGTCCGAGCTTCCCTTCGACCTGTTGGCGAGGCTCGCGAAGGCGTTCCTGCATCCAACACGGACGCGGAACGCGGCGCCACACGCTGCCATGAAGCTGATCGAGGAACTCCCCGGCTTCGAACGCAAGAAGGTCGTGGATGCACTCCTTTGGATTGGACGACCGGATGGCGTCTACAGGCTGGCGGAACTTCCAACAACCGAGGCGATCCGCGAAGTGGCAAGCGCAACGGGGCTACTAAAGGGGTATCGCGCGTATTCGTTTCTCGAGATGCTGGGCCTCTCTGCCGTCGCCCCCGAGCCGTGCCATCGGCTCCTGCTCCAGCGCTTGGGGATGTTGCCGGAGGGCGACGAGGAAGACGCCGACTCCGTCTTCGCCGCGCTCCAGGGCCTGGCGCTCATAGCGAAGGTGCCCGTGCGGGAGGTGGCCTTCATACTCGCCGTCTTTGCAGGGGGGAGGGGGGTGGAGGCCCTGGGTGCCGCTCGTTGCCTTGAGGAGCCCCTCTGCGGCGACTGTCCGGCGGCGCCGATGTGCCGGTACGCCCAGGTCCACGGCGTGGGGGACCAAGGCGGGCGTGCGGGCGCGAAGGCCGGGCACCTTGGTCCATCGATTGCCAACCGGTCCGATGCCGAAGTCGTCGCAGCCGCGCTTGGCATCGCCGCCGATGGGCTGCCGCCCTCCGTGCTGGCCCTCCTCGCCGGGCCGGACCAGGTACATGCCTTGCACGGCCTGACCATGGCCCAGCTCCTCAACTCCGGTGATTGTCCCGACGAGCTTGGGGTGCGGCTGGTGGCCGTGGGGGAACTGCTTAGACGATCAAGGTCATTTCTCCCACCCCCCGGGCGCGAACCGATCCGATCATCCAAACAGATTTGGGATCGCTACTCCGCCAGATTTCGTGGCCTGCGACACGAGGAACTCCACGTGGCGCTCCTCGACACGGGACTCTGCATCATGCGGGAGGCGGTGGTCTCCGTCGGCAGCCTGCGGGAGTGCCTCGCCCATCCGACGGAGATTTTCTCCGAGGCGCTTCGCGACAAGGCTTACGGAATCGTGATGATGCACAACCATCCCTCGGGTTCCCCTACGCCAAGCAGAAAGGACGTGCTTCTGACTTCCCGGATTTCCAAGGCTGGCAAAATCCTTGGCATCCCGCTCCTCGATCATGTTGTGTTTGGCTCGGCGTCCCACTTCTCTTTCAGGGAGTCGAAGCTCCTCGGCGAGCTCGAGAGCGACGATGGCGCCGTCTGGAGTGATGACGAGGATGGGCACTTCGACTGATCCAAGGCTCCAGAGCCACCTGGTTCGGATCGCGCGCGCCCTTGCGTCGGAACCCGCCCCCTGGCGCCCCGATCCCGCCCGCGAAGAGGCTGAGTACGTCCTGAAGGACCGGATTGGCGGCGGAGGAGAGGGGGTCGTCTGGCTCGCAAACCAAACCGCCCTCCGGCGGGATGTCGCCCTAAAGTGCCCCAAAGTCGAGCACGAGGCTGAGTTCACGGCCCGCGCCCGCGCCTGGGGGCAGCTCGACCACCCGAACATCGTTCCCGTGTACGATCTCGCCACCGGGATGGTGGAGGACCGTATCGCCCCCGTCCTCGCGATGAAGCACGTGAAGGGTCGGCCCTGGTCCGAACTGCTCTCGGAACGCAAGGGGGGCGGGAAAGCCTTCGACCACGTGGACGTGCTTCTGAAGGTCGCCGATGCGCTGGCCTACGCGCACTCCCGCGGCGTCGCCCACTGCGACGTCAAGCCTGCGAATGTCCTCGTGGGGGAGTACGGGGAGGTTCTCCTCGCCGACTGGGGGATGCTTAGAATCTGCGATGCGCACGACGAGGAGCTGCGCGCGCTCGCAGCGGAGCTGCCCGTCGCCGGCGGCGGCACGGACGGATACATGGCCCCCGAGCAGCGCTCGCGGGAACACGGCGCCGTGGGGGTCCGCGCCGATGTCCATGCCCTGGGGGTCATCCTGCGCGAGTTGATTGACGGGGCCGGAGGATGTGCGACCGGTGACATACCAGGGCTGTGCGAAGTTGCCGCCCGCGCCACCCGTGCCAATCCCTTGGACCGCCACGCGTCCGCCGCGGAGTTCGCCGAAGAGCTGCGTGCTCACCTGCGCGGCCATCACTCCCGCCGCAGGGGCGAGGAGCTGGCAGCACGGGCGACTGAGATGTTCGATTCGCTCCCTCCGGTGGGGGAGACCCGGCGCCACGACCAACTGCGCGAGTGCGAACGCCTCCTGGACGAGTCGCTGCGGGCGTGGGGAGACAACGCCTCCGGCATGCGTCTCAGGGCGGAGATTCGGCGGACGACGGCCGAGACTCTTCGCGCCGAGGGTGCGCTATCGGCGGCCCGCGCCGAGGCAATGCGCATCGAGGACGAGGATGTCAGGCGGAGACTCCTGGGCAAGATCTCCGTCGATGATGCGAGGCTTCGCAGGAGGACTCTGCTGATGCGCGGCTCTGTGGCGAGCGCGCTGGCGGCTGGCGCCCTCCTGGTCGTCGTCTGGGGGCATTCCGCGATAGAGGCCGAACGCGCCGCCGCGGACCGCGCGCGCCTCCAACTGGCGGCGGAAGCGAACGAACGCAGGCGCATCGAATCCGAGTCCAAGCTGGAACAGGAACGAATCCACGCGCGCGACGTCGCATCACAGCGCGAATTGGTCTCTCGGCTTGCGGAACTGCAGGCCAGGGAGACACGTCTGGCGGAGAGGATCCGCGGATCCGTGCCGCCACCCTCCTCCGTCGTCCCGCACAACTCCATGGAACCGCCGGACTCCCGGTTGGCGAGCGCCCTTCCCGAGCTAGCGGAACTCGAGCTTGAACGCCGGAAACTCGCCGCGCAGTTTGGCACACCCCTGCCCCCTCCGCACCGCGCGTTGGTGACGGCAAGGGCGGACGCGGCCCTTGCAGAGGATGCCGACGCCGCGGCGGTGGGCCGGGCCGTGGAAGTTTACCGTGCCCTGGCCTCCGAGCATCCGGACGACGCCGAAGTCCTAGTCGGCCTCGCGGTCGCGCTCGCGCGCCGAGGCAACCTCGTCGATGCGGACCAGGCTGCGAAGCAGGCGATCGATGCCTCGGAATCACTGGACAACCCGGACGATGGGTTGCGCGCCCGCGCCTTGTCGGTCGCGGCCGAGATTCAGCGCGAACTCGGGGACGACGAAAGGGCCCGCGCATTCGATTCACGCGGTCTCGCCATCCTCCGTGAGTCATGGGAGCGAGACACGATCGAGTTCGCCGACGAACTGGTGCGCGCCGGACTTCCAGGGGACGCGCAGCAGGCGACCGCCGCGTGGTACTCCATCGCCTCGCCCCTCACGCACGGCACCCCGCGGCCGGAGATTGCTGTTCGGGGCATGGAACTGATGGCCGAGGCGCAACTCGACTCGGCCGATCCGGAGGGGGCACTTCGCACACTCGACGGATTGGCGGCGAAGTTCGCCCGAAAAACGGGGGACCCCATCGCTGGTCGCGAACCCGTCTGGGCCCAGATTCGCGCGCGCGCCCTGGTCCAGAAGGGCGAGTTGACGGAGGCGGAGCAGCTTCTGCGCGGCGCCTTGGAGGAATTGTCCCCGGAATCGGGCGCCTCGCGCCGCCTTCAACTCGTGCTGATGAGTGACCTGGCCGCGGTCGTCCACCTGTCGGGCAACGAGACCGAGGCGGAGTCCATCGCGCGCAGGCAACTCGCCATGCTCGTGCAAGCCTACGGCAGCGACCACCCGCACGCCGCCACAGCCCGGATCAATCTCGCATCCATGGTCTCCCGCCAAGGGAGGCACGAGGAGGCGGAAGCACTCGCGCGGGAGGGACTCGACGGGATTCGAATGTGCGAGGGACCCGGGTCCATGCGGGTCGCGTCCGCCACCAACACGTTGGGCATGGTGCTCCTTGCTGCGAACCGGAACGGTGAAGCACTCGAGTGCGTGCGCGACGCGATCTGCCTCTCCGGCCGGCGCGACAGCCAGCCAACCGCAGAGGGCACGCAGTACTGGATGAATGCCACGACAATCGCCATCAGGATGGGACGCCGCGACCTGGCGCACGCATTCGCGTTGGAGGGCTTTGAGACCACCCGCAGAGTCCACGGCGATTCATCCATCCAGGCGAGGCGATCCGCCGCCAACCTCATCTGGCGGGCACGCGGAAGCCAGCCGCCAGGATGGTGCCTTTGCCAGGAACGCCAGCGGAGTGCAGGCGTCTGGATGCACCGGAGCCTATTCGACGGCACGGATCGTCTAGTTGACCTGGGCTTGGAGGCGCACCTTCAACTTCTGGGAATTCGCGCAATACTCGAAGGGAGTTCCGGGTCGCTCGAACTGCCCGCCGGCGAGCGGACCGCCCTGATGCGGCGGGCCGTCGCGCTCGGATTCCTGGCCCGGATTCCAGACGATTCGGCGTCGCTCAGGGACTTCCCCGCGCAGTGCGCCGCGCGCCTCGCCGCCGGTGGGGCGGAGGTTCCCGCGCCACCGGCCGCACCGGCGACAGATTCCGGGGGGCTCGTTTCCTCCCGGGAACTCGGCGAGCTGCTTGATGCCATCGAGCCCTTCCCGGAACTTGGCATCGAGCCGGGCCAGCCTCCGCAGTCGCCCGAGGGCCTGGCCCTGGTTGCCGAGTTCCTGAAGGGATGCCCGACGCGGCCCTAGGCGCATGATCCTGCGCCGGCCGGGAGGCTACTCGTTGCGGGTGAACATCACCCGGCCCTCCCCAGCAATCAGGTAGGTGCCCACCGTGTCCAGCACCGTGCTTTCCTCATCGTCGAGGAGCTCGATGCGCCCCACGAAGACCACATACTCGGTGTTTCCGCGCGTCTCGGGCGCCGACATCGGCGGCCCGTAGGGGGAGTCCATGACTGCCTGCGCGATGAGGGTGGAATCCTCCGTCCTCGACACGTCCAGCGCCCGGACCACGCCCCCGGTCTCGATCGAATAACGGGAGGGTTCGTACTCCGTGACGGTCCACCCCTCAGCGCCCCAGGAGCAGACGTAAACGGAACCGTCCAGGCGGGCGAGGGTGCCCGTCGTCTCCTGGGCCCCCTCCTCGGGATCCTCGTTGGTGTAGATGATGCTCGGAACGATCATCGGCTGGTAGGCGGGCGCGGTTGCCGGGACTGCCATCGAGAGGCCGGCGGCGAGAATTCCGGCGAGGACTGGGATCGGGTTGGGCGAAGCGTGGGTCATTGCAGTGCTCCCTGCTGGGATCGGCGGCGCCCTGGTCCTGGGGGTTGGCGGCCGGCCTTCGCGATAACGAAAGCGTGTCAATAGGGCTTCAAGGCGGGGACGCCAGTCAATAACAATTATGTTATGAGTGGGGCAGGGGAGCGCAAACCCCGCTTGCGGCAGGGCCGCCTCACGGACAGCCTGCGTGGACCGCGGGTGCGACCACCCGCCGCCATCCCCCAGGGGACGGCCCATGGCCTGCCTGCCCCCCGACATCAGGACCGCGCGCCTGCACCTCCGCCTGGCCGCCGCCGGGGACGGGCCGGAACTGGCCGCCTACGCCGTGCGCAACCGCGCGTTCCATGCGCCATGGATGCCGCTTAGATCGGACGCCGCCTTCACGGCGGAACACTGGGAGGAGCGCATCCCCCACCTGCGCGCCGACTTCATCGAGCGCGGGGCGTCGATGCTGCTGTTTGCCTGGGACCGCGGTTCACCCGGCCGCGTGCTGGGGAAGGTGGCCTACTCGCAGGTCGCGAGGGGGCCGGCACAGTTCTGCTACCTGGGGTACGACCTCGACGAGGGGGCCCAGGGGGCTGGCCTCATGTCGGAAGCACTGGAAAGTGCAAACACTTACGTGTTCGAGGAGCTGCGTCTCCACAGGATCATGGCGAACTACATGCCGCGCAACGAGCGCAGCGGGCGGCTGCTCCGCCGACTGGGCTTCACCGTGGAGGGTTACGCCCGCGACTACCTCATGATCAACGGTCGGTGGGAGGACCACATCCTGACGTCGCTCACGAATCCGATGTGGGGGGACGCATAGCGCCGGGAAAACCCGCGCGCCCCTGGGCGGGGCACCCGGCGGCGGACCAATTCTACACCAGCGTCTCCGGCTTGCTCAGCTCCCGCGCGAGGAACTCCTCGACGACGGGGTTGTTCGAGTCGCGGAACTCGCGCGGCGTGCCGGCAAAGACGATCCGGCCCTCGTGCAGGAGGTGGAGCCGCGTGCCGAGCCGCATCGCGCTCACGAGGTCGTGCGTGACGAGGATGCAGGTCGCGCCCTTTTCCTTGTTCACCCGCTGGATGATGTTGTCCACCGTGACCGCGGTCGGGGGATCAAGTCCTGCGGTGGGTTCGTCCAGCAGGAGGCAGTCCGAGTGCATCGTTAGGGCGCGCGCGATGGCGGCCCGTTTGCGCTGCCCGCCGGAAAGCGTCGAGGGGTCCTGCGGGCCGCGCCCGGAGAGGCCAACCGTCTTGAGCGCGTCCTCCACCATTTCCTCGATCCGAGCCGGGTCCTCCTTCGTCAGCTCAAGGAGCCCGAGCCCCACATTCTGCCCGACGGTGAGAGACTGGAGGAGGCCGCCGCTCTGGAAAATGACGCCGAACCGCCTGCGAATCGGGCCGAGTTCGCGCTCGTTCAGCGCCGTGATTTCCTGGCCATCCAGCTTGATCGATCCCTTGTCCGGCCGCATCAGCCCGAGCAGCAGCTTCAGCGTGACGGACTTTCCCGTGCCGGAACCTCCGAGGATGACGCCGATCTCACCGCTGCCGACTTCGATGTCCACTCCACGGAGGACTTCGAGTTCACCGAAGGCCATGTGCAGATCCCGGATTTCGATGCGCATCGTCGGTCCTAGCGGAAGAGGAAGCTGGGGAGGAGGGAGTTGGCCACGAGGATGCCGCTCAGCGAGATGACGACGGCGCGCGTCGTCGAGCGGCCGACGCCCTCGGCCCCGCCCCGCGTCGTCAGGCCCATGTAGCAGCAGACCGTGGCATAGACGAGCCCGAAGACGACCGACTTGAACAGGCCCTTCCAGACCTCCTCGCCGTCGAGCGCCTCGATGGTGCGGATCTTGTAGTTCAGGTAGGTGACGCCGAAGTACTGGTTCGACACGACGGCGCCCCCCGCGAATCCCACCATGATGGCGTAGACGGTCAGGATCGGCGTCATGATCACCGACGCGATCAGCCTCGGCATGACGAGGTAGCGTTCCACGCGAATGCCGAGGACTCGGAGGACGTCGATCTCCTCGTTGACCGCCATGGTGCCGAGTTCGGCCGTCATCGCGGCGCCGACGCGGCCCGTGATGATGACCGCGGTGATGACCGGGCCCATCTCGCGCATCAGCGACAGCGCGACCACCTGCGCGATCAGGACCGTCTGGCCATAGGACTGCAGCGCGAAGCCCATGTTCAGGGCCAGTGTCATGCCCACGAAGAGGCCGATGAGCACGGCGAGGGGCCCGGTCTGGTAGCCGACGACGAGCGCCTGGCGCATGATGCGCACCAGATCGCGCCGTCCCAGGGCGATGGACGAAAGGCCGCTGCCCAGCAGGAGGACCATTCCCCCCGCCATGGTGAACAGGCGCTCGAATTTGCGTTCGATGGTTGTGATCATGGATCCTTGTTCGGCTTGGAAGTGGTCTCCCGGGCTCGGGACACCATCATCCCCTCCGGCTCAGCTCGACGGCCAGCTTCGCGCCATCGGCGAGCGTCGGCACGAGCTTGAGCCGCGTGCCCTCGAGCATCTTGCGCGCGATGTCGTCGTTCGTGCCGATCAGGCGGATCACGATCGGCAGGTCGAAGTTCGGCAGAGTCTCCAGGGCCTGCAGGATGCCCTGCGCGACGCGGTCGCAGCGCACGATGCCGCCGAAGATGTTGAAGAAGATCGTGTTCACGGCCGGATCGGACGTGATGATGCGGAGCGCGTCGGCAACCTGCTGAGCCTTCGCGCCGCCACCGATGTCGAGGAAGTTCGCCGGCTCCCCGCCGAAGTGCTTCACCATGTCCATCGTGCCCATCGCGAGGCCGGCGCCGTTGACGATGCAGCCGATCTTGCCGTCCAGCTTGACGTAGTTGACGGCGGCCTTGCGCGCCTCGACCTCGAGCGGCTCCTCCTCGCCCTCGTCGCGCAACTCCTCGAGTTCTGGGTGCTTGTAGAGGGCGTTCTCGTCGAAGTTGATCTTGGCGTCGCAGGCGATCGCCTGCCCGGCCCCCGTGATCACAAGCGGGTTGATTTCGGCGAGCGAGCAGTCGCGCTCGTAGAAGCAGCGGATGAGGCCCTTCACGATGGCGGTGAAGTTCTTCATCGCCGATTCTGGAACGCCCAGGAAGCCGGCGAGGCGAACGATGTGGTAACCCTTGAGCCCGTAGATGGGCGACAGGGGGAGCTTCAGGATCTTTTCGGGATGCGTCACCGCGAGTTCCTCGATCTCCACTCCCCCCTCCGCGCAGGCCATGATGATCGGCCGCTTGGAGGTCCGGTCCATGATGATGGCGAGGTAGAGCTCGCGGCGGATGTCCACCCCTGGCTCCACGAGCACCTTGCGGACCTTGGAAGTCTTGATCTGGAGGCCAATGATGCCCCGCGTGCGCTCGGAGACTTCCTCGGGGGAGTTGGCGAGCTTCACGCCTCCGGCCTTGCCGCGCCCACCGACGTGGACCTGCGCCTTGATCACCACCGGCCACACGGCCAACTCCTGCGCTATGACCTCCGCGGCGTCCGCGCTCTCGGCCACCTTCCCCTTGGGAGTCGGCACGCCGAAGGACGCGAGCAGTTCCTTGGCCTGATACTCGTGGATCTTCATGGGCGTGCTCTCCGGAGGCGGGCGCGGTGCCGCGCAGTCTGTTGGTCGGTGGATTGCTGTGTGCCCTTGTGCATAACCCGGGGCTCGGTGGGGGTGTCAACGAAGTGTGCGGTCCATTGCGATGTGCTTGCACGGAACGTCTGAGTGGGCGAGGCTCAGGCAACTTCAGGAGGGATTGGACGATGCGCCATCCTTTGAACTCATCATCGGGTCGGCTCGGAGGTGTCTCCATCCGACATTTGGCAACGTTCACAGTCGCGCTGGCCATCTGATCCGCGTCACCCGGCGCCGAGTGGCCTTCTACAGACCACCAGGGTGATACTTTTGCCCCGGCGGACGGTGACGTCGTCTGGGGGACCCATCTAAACGTCGGTTCCTTCAAGGTTGCAGCCGGGGCGACGATTTTCGTCAGGCCATTCGAGCCGACGATCCCTGATTCCGGGCGTTTCGAGCTGCACGCGGAACGCATCCATGTGCAGGGAACCGTGAAGGGCATAGGAGCAGGCGCGACCGGAGGGGGCGGCGGCGGTGGTGGGGGGGGCTGCAATCTGTCTGGTTCGCAGCCAGGTGGCACAGGGGGTGCGGCCCGATACGATCTGGGAGCGAACCAGGGAATCGCGGGGAGCGCCTCGATCTGGCAGGTGTTCTGGCCGGCCGGCACATCATGCTGGCCAGGGTATGGAGGCAAGGGGGGGGACGGGGACTCGGTAAGCGGGCCGACGGCGGCCGGTGGACATTACGGTGGCGCGAACTGGCATGGCGGGGAGGATGGCGTCTACGGCGCCCACAACGCCACCGGCCTCCACGTAGAAATGGGCGCTGGCGGTGGCGGTGGGGCTGGCATCGGAGGAACGGGAGCATCCCCCGGCGGAGGCGGTGCCGGGGGGGGATGCGGAGGTGCGGAGATTCGACTCTTCGCTGCCGAGTCCCTGGTGATACATGGTGGTGGGGGAGTTCTGGCCGACGGCTCGGCTGGTCAAAATGCCCAGCCACCCGGCGCAGGCTCGGGCGCCCCGGGCGGTTCCGCCATCGTTCAACAAGCTGGATGGCCCTTGCCGGGCGACGCCGGTGGGACGAAGGGCGGGGCAGGTTCAGGCGGCGGGATACCACTCGTTTGTCCGCATCCGGACGGCATGTTGCTGCTGCCTGGCGCACGCGTGAGTTGCCTTGGTGGCAGGTCGCAAATCGGGAATGGAGCGGTCATCAAGATTTACTCGTCGGGCGGCGACCCGGTGTCGCCGGGGGCGGTCCTAGCTGCGGTTCGGGTAATCAGAGGGGACCCTTCTTCGACGGCGACGCGCTGGCATCTGTACGAGTAGTGCACTTGTGCCCGTCCGGAGGCTTGAAAGGTTTCAAGATTCTCTTGGACCCATTGGGGGCGATGTAGTTGTCTGAGGGGGCGAATGAGGCATGCGTCGCCGGTCCGGCCATCCCCCGCGGGGTGTCCGCCGGAAAGGGGACTGGATCGCGCCTCACCTTGATCCCGCGCTGCGGCCTTCCGGGGGCATGAGCCAGGAGATTTTCCGCGAACTCGAGGAAGCCATCGCGCGGCAAGTCGAGCCGCGGGAGTTCCTCCGTGCCCTGGGGCTGGGCAACGACTCGATCAGGACGGTCGGGGCGCAGCTCAAGTGCCACTGCACGCCCTTCTGCCCCCTCTCGCGCGAGCAGAAGTTCCCCACCGTCATCGTCGACCCCGCCAAGCGCACGTACCAGTGCACCACGCCGACCTGCCCGCTCTACAAGGGCGGGCCGCTGCTGGACCTGTTCTACCGGCAATCCAAGACTGAGTCGGTGAACAGCCTCCTTGCGCTGGCTAAGAAGCTGAAGCTGGAGCTGCCCCCCGATTTGCTGGAGAGGCTCTCCGGGGCGATGAAGGGGGAGGCCGCGACGCTGCTGGAGGGGGGCGACCTCGCTGGCGCGCGAGCCGCACTGGCGAAGGCACTCGAGAACGAACCGCGCAATCCGGCCCTCCACCGCATCGCCGGGCAAATCGAGGAGAAGGAGGGTCGCAGGCAGGAGGCGGTGGAGGCCTACCTGCGCGTCGCGAAGCTCCAGGTCGGCGCCAAGGACATGGAAGGCGCGCTCAACACGCTGCGCCATGACTGCCTGCGCGTGCTTCCGGGCGCGCCACACATCATCATGGCCATCGCGGAGACGCTCGACCGCATGCGCCGGAGCACCGAGGCGCGACAGGAGCGGCTCAACCTCGCCGATGCACTCGAGAAGTCGGGCCGGGGCGCCGAGGCGCTCTCCCTTCTCGAAGGCCTCTTCGAGGTCCAGCCCGATGCAGTCGTCGCCCTCCGGATCGGAACGCTCTGCTTCCATCTTGGCGAACTCGAACGCTCGGTCCTCATGTTCGAGGACGCGGGCCAGAGGGCCCGCGAGTCCGGGGACATCGCGGGCGAGGCCGAGGCGCTCCGCAGGATCTGTGAAGTCGCGCCGCACCGATGGGCAGAGCGCATCCGCCTGGCCGACATGATCCGCAAGACGGACCCGATAGCAGCCGCCCGCGAGTACAACCTCGCCTCGAGGCAGGCGCTCGAGCAGCACGACTTTGCCGTCGCCGGCTCGTGTTCCGCGGAGGCGCTCCGCTGCGCGCCGACCGATCTCGCAACCATCCAGACGCGCGGGGAGGTCCTCCTCGCGCAGGAGCGCAACTCGGAGGCGGCGGAGTTGCTCCTCCAGGCGTCGGACATGTATCGCGAGATGGAACTCGACTCGGAGGCGGACCGGCTGCTGGAGGAGGCGCTGCAGGCTGCCCCGACCAGCGGCCCCGTCCTTGAACGCGCCGGCCGCGCTGCCCTCGATGCGGGGGACTTCAAGGAGGCCCGTCCGAAGCTAGTCGAGGCCGCGCAGGCATTCAGGTCGGAGGGACGCCGCGAGGAGTCGCTCCGCATCGCGAGGATGATCGCGGACAGCGACCCGGACGACTACGCACGCATCGAGGTCGCAGCACGCATGCTCTGCGACCATGGAGCCAGGGACGACGCACGCAACAGGTTGGCCGCACATGCCGACGCGTGGCTCAGCCGCGACCCCAAGCGTGCCATGCACGCGGCCCAGCGCGGTCTCGAGATCGCCCCGGGGGACGCGGAGCTCCTGCGCCTCGTGTTTGATGCGAACCTCGCGGTGGGATGCCTCGACGTCGCGTCGGACGCCGCGGAAAAGGGCCCGCGCTGCATGTCCACCCCGGACGAGCTGTCACGGGCGGAGGACAGCCTGCGCACCCTGATGGAACACCGACCGAGTGATCGCCGGATCGTCGAGCTCCTTGCCGGCGTCCTCCGCGCGCAGGATCGCCGCAAGGATTCTTCGGACCTCGTCCGGGTCCTCCTCGAGAAGACCCCGACCTCCCTGAAGGAGGAGCGCGCGCGCGTCGCCTCCATGCTTGAGGCGCTCGCCCCCAGGGACGAGGAATCGCTGATGCAGATCGCCCTTGTCCGCGCCGAGAACGGCGATCCGGGCAAGGCCGAGGAATCCCTGCTCGCCCTGGCTGAGGGTCATTCTGCCAAGGGGCAGTGGAGCGACGCGCTGGAAGTCTATGAGAAGGCCGTCGCGCTCGTGGGCGTGTCGCCGGCCACGATCTTCAAGGCGGCGGAGGCGCAGCACTTCCACGGGGACGTCTACCGCGCCCAGGACCTGTTCGACCAGTTCCTCGGGGCCGTCACCGGCAAGGGGGACCCATCAGAGGTTGCCTCGGCCCACAAGAAGGTGTTCGCGCGGGACCCCTCCCGCCGCGAGGTGCTGCTGCGACTCGCCAAGTGGCAGTCGGGGGCGGGCCTCCGGGAGGATGCGAAGGCGACGCTGGCCGAGGCGGACAAGGCAGCGGAGGCCGCGGGCGACCTGCCCACCCGCGAGGCCGTCGTCGCCGCCTTGGCCGAGCTCGACCCGGAGGACTGTTCACTCGCAGAGAGGCGAGCGGGGATTGTCCGCGACCAGGGTGACAGCGACCGGGCCGTGGGGATGTTCGCCGATGCGGCCACCGCATATGCCGCGCACGGCGCGCATGCCGACGCCGTGCGATGCGCCGCGCACGTGCTCGCCGTTCCGCAGCACCACCGGCACGCGGAGATTGCCGATGCCGTCCCTGGGTGGCTGGAAAAGGCGGGCGACTTCCGTGGCGCCGCGGATGCCTGGGACCGCGTCGCCGCGCTCCGGGTCGAGGCCGCCGACAGCGAGGGCGCCGTGGCGGCACGCGAGGAGGCGGTCAGGCTCGACCCGGGTAACCCGGAGCGGCGGCGCCTGCTCGCGCAGGCGATCGAGGCCACCCCGCAGGGCAGGGAACGCGCCTGCTCGATGTGGCGGGAACTCGCCCGCAAGCGCGAGGCGGAGGAGAATGTGGGCGAGGCAATCACGGCATGGCGTCATGTCGTCGACCTCGCGCCCATCGACGTGGAGGCTCCCATCTCGCTCCTTCACCTGCTGGTCAAGGATGAGGATCCGTCGGCGATCCCCTACGCGTGGGAGGTAGCGGAGCGATTCGAGAAGTCCGGCGATGCCGCCACGGCGAGGCGCGCCCTGGATGCCATCCGCGAACGCGCCGGATCGACCGAGGAGTGGCTCGCCCGCTACGTGCGCGTGGTTCCCCGGGCGGATGCGGCGTTCCTGCTCCTCGAGGCGGCGCAGAGTGCCCTCGGGACGAACGCGGCGCGCGCGCTCGAACTGGCCGAGTCGTCACTCTCGCACGGCAGGTCGCGCGCAGCGGAACTTCTCGCGATCGATGCGCTCGTGGCCCTTGGGAACCCGGCAGCCGCCGTGTCTCGCTGCCGAGCCTCGGCCGGCGCGGCAGAGGAGCCCAAGGAAAAGAGATTCTGGCTAGGCCGGGCCGCGGAACTCGACCCGTCGGACAGGCAAACCCGGATGGCGCTGATGGCCCTGGCCCTCGCGGAGAAGGACTTCGCCGCAGCCGCGCGCGCGGCCCTCGATGTTGCCGAGGAGCACGCCGCGGCTGGCAACCATGCCGACGCCGTCGCCGTGGTCGAGGCGGCGCTCATCCATGTCCCGAACGACACGGCCCTGCGCGAGCGGCTCGCCAGGTCGCTCGAATCCTCCGGCAAGCTGGAACGCGCGGTGGGGGAGTGGCTGGCGCTCGCCCGGTTGGAGGAGGCCGGGGGCGATCCCGAAGCCGCGCTCGCTCATGCGGAGAACGCCGCCCGCCTCGATCCGGAGAGTGCCGCGGCCCGCATGGCGGTCGCCGCATGCGCCCTCCTTTCGGGGAATGCCAGTCGCCACGAATCCGAGCTGCTGGCCGCCGCCGTGATCATGCGTCGCGAGGGGCGCAGCGGCGAGGCCGCGGACATGCTGGGCGCGCGCCATGCCGAGGCTCCCGATTCGGAGCAGGTCCTGCGCGGCTACGTCGGCGCCCTGGTCGATGCGGGCAGGGGCGCCGAGGCGGCGGTGGCCGCGGCCCGGCGCGCAGAGGCGATCCGCGCGGCCGGCGACCTCAAGGGCGCCTCCGAGTGGCTGCAGATCGCGCGCGCCGCCGATCCTGCCAATTGCTCGTGGGACCTCGCAGAGGCGGACCTCGTGCGCGCGCAGGGCGACGCACAGACCGCGTTCGACCTCGTCGTGGACGCGCTGGGCCGGGCCGCGGCCCGCAAGGACGACGCAGCGGTGGCCGTGATTGCCGCTGCCGCCGCGACGTATGCCGCAGATTCGCCCGAGGAGTTTGGGCGCAGGTTCGTGGAGGCACTCGTCGCCGATGGCAGGCCCGGAGAGGCCGTCGCGTTCGTCGCCTCGCTCTGCTCGTCCCAGCCGACCGCGACCGCACGGGCCGCGCTCGCGCGCTGGCTGGCCGAGGGAATGCCTGGCAGCGTCGCAGCCCTGACGTTGTGCCACCAACTCGCGGTGGCGGCGGCCGACCCGGCATTGGCCGAGGAAGCCACGCTCCGCCTCGCGGCTGCACACGAGTCGGCCGGCGAAACCGCAGGGGCCAAGGCCGCGCTGGACGCAGCGCTGGCCGCCGTTCCTGGAAGCATCGCGCTCGCGCGTGGCCGCGCGGAGTTGCTCGATCGCATGCAGGCCCCGGCGCAGGAGCTCGAATCCGCGTGGAAGGTGGTCGCCGCGCTCGCGGCGGACGCGGGCGACAAGGCTCTCGCGCTCGCCGCCGCACGCCGACTGCTCGCCCTCGCGCCCGACGACCTTGGTGCCGCGCGGCGGCTCGCGGCGTCGTGCGCCTCCGAAGGGGCACCGGAGGAGGCCGCCGACATCCTCGAGGGGGTCGCGGAGCGGGCCGCCGCAAACGACCCGAAGGCCGCGCTTGCGGACTGCGCCCGGATCCTCGAACTCCGTCCTGGCTCCCTGCGCGCGCTCACGCTCCGCGCCTCCCTTCTGCGCTCGGCGGGGGAGGAGAAGGCGCTCGGCGAGGCACTGGGGGCGCTAGCCGATGCGCTCGACGCCGCAGGCGACCACGGCGGCGAACTGGCCGCACGGCAGGAGGCCAGCCAGCTCAAGCCCGAGAACCTCGACCTGGCCATCGCGGTCAGGAAGGCCGCCGAGAAAGCCGGGCGGGACGCCGAACTCGTCAAGGTGCTCCTGCGCATCGCGCATCTCGCCTCGGCGCCTCGCAAGGCTGCCGTGCGGCGCGATGCCCTTTCGCGCCTGGAGGCCCTTTCCCCGCAGGACCGGCTCGTGCTGCGGGACATGGGGCGCATGCAGTTGGAGTCCGGCGATCGCGAGAAGGCGCTGTCGACGCTGACGATCGCGGCCGAAAAGTTCGAGGCGCATGGCGAGATGGAACCGGCCCTGGAACTGACGGATCTCATCGTCCCAGAACAGCCCGCAAACGCCGCGCTCAGGACGATGCGCGCGGTGCTCCTGGAGGGCGTTGGGCGCAAGGACGAGGCGGTTGCGGAACTGGAAACCCTCGTGGGCATCCGGCTGAAGGAGGGGCGGACCGACGCCGCGATCGAGGCCCTGAGGGACCTCCTGCGCCTTGATCCCGCGCGTGGGGATCGCCGCGGTCAGCTCGGGGAACTTCTCGAGCAGTCCGGGGAGAACTCGGCCGCCGCGGCGGAGTACGAGGCCGCCGCCGCCGGGCATGCCGCCCGGGGGGATCTGGATGCCGCCATGAAGGCCGCGGTCCACGCGCTCGAACTCGCGCCGACGCGCCCGGAAAACCACCTCCGCCTGGCGGAGATCCACGAGGCGCGCGGCGACGTGAAGGCCGCCGTCGAGCGCAGGCTGTGGCTTGCACGCTTCCACGAGGAGGCGCGCGAGTACTCCGTCGCGCTCGGGCACATTTCCGTCGTACGGCGGCTGCAGGGCGACTCCCCCGCTGTGCTCATGGTCCTCGCGCAGGTCCTGCGCAGGAAGGGTGACAGCGACGGGGCAGCCAGCATGCTCGTTGAGGCAGCAGCGCTCGCGGACAAGGCGTCGGACCTCGATACCGCACTCCGGGCCCTGGAGACCGCGCGGGAGCTCCGGCCGGCCGATCCTGCGAGCCGTCGGAAGTTGGCGGAGATCTACGAGAAAACCGGCAGAACCAAGGAAGCACTCGC
Organism: uncultured Candidatus Sumerlaeota bacterium; assembly: GCA_964618855.1. Lineage (GTDB taxonomy): Bacteria > Sumerlaeota > Sumerlaeia > SLMS01 > JANRJK01 > CAZUCD01. Next base: position 39,057 of record CAZUCD010000002.1, read on the forward strand.
GGAGTGGATCGAAGTCCTCCGCCATATGATCGAGGGGGGCGAGATCGACCCCGCGCAGGAACTCGCCGCCGAGTTGGTCGAGCGCAACGGCGCGGATGCAACGTTCCGGCGACGCATAGGACAGGCATACGAGTCCTGCCACATCCCCGAGCTTGCCGTCGTCCAGTATGCGGAGGCCTCGAAGCTCCTGCTCGCGTCCGGGGAAGCAAACACGGCCCTCGAAGTGGCGCGCCACGCGCGCGACCTTCGGCCCATCGACCCCGGGGTGCGACGCGCGGAAATCGATGCCCTCGTCGCCCTCGGCAAGTCGCAAACCGCATACAACGAACTGCTCGACCTCGGGCACTACTACTCGGAGAGGGAGAAGGCCGACCTCGGGGCTGCCTGCTTCAAGGAGGCGATGATCCTGCTGCCAGGGGAAGCCTTTCCGCGCCTTCGGCTTGCGAGCCTGCTCGAGGCGGCGGGCAGGCCCGAGGAGGCCGTCGCCGAGTATCGCGGGCTGGCCGAACTCTACGAGGGCGAGGGCCGGTTGGACGAGGCCGTAAAGATGTTCAAGCGGATACTCGCGATCAGGCCCGACGACACGCGCGCCCGCATACGCTACATCGACGCCTACAAGCAGATCGGCTCTGAAAACGACCTGGTTGACGACTACCTCAAGCTCGCCGAGATCCACGCCAAGCGCGGTGCTGTCCACGAGGCGCAGCGAATCTACGAGCGCCTCCTGACGCTTTCCGTCGGAAGGCCGGACCTGCGCGCCAAGTACGTCGAGTTCCTGCAGCGCAACGGCGAGGGTGCGCGTGCCATCCAGGAGTCGCAGGCCCTCGCCGGTGAGCACATCGCCGCCGGGCAATTCAAGGAAGCCGGGGCGATCCTCGCCCGCATCCAGCCCACAAGCGAGAACGATCCAGAGTTCCACCTGCTGCGCGGCCGCGTGCACGAGGGAACCAATGCGCGCGGCATGGCGCTGAAGGACCTGCGCCGAGCCGCCGCGATTTTCAAGGAACGCAACGACACGGACCGCTGGCGCGAGACGCTCCGCCTGATCCTGCGCGTCGATCCCTACGACGTGGAGGCGCCCGAGGACCTGATCCGGCACCTCGAGGCGGCGGGCAACATGGAGGGCGCCGTGGAGGTGATCCTCCAGCTCGCTGAGAGCTACGAGGCGCGGAAGCTCTTCGACTTCGCCGAGGGTGAGTACCGCCGCGCGCTTCGCGCACGCCCGGACTCCGACGAGGTGTGGAAGCGGCTCATCGGAGTGCGTTCCCAGTACGCCACGCCCGCGGAAATGGCGGTCGAGTTCATCGCGCACGGGGACTCGCTCATCGCGCGCGGGAAACTGAACGAGGCCGTCGAGGAGTTCAGCGAGGCCGTCCAGGCCGATCCCGCAAGCATCGACGCCCGACTGCGCTACGTGAAGACCTACCTCAAGATAGGCCGCGACAAGGACATTGCGGACGACATCATCTCGCTCGGGGACCTGCTGAGTGGCGCCGGACGCGTTGACGAGGCCCTCGAGTGGTACGGCAGGCTTGTCGCACTCGATCCAACCAACACCAGCATGCGGGAGAAGATGAGCCAGACGCAGTCGCGGCGCATGCGCGAGGCCACCGCGACCTCGACGAATCCCGCGATGCTCCGCCACAAGCCGCCCTCGCAGATCAAGAAGCCCCCGATCGACACAGACATCGACCTCTCCGGAACGCAGGCGCGGCTCCTCGAGGCCGCCGGCGACGGGAGCGCATCCGGGTTCCTCAGCAGCGCCATCTCCCGCCTCGACGAGGAGGAGCAGCAGGCCGCGATCACGCAGGTGATCAACAACTACCGCGACATCCTCTCCGTGAACGCCCAGAATGCGGCGGTGCGGGTGAAGCTCGCCGATGTCCTCGAGCAGGTCGGCGAGTCGGACGCGGCCCTGCGGGAACTCGCCCAGGCGAGCGAAGTCTTCTTCATGAAGGGCGACCTCAACCAGTGCGTCTCCGTCTGCGAGCGCGTCCTGGCAAAGAACCCCCGCGACCAAAAGATCCGCGACCGCCTCCTCAAGGCGATCAACAAGCGGGACGCCTTCAAGGCCATCGAATCCGCGATCCTGTTCACCGACCCGCACGACGCGGACCGCGACACCGACTCGCGCTTCTGAGCCACAGCCCGCAGGACAAGGACACGACTCAGCCCATGCCGATCAACGGCCATCCGACCCGAATCGCCATCGTCGGGATGGGAGCCGTGGGCGCATCCACCGCCTACGTCCTCATCCAGACCGGGCACGCCCACGAAGTGCTCCTGGTGGACGCCGACACCAAGCGTGCCGAGGGCCACATGATGGACCTGCAGCACTGCCTGCCATGGGGGCGGCCCATCCGCATGGAGGTGCGCAGCCTGGACGAATGCGAGGGCTGCGACATGGTGCTCGTCACCGCGGGCCGGCCGCAGGTCGGCCACCAGACACGCATGGACCTGCTCAAGGCGAACGCGGAGATGCTCGGCGAGATCATGCCGACGGCCGTGCGCCGCAACCCCGACGCCATCTTCGCCATCGTCACGAACCCGGTCGATGTGATGGCCCGGGCGGCGGTCCGCCTCTCGGGCCTTCCCCCGGAGCGCGTGTTCGGCACCGGGACCGTCCTCGATTCGGCAAGGTTCAGGTTCCTGCTCAGCCGCCACCTGGACGTCGACCCGCGCAATGTCCACGCCTATGTGATCGGAGAGCACGGGGATTCGGAGGTGGTCGTCTGGAGCCGCGCGACCGTGGGCCCTTACACCCTTGATGAGTATGCAGCGATGCGCGGACGGCCGCTGGACGACGGCATGCGGGCAGACATCGCCCTGCACGTGCGGCGTGCCGCCTACGAGATCATCGAGCGCAAGGGGGCCACGAGCTTCGCCATCGGCGTCTCCACGCAGCGCATCTGCGAGAGCATCTGGAACGACCACCGCACGATCCAGACCGTGAGCCGGACGCTGGCCGGCGCGTACGGCCTCGGCGATGTCTGCATGAGCCTGCCCTGCGTGCTGGGCAGGGCCGGGGTTGAACGACCCTGCGAGATTCCCCTCCTCGCGGAGGAGCGGTCGGCGCTCATGCGCAGCGCCGAAATCCTGGAGCGTGCCCATTGCACGCTCGGACTGTAGGCACCGTCCCCATGGCTGTCCCCAGGAACCGGAAGGGCGCGACCGTCGCGCAGGTGCTGTCCGCCGTCGAGGGAATCGCGCCGCCGGCGCTCGCCGAGCCCTGGGACAACGTTGGGCTCCAGGTCGGCGCGCGCGAATCGCGCATCGCGAGGATCCTCGTCGCCCTCGAGGCATCGTCCGACGTGCTCCGCGAGGCCGCCCGGCTCCGCGTCGGCGCAATCGTCGCGCATCACCCCCTCATCTTCCGCGAGAGGAAGACCTTCGCGGAGGTCGACCCGGTTTCGCGCATCGCGGCGGACCTGACGCGCAGGCGGATCGCCTTCATCGTGGCGCACACGAACCTGGACTCGGTGCGGGGCGGAACCAATGGCGTCCTGCTGGAGCGGTGCGGGCTCATGTCGGAGGTGCGTTTCCTGCGCGAGTCGCCGCGCCCGCCGGAACTCGTGAAGTTTTCAGTCTTCGTCCCGGAGTCGCACGTCGCCAAGGTGATCGACGCCATCGCCGCGGGGGGAGGCGGGGCGATCGGCAACTACTCCCACTGCACCTTCCGCACGCCCGGCACGGGGACCTTCCGGCCGCTCGACGGCGCAAAGCCGTTCATCGGATCGACGGGCAGGCTCGAGGAGGTCGCGGAGTTCCGGGTCGAGGCCGTGTGCCCGCGCGGGCAGGCGGGGAAGCTGGTGGAATCCGTCCGCCGCGCCCACCCGTACGAGGAAATGGCGTACGACGTCGTGGCGATGGAACCGGATGCGCGCGCGAGGCACGGGCTCGGCCTGGTCGGGACGCTGGTGAAGCCGACGACGCTGGGCGAACTGGGCGGGCGACTCGCGCAGGCCATCCCCGGCGCGCACCTTTCGTTCGTGGGGGAGGACGCGGCGCGCGTGCGCACCATCGCCGTGTGCAGCGGAGCCGGTGGCGAATTCGTGCGCACAGGACGCGTCGGGGGTGCGGATGTGCTAGTCACGGGGGAGATGAGCCACCACGACGCGTGGGAGGCGCGCGAGCGCGGCATCGGCGTCGTGCTGGTGGGGCACTTCCAGAGCGAGGTGATCGTGTGCGACTGGCTCGCGGCGGAACTCGACGCGCGCCTGCGCGCGATGGGCAGCGCGTGCAGCGTCCTCGTGAGCAGCGCGCAGGGCAATCCGCTGCGCCTCGCCAAGGAACCCGTGCGCACGCGACTCAAGGGCAATTCTCGCCGTTGATCCTTGTTGCACGGTTCGCTCGCCGTGCGAACCGTGCCGCCCTGCGCCATGGCCGAGTCTTTGGGACCATGCGCCACCTTTGTTCCGAAAGGAACTCAAGCTGTGGGGAAGGGTAGCGTCGTTTCCGGAAACAACCAGCGCACGTCGCCCGCGCGGCAGAAGCCGCGCCGTGCGCCGCTCGGCCTGCGCCGCGGCGCAGGCGTCCATATTGCACCATCCTTGCTCTCCGCCGACTTTGCCGACCTGCGCGGGGCGCTCCGGCGCCTGCGCGCCGCAAACCTCCGTTGGCTCCACCTGGACGTCATGGATGGGCACTTCGTTCCAAACCTCACCATGGGCGTCCCCGTGTTGAAGTCACTGCGCGCGGACAGCCCGGACTTCTACTACGATGTACACCTGATGATCGAGAACCCGGCGGACTTCGTGAGGCCGTTTGCCGACGCGGGGGCCCGCCTTGTGACCTTCCACGTGGAGGCGGCGGGCGACGGTTCGCCCGCGCTGCTCAAGCAGGTCCGCCGCCTCGGCATCCATGGCGGGATATCCGTGAGGCCCAAGACGCCTGTGTCCGCACTCAGGTCCTCGCTCTCGCACGCCGATCTTGTGCTCGTCATGACGGTCGAGCCTGGCTTCGGTGGACAGAAGTTGATCCCCGAGACGCTTAACAAGGTCCGCGAGCTGGTGCACCTTCGGGAGGAACTCGGCCTTTCGTACCTGATCCAGGTGGACGGTGGCATCAACGCGGCCACGGGCGCGCTTGCGGTTGCCGCGGGCGCGGACGTCCTCGTTGCCGGCACCGCGGTCTTCGAGGGCAACCGCATACGGCAGAATGTGCGCATCCTTCGCAACGAGATCGCGAGCCTCCGGTAGCGCCGATGCACCTACTGGTCGTCGAGGACGAGCCCGCGCTTCTCGAGGTGTTCAGGGATCAACTGGAGCACCTGGGACACACCTCGATCGCGTGCCCATCTGGCGCGGAGGCCGTTGGGATACTCCGTTCGGACCAGGCGTTCGACGCCCTGTGGACAGACCTGGAGATGCCCGGGGTGGACGGATTCGAGGTGCTCCGCCAGGCGCGCGTGTGCCGGCCCGGCACGCCGGCAATGATCGTCTCGGGCCACGGCGACCGCCAGCATGTCCTCGAGGCACTGCGGGCAGGTGCGCTGAACTTCCTGCTCAAGCCCTTCCGCCCGCAGGAACTCGAGGACGCCCTGGGACGCATTGGCGAGGTCATCGAACGCCGCCGAAAGGAACTCGGCGCATGGCGCACGATGGAATCCTCGCGGCTGGAGTTCCACATCCCCGCGAGGATTTCCATCGCCAGCGCCCTTGGCAAGCTCCTGCGGCAGCACTTCCGCGGCATGGTCTCCGAGGCGGAGGCGCAGGGCATCCACGTCGCGATCAATGAACTTCTCTACAACGCCGTGGAGCATGGTGCGCTCGGGATCACGCAGAGGGAGAAGGCGGACGCGCTCGCGGCGGGGGAGTGGCGCGATCTCCTGCGCTCACGGGAGGAGGCGCAGGACTCGGCCCAAAAGCGCGTCCGTGTTGTCATGGAGGCCGTGCGCGGGCGGGCGATTCGAATCACCATCGAGGATCGCGGGGATGGCTTTGACCACGCCATGCTCCCCGATCCATCGGAGCCCGAGAACCTGCTCCTGCCCTCAGGCCGGGGGATCTTCCTCGCGAGGCTGCACCTGTCCGAATTGAGGTTCGAGGACGGGGGACGCCGCGCCATTGCGAGCTTCGACCTGTCCCATCGGCAGTCCGCGGAAGCCTGAGCGCCGCGCCTACGACGTCGCGATTGCCCTCGCCAATTCGGGGGGAAAGCACGGATCCGCATCGAGGAGCGGTCCCCACCGCGCGCGCATCAGCGCAAACTCCCGGTAGAAGCCGGCGATTTTCTCCGGTGTGTCGTCCGCGCCGCGGGAACGCCCCTCCCGGTGGACGAGCCGCGCAGAGGGGGAGACGACGCACTTCCATCCCGCAGCACCCGCCCTCAGGCAGAGGTCGACGTCGTTGAACGCGACCGCTAGGGCCGTGTCCATCCCCCCAGCCTCCTCCCATGCGCTGCGCCGGACGAGCATGCATGCAGCCGTCACCGCGCTCCACTCCATGGGCTGCACCGGAAACCGGAGGCGCTCCGCGTCGCCGGCCGAGACGCTGCGCCCGGGATGCCCCGCCACCCCCCCCACTCCGAGCGCGATCCCGGCGTGCTGTAGCCGGCCGTCGGGATAATCCAACCGCGCCCCCACGACACCGACGCGCGGATCAGCCATGGGCGCCAGCAGCCCTTCGATGCAGCCCAGCGCTGTCGCCTCCACGTCGTTGTTCAGGAGCAGGACATGAGGCGTCGAGGTGGCGGCGACGCCAGCATTGTTCAGCCGCGCGAAGTTGAAGGGCTGGTCATCACGGATCACGCGCGCCGCGCCCGAGCGCTGCTGTTCCTCCAGAAAGGCCTGAGTCGCGGAATCCGACGACCCATTGTCGAGGATGACGATGGGCATGCCCGGCGCGAACGCCGTCAGACTGCGCACGCATGGGCCCAGCAAGTCCAGCCTGTCGCGCGTCGGGATGATCGCGGTGACCTCATCGAGTCCGGGCACACCGGACACCCCCGGCTGGAACACGGGCAGGGCATGCAGCAGCGGCTCGACGCGCGGCCAGTCGATCCGCACGCGTGACCGCCCCCTGTCCCTCAGTGCGATCAGGGGGCCGAGCAGCGTCCGCCCGACGCGGTAGCTCGCCGAGCCCCGCAGGTTGGCATACTCGCGCGACCAAAGGGCATGGAGCTCGTCGGCGAGCAGGTCCACGGCCGCCCCGGACACGCCGCGCGGGACCCCAAGGCGGGCGCACGACTCGGCCACCCTGGATGCCGGCGTGGCGCTCATTCTTTCTTCTGGCGCAGGCGGGAGGACAACTTGTCCAGCGCCCACTTCGCCGCGAGGTCGGGCCTGTGCGCCATCCGCCTCCACCTTGCCACCATTCCGCGGAGGACCACGAGCTCACCGCGAAGCTGGAATTGGATGCCCTCCCCCAGGAGCGAGATCTCCACCGGGTCCAATGCGAGCGCATCGGGCGTGCGCTCCAGCATCCGCCCGACCATCAATCCGTGCGCATGCGCGCCCATTCCCCGCAGCATCGAGTCCGCGCGCACGCGGTAGTCCGCGAGAATGCGCGGAACTCCGACGGCCGCCCATCCACGGGCCATGATCGCGTTCGTGAAGTCCCAGTCCTCGTAGCCCAGAAACATCTCCTCCCGATACCCGCCGGCCTCGGCTATGGCCTCCGTCCGGTAGGCTGAGAAGGTCGCGACCTCGTTCGTGTGGATCTGAAACGGGAGTGCGGGGCACACGTTGGTCCAGTACCAATCGACCGACTCGAAGTGGTGCGTCCAAAAGGAGACAACGCCGATCTCCGGGCGCGATGAGAGCACGCGCTCGCACGCGGCGACGCAGCCCGGTCGCAGCCTGTCGTCGGCGTCGAGGAAGATCATCCCAAGGGGGGGCTCGCCCAAGTGCCCGCATACGTCGGCGAATCCGGAGTTCCTCGCGGCCGAGAGTCCCCCGTTGCGCTTGCGAAGCACGCGCGCGCCCGCGGACTCGGCCCGCGCGAGCGCCTCCGCCGCCCCTGCCTCTGTCGAGCCGTCGTCCACCACAAGGACATCGACCGGGCGCGGCGTCTGGGACAGGGCCGTCTCGACTGCTTCGTGCAGGACCGTGGAGAGGTTGTAATGGGGGATGACGACGGCGATACCCCTGCCTTCGCCCGACGCGTGGCGCCTTTGCGCGGCGCGTCCGCCCCGACGTCCTGCGAATGGGAGGAAGGACGGCATTGCCATTGAGCGGGCCGCCCCCCCACCGACCACGCGCGCAAGGAGTGTCGTCCATGCATCGAGCACCTGCGCAGAATTGTCGAATGCGGGGGCCGCGGCGGGCGCCACAAGGAGGACCTTCGCCAGATCATTCACATCGCCCGGGACAATTCGCACGGACGGGGACGCGAGCGCGTCGAATCCAGCCGTCATGGTGGCAAGAACCTGCCCTCCCGCCTCGAGCGCGTCCAGCGCCTCCGGTGTCGGGGCCAAGGCATGCCGCGGGAGTGCAAGCATGGACCCGGACGGGCGAGCGTCCCCCGGCGGGTTCACACGAACGCGGGACTTGAGGGGACCCGGCAAGAGGCGAAGGAATTGTTCCGAAGTCATCCGCGAGTTCAAGGGCGCATACGGGCGGTCGACACCGCGAACCACGACCTCCGCAGTGCCAAGCGACTCGGGAGCACTGCGAAGCGCGCGAGCAAGCTCCAGTAGCCCGGAGGCGGGCTCGATGTCGCTTGCAAGCACGAAGCCCGCGGGCGGAGCCGACGCCGGCGACCTGACGGGGGGAGGAATGACCACCAAGTCCCCATCCCCGATGGCGTGCCGCTTCTCGAGGGAGTCCCGGAACCACGCGCTCGGACACACCCACGCGTCCGCGACGGCGCAGGAGAACCTCTCCGCACGCCACGCCTGCACATTCGCCGGCGCGTACACATCCTCGTCGTTCGCGATGGCCCTGTCCTCCGACTGCTGCAGGAGGTGCATGACAATCGGGGGCGCAGTGCCCTCCCACAGCCCGCAGGCCCGCATGACCTGGGTTGTGTAGAGGGGCGCCTCGAAGTCGGGCGCATGAATGACGTCGATGCCCCCCGAGGCCAGGGCGCGCTGGACCTCGCGTTCCGCAAGGCATGACCAGGCGAGTCCGGGGAATGGACCGCTAAACGCGCCGACTGCCTCCGGGATGGTTAGCGCGCGGGCCGCGATGCTCCGGTCCTGGGCGGCGCGGTCGGCCCACGCGATCCGTTGGAGCGTGACGCCCTCGGGCACGGCGCAGGGGAGGTCGGCGTCCGGCGCGATCAGCACCACCGAGTTTCCCGCCCGCGCAAGCAGTCCCGCCACCCGCACGAAGAGCACGAAAGGCGACCGCCCACCGGGGGCCGTCGGGTCGTTGGCGACGAAGAGGTGCCTCACGGTCGCATTGGGGAACGCGGGTCCTCCCCCGCGCGCAGGGATATCTCCGCGCCTTCGCGCCCCAGTTCAAGGCACTCGAACAGGTTGCGGACGCATTGGCCCAGGCGGTCCTCGCGGATGTCCAGCCTCTCGATTTCGGTGACGAGCTCGCGGCCGAGTTCCGCCGCTCGAAGGACTACCTCCCGGGCCTGGGCATCAGGGGGATTCTCCCCCGATGCACGCGACGAGGAGAGCATCTGGCGCAGGAGCGCGATGGTCGCGAAGGCCTCGTCGTGGTCCTCCTCCTCGCGGTCCAGCCTCCGCTCGAGCAGGCGTTCGATGCGGTCCACGATGGTGGCCGCGTGGGGAAGATCGAGGGGGATGTTGAAATGGGAATTCATCGGTTGTGGCACCGGGGGCGCGTTGTGAAGCTGGGTTCCACGCACCGCTGGCTCAAGGGGAGTTGGTCCGTGGAACCTCAAGGCAAAGGATTGTCCCTGCCGGTCCGAATCGCGATCGGCCTCGCGGTGGGCGTGGTGCTGGGCTTCGCGGCGCGCGCCGTCCTTGCCGGGACTCCCGACGGCGCGCGGCAGCTCGACTGGATTGTGGACAATCTCGCAAAGCCCCTCGGCGGGATTTTCCTGAACATGATGTTCATGATGATCATCCCGCTGGTCTTTAGTTCCCTGGCCCTTGGGGTCGCGGGCCTCGGGGACATCAAGGCCGTGGGCAAGCTCGGTGCGCGAGTACTGGGCGGGACGATCATCCTGACCGGCGCGGGGGTGGCCGTTGGCCTCATCCTGGTCAACGCGGTGCGCCCCGGGGATGGGATACCCGCCGACGTGCGCGACACGCTCATGGCGCAGACCACCTCCGAGGGTGTCTCGAAGAATCTCCAGCGCGCGAGCGAGGCAAAGTCGCTCGCGCAGACCGCCATCGACTCGGTGTCACGCAATCCGATCGAGGACATGGCGAACCTTTTCAACCCGAACCCGAGCTACAAGGGCGGGGGCATCATCGCATTCCTCGTGTTCACCGTGATCATCGGAGCCGCCCTCACGCAGATCGCGCCCGCCCAGGCAACACCCATCGTGGCACTGCTGGAGGGCATCCAGGCCCTCAGCATGCGAGTGATCGGCTACGCGATGTGGTTCGCCCCCATCGGAGTCGCGGCGCTGATCTTCCAGACGACCGCCAAGGTGGGCACGGACCTCTTCGGAGTGCTCTTCAAGTACATGGCGGTCGTCCTGGCCGGGCTGCTCTTCCACATCGCCGTCACCTACTCGCTGGTGCTGCGCTTCATGGCAGGCTGGAACCCGATGGACTGGTTCATGCGCGTGCAGGAAGTCATCGTGACCGCATTCTCCACCAGTTCCAGCAACGCGACGCTGCCCACCACACTCCGGGTCGCGGAGGAGCGGCTGGGACTGCCGAAGTCGATATCCTCCTTCGTCCTGACCGTGGGATCGACGGCGAATCAGAACGGCACGGCCCTGTTTGAGGGAGTCACCGTCCTTTTCCTGGCGCAGTTCTACGGCATAGAACTCGGCGCCGAGCAGCAGTTCACAATCGTGCTGATGTCCATCATGGCGGGGATCGGGACCGCGGGAGTCCCCGGCGGGAGCATCCCCCTCATTGCGATCCTGCTGACCACCATCGGAGTCCCTGCCGAGGGGATCGGCATCATCCTCGGGGTGGACCGGTTGCTCGACATGTCGCGCACGGTGGCAAATGTCCTTGGGGACATGGTGCTCGCGACCGTGGCAAGCGGGCCAGTCCCTCCGGCTGGCGGCTGAGAATCCTGCCCATGAAGCATACAGTCCCGGCGCTCCTCGTCGGAGTGACCCTGGCCACGACCATTGTGGCGTGGAATCCGACGCTGTTGGCGCACTTGGGTGAACCCGGGCTGGCGGCTGCCTGGTGGCGGAGCTTCGCCTCCCCCATCCGCAACGCAGGCCTGGGGTTCGATGCCGCATTCCTCGTGAGGTGGGTCCCGGCGATCCTCATCGCCGTGTTGTTCGGGGCATCGGCGATTGCTGCCGCGAGCCTCCTCTCGGCGAGGCTTCCCCTGCCGGCCCTCAGGAGTTCGACGCGCGGCGGCGTATGCTTCCTCGCAGGACTTGGGATGCTATCCCCGGTGCTCGGGCTTCTTGCGACTTTGGGCCCAGCCGGAAGGGTCTGCGCCGCCGTTGCCGCGCTCGCCCTGACTCTCGCCGCCGCGCGGCGTGGCGCCTTCGTCCTGCCGGCGATTCGCCTCGCCGGGCGATCGCCCATGCAGCTTGCGGTGCTTGTCCCGATCGTCATCGCGGGCCTGGCCGCGCTCAGTCCGCCGGTGCAGAGCGACGGCCTGCGCTACCACCTGGTCGCGGCACAGGAGTGGCACTACCAGGGGTTCGACGCATACTTGCGGTTCAACTCGTTCACCAACCTGCCGAACCTGCTGGCGCTGGCCACATCGTTCGGGTGGCCGCACGCGGAGGTGTTCCAGCTTCTCCACTTCGCGGGGTACCTGGCGATGGTGGCGATCGCCGGGGAACTCGCCGGGTGCTGCGTGCGCGCCGTGGACCCCGGCGCCGAGGAGCGCGCCGTCGCGGCGGGGCGCCTCCTTGCCGCATCGGTCCCCGTTGTCGCGATCGTGGCCTCGTGGCCCTTCGCGGACGTTGCAGCCTCTGCATGCGTCCTTGCCTGCGCGGCGGTCGGGCTGGTTTCCCTGGAGCGGCAGGCGCCTGCGATGCCTACGGCAGCGTGGATGGGCCTCTGTGCCGGCACGGCCGCCGCGTTCAAGCTCACCGCGGGTCCAATGGCACTCGTGGCGAGTTTTGCGGTCCTCGCCTGGTGGATGCGCATGGAGGGGCGCTCGAAGAGCCAGTGGCGCGCGTGCGTGGCCTGGTGCGCGGCGTGTGCCGTGCCCATGCTGCCGTTCCTGGTTCGCAACCTCGCCAATGTCGGCAATCCTCTGTACTTTCCGCTCCCCGGACTGGTGGGAATGGGAGACTGGACCCCAGAGTGCGCGGCCTTCTACGCCGCAAAGGCCGCCGAAAAGGGACTCGGCAGGGGCATTGGGGACTTTCTCCTGTCGCCCGTCGCGACGGCATTCCGCTGGGACATCTTCGAGGGGCAGAATCCCGGTGCCGCCTGGCCCGCGATGCTGGTGCTCGCCGTCAGGTACGGCACGCGGCGCAACAGCTCGGCCTCAGCCAGGCGCCCCATCCTCGCACTGGCCGCCGCCACGTGGGCGCTCTGGTTCATCGGCTACCAGAGCATGCGCTTCGCCATGGTTCCGGTCGTCCTCGTGGCCTGCCTGGCAGGGGCAGGATGGGCGCGCGAGTTTGCGACTTCGCCCTCGCGGCTCGGAAGGGCGCTCCCGCTTTGGCTGGCCGCGCCCGGGATTGCGTGGATCCTCTGGTGGAACGCTTTCGGGTCGGCGACGCCGCCGCTCCAGGCGAGCATCGCCCCGCACGAGAACGTGCTCTCCCGCGCATTCAATTCCTATCCGACGGTCATGTCCCTCGAGCGCGAGATCGCCGCCAACAGGCCTCGGGAGGCCGAAGCGCGCAGCATTCGCGTCTTCTACGTCGGCGAGCACCGGGGAGCCTATGCCTCGGCGTTCGAGCCCGCGCACAGCGACTGGTTCGACACCCCGCGCGTCCTGAACTCCATCCGCGGCACGAAGTCCAATGCGGAGATTCTCGCCGAGTGGCCCAAGCGCCGGGTGGACTACGTGCTCGTGAACCTCGCGGAACTCCGCCTCTACTCGGAACGCTACTTCAGGCCGCGATTCACGCCCACCGAGTGGGGCCGCTTCGAGTCGCTGCTCGCCGAGTTACACGCGCGGCGCATGATTGGCGACGACGCCATCTTTGTCGCCGCCGTCCGCGACGCGGCGACTATTCCACCGGAAGCACCACCTCGAACTCGATGACGCCCGCCTCCGGCTGGACGTGGCACTGCGCCCGGCCGCGATGGGCCTCCGCGACGATCCTCACCACATGCAATCCCAGTCCGGATCCTCCCACCCCCCTGCTCGATGATCCCCGGTGGAACCTCTCGAACAGTGTGGGCGCCTCGGTATCCCGAACCGTCGAACCCCCGTTGCCGACGATGACGGACACGGCGCGTCCGCCATTGAGGACGGCGTCAGATGTTCGCACCCAGACCTTGGCCCCCTCGGGAGCGTACTTTGCCGCGTTGCTAAGCAGGTTCGCAAAGGCCCGGAAGAGCAGCGGCTCATCCCCGACAACCGTGTGCTCGCCGGCGAGCTCGACTTCCGCCTGGAGCGCGCGCAGGGAAAGCTCGTACTCGTTCACTCGCAGCGCCTCCCGCAGCACGGGCGCCAGCGCCACCGACTCGTGGTGGATCTCCAGCCGTCCCTCCTCCACACGGGCATTCGTCAGGTAGTTTTCCAGCAGGGCCAGCACCTTGCGCGAGTTCGACGAAATCTTGCGCGCAAACTCCGCGCAGTTCGGGTGGATCGAACCGTCGGGCTTCACGAGGAAGTCGGAGAAGCCGATCACGCTCGTCAGCGGCACCTTGATGTCGTGGGAGAACATGCGCGCCAGGTCGGCCTTCAGGCGCTCCGTCTCCAATCGGGCAAAGACCTTGTCCACGCTAGCCTTGAGGAAGTCGAAGTCGAACGGCTTCGGAATGTAGTCGTGGACGTTTTGGTGGATCGCCTCGATGGCGGACTCGGTGCTCGCATGCCCCGTTATCACGATGATGGCCGTGCGCGGCCTCTCCCTGCCGACGAACCGCATGACGTCGAATCCATCGACGTCGTTCATGCGCAGGTCGGTGATTACCAGGTCGAAGTCCTCGTCCCGCAGGAGCTTGAGCCCCGGACCCCCGCCGATGGCGGACTTCACCTCAAAGCCACAGCCCCTCAGCAGGGACGTCAGGCTGTTGGCCAGTCTGGGCTCATCGTCGATGACCAGTATCTTCCGGCCCATCGCGGTGTTCTCCCTCGCGGGCTTGGGCCCGCCCCGGTGGTTTCAGCATACATCGTCGCCGCCCCCGGCTCGCGCGGCAACGCGGAAACGCTGACCAATTGCCGTTGACCGCGCCGTGCCACGTTTCGACCCTACGCCACCCCACCCGAGCGGGAGTAGCTCAGGGGTAGAGCTCCAGCCTTCCAAGTTGGACGTCGTGGGTTCAAATCCCATCGCCCGCTCCAAAAAACCAATAAAATCAAGGCTCTGCAAGACGCGCCAAGCGGCGAAGTAAGCCTGTTTTGACTCAGGTCAACACCGGGTCAACACTTCGGACGCCGGGTCAACGGCACCGCGTAACCGGACCAACTCCGCGCCGCGCGGCCCATTGGCGCGGTTCGGGTTCCTCCCCGCGCCCCTCACCCTCGCGCGCCCCCGATCTGCCAGCCTTGCCAGCCGGGCGAAGCCGTAGCCCTCAAAGAAACGTCCCCCTCGCCCGGGTGGGGAAGGGGGACGGTCTCGGCGGGGTCGGGCAAGGAGGGAGCTACGTCTTGCGACCGGCCTTGAAGTCTCAGGGATGGGGGCGGCGGTCAGGTCCGATGCACCCGACGCGGATCGCCCCGGAACACTTGCTCGCGGTCGTAAAGGTTCGCCAGCATGAGAAGCCGCCGGCGTTGCGTCTTGTCGGGTTCTGTCAGGCAACGGAGCGTGGGCCGGTATCCCCCGGGAGCCTCCACCAGTGCGTTGAAGCTCTCGAACGCGGTCAGGCTCGACGCCAGGCGGTCCTCCCGCGCCTTCGCCCTCGCCACCAGCGCGGCTACCCGCTTCGCCTCGGCACGGGCCGCGTCCAGCCAATCGGGACGCATGGCCAGCTTCGCGGCAAGCTCGCGCGCCTGAATCTGGTTCATGTCGAGAAGGTACTGCTGAAAGTCCTGGTCGGCGTCCGGCTTCCGGGTCATCGAGTCGAAGCGCGCCACGCACCGCGACGCCTCCCCTCGGAACTCCGCGGCGTCCTTTCCGAATCCGTCGCACCACCAGCATTCTGATACTTCGCGAAGCGCGGCGATGTCCTCGGCGTGCTGTCCTACGGGTCTTTCGGCAACGACGATGCGGGCCGCGACCGCACCGGCGAGCAGGGTCCGCTCAATCACCATGAGCCGCCCCGCCTGCGCTTGCATGAGTTGTTCCTGCATCGGCTTCGCCCCTCCTGGGGCCGTCGTGGTCGAAGAGCCCCGCGGGACCGGCCGGCCGGATCTCCCCGGCGCGGCCCCGCGGGATGGT
>CAZUCD010000003.1:0-19026 GCA_964618855.1 uncultured Candidatus Sumerlaeota bacterium
CCTGGTGCAGACGATCCTGTCGAACAACGGCTACACAGTCTTCGACCTGGGGAAACAGGTCCCGGTGCAGAAGATCATCGAGAAGGCGCGGGAGGTGGGGGCAGACGCGATTGGCCTCTCGGCGCTGCTGGTCTCGACGTCGAAGCAGATGCCGACCTGCGTGCGGGAACTCGCGCACCAGGGCCTGAGTTTTCCCGTCATCATCGGCGGGGCGGCGATCAACCGGAGCTTTGGCCGCCGCGCGATGTTCCTCACCGACGACACGTCGGACACGCAGTCCCTCTACGCCCCCGGCGTGTTCTACGCGAAGGACGCGTTCGAGGGGCTGCACATCATGGACGCCCTCGGTGGGCCGGGACGGACCGACTTCGTGGAGCGTGCCCGGGCGGAGGCCGTGCGCCAGCGCGAACTCGAGCGCGAGGCGGAGGCGCAGCGGTCGGCGCAGGGCCGCAACGGCTCGTCCGCGCGCCGCAGTTCGGTCCGCCGCGACGTGCGCATCCCGACGGCGCCGTTCCTCGGCTGGCGCGTGTTCGACGGAGTCCCACTCGACGAGATGTGGAAGCATCTGGACCTGAACGAGCTTTACCGGGTGGGCTGGGGCGCGAAGGGCCAGTCCGGCGCGGAGTTCGAGCGCACGGTGCGAGAGTCCTTCGAGCCGAAGCTGGCGGAGCTCCAGCGCGAGTCGCGGCGCCACAAGTGGCTGGTGCCGCGCATCATCCACGGGTTCTTCCCCGCCGCGGCCGATGGCGACGCGATGGTCATCTTCGATCCTGCTGACCCGACGCGGGAGATGGCGCGTTTCGGGTTCCCGCGCCAGAATCGCGAGGACAACCTCTGCCTGAGCGACTATGTGCGTCCGGCCGAAGGGGCGGAACGCGACGTCATCGCCCTCCAGGTGGTCACGCTCGGCCCGCGGGCAACCCAACTCTACGACGAGTGGCACGCGCGCGGCGACGTCACGCGCGCATACTTCCTCCACGGGTTCGCGACGGAGTCGGCGGAGGCGCTCGCTTCCTGGAGCCACCAGCGCATCCGCGCCATGTGGGGCATCGGGGAAGCCGAGGGGAAGCGCTACAGCTTTGGGTACAGCGCATGCCCGAACCTCGCCGACCACGAGATCGTGTGGCGCATCATGCCGGTGGAGGAGCAGCTCGGCGTCAGCCTGACCGCAAGCCATCAGCTCGTCCCCGAGCAGAGCACTGTTGCGATTGTCCTTCACCACCCCGAGTGCGTCTACTACGTGGTGTGATCGACAGTACGGCCTTCGAGGAACTGAGTATGCACCGTGTCCCACTCGCCAGTCCGCCCTCCCCCGGGGGATTGATCCCGAGGATCTTCCTCGCGGTTCTGCTTTGCCTGCTCGGCATCAACAATACGAATGCACAACCCCCCAAGGACACCGAGACCGTGGCCAAAATCTTTTCCACCCCCTACGAGAGGGCCGATGGGACAACGGAGACGCTCTCACTGTACCGCGGCAAGGCGATCATGATCGTGAACACCGCCTCGGAGTGCGGTTTCACGCCGCAGTACGCCGACCTTGAGAAGCTCTACCAACTCTACAAGGACCGGGGATTTGTGGTGATCGCCTTCCCGAGCAACGAGTTCGGGGGACAGGAACCCGGGACGAACGCGGAGATCCAGGAGTTCTGTTCCAGCCGCTACAAGGTCAGCTTCCCCGTCATGGGGAAGACGAACGTGAACTATCCCATCTGGTCCCCCTTCTTCGAGGCTTTAACCGAGGGCAACGGTCAGCATGCCGGCGGATTCACTTGGAACTTCGAGAAGATCCTAATCAACGCCGATGGCGAGTTGGTTGCGCGATTCCGCTCACGGGTGAGCCCGATGCTGCCGGAGGTCATCGCCGCAGTCGAGGCGGCGCTGCCCAAGTCGCCGCCAAAGTAGGCCTTCGCGCCCCGCGCCGGATCGAATCGCCCTTGGCCCATGGCCCCCCCGGGGCACCAATCAAGCGCTCAATGACGGGGAGCCATCGGCCCCCTCAACCCCTCTCCACCGGAGACAAGAACCCGCCATGTCCGAACATGCGAACGACAAGGCGCGCCGGATTGCGCGCTACTGCCGCTCCGTGCGTCCAGATCAATTGCCGAAGGATGTAGTCCATGAAGTGAAGCGTCGCGTCCTGGATTCGGTCGCGACCGCGCTCGGAGCATGGCAGACCGACGTGGCCGCGGCTGCGGTACGGGTCGCCGCCTCGGTCGCCCCTGCGGGCGAGCGCGCAGCGGAAGTGATGGGCTACCTGCCGGGTTCCGCCCTCGAGTACGCGGCGTTCGCCAACGCAACCATGGTGCGCACGCTGGACTACAACGACACATACCTCGCGAAGGAACCCGCGCACCCCAGCGACAACATCGCCGCCGTGATCGCCGCAGCGCAAGTCTATGGGCACACGGGGCCGGAGACGATCCTCGGGATCGCGAACGCCTACGAGGTTCAATGCCGCCTATGCGATGCGAATTCGCTCCGCGCCAAGGGCATCGACCACGTGACCTACGGCAACCTCTCCGTGGCGGCATCGGTCGGCGCCATGCTGCGGATGGCCGAGGACGACATCGTCCATGCGCTCGGCATCGCGGGGGTCGCGCACACTGCGATCCGCCAAACGCGCGAGGGCGAGATGCCGAACTGGAAGGCGGCCGCGTTTGCGAATGCGGGCCGCAACGGCCTGTTCGCAGTCAGGGCGGCACGCTGCGGCTTTACGGGCCCGACCCCGATCTTCGAGGGCGTCAAGGGACTCGAGTCGGTGTTGACCGGCAACTTTGACCTCGTCCTTTCCGGGGATGGCGAAGCGCCGGGCATGATCCTGAAGACCTACATCAAGCCCGCACCCGTCGAGTACCATGCGCAGTCCGCCGTGGAAATCGCCGTCGCCATGCGCTCCAAGGGCGTGAACTGGCGCGATGTCGCCTCCATCAAGGTGCGAACGCACAAGGCCTCGTACGAGATCATCGGGCGCTCCCCTGAGAAGTGGGATCCGAAGAGCAAGGAGACCGCCGACCACAGTCTTCCCTACTGCATCGCGATCGCGCTCGCCGAGGGCCCCGTCACCCTCGCCAGCTTCGATGAGCACAAGTTCCGGGACCCCGAGATGCTCGCCTTCCTCAAGAAGATCGAGATCGTCGAGGACGCCGGGTTCACCGCCATGTACGGCGACGGGTTCGCCAACCACCTGAAGGTCACGATGAAGGACGGCAAGGTGCACGAGGGCGAGGCGCGCTACCCCCTCGGCCACCCGAAGAACCCTATGAGCGACATCCAGATCGAGGAGAAGTTCCGCCAGCTCGCAGAGGGACTCCTCCCCCGCGACGTGCAGGAGGACTTCATCGCGCGTTGCTGGGAGATGGACAAGATGGTCTCGCTCGACCGATTCTACCCGGCGTTCACCGGAAACCTGCGCTAGCAGCCGGAGACGCAGGGCCCGAAGGAACACCCGAGGCCCCGGACGCCCTGTCCGGGGCCTCTTGCTTTGATGCGCCTCACCCGGCACAACGCTTGCAATCCGCACCCGTTGCAAGCCATCCTCCCAAGAGAACTGGGGAGATTCGACCCATGCCCGTTTATGAGTACGTCTGCGAAGCCTGTGGCGAGACCTTCGAGGTCACGCAAAAGATGAGCGATCCGCCCGTCACCGATTGCGCATGCGGCGAGAAGGGCAGGGTCAGCCGCCTGATCGGCTCGGGTGGCGGCGTGATCTTCAAGGGAGCCGGTTTCTACCAGACCGACTACAAGGGCTCGAAGACTTCGGCGAAGACCGAGTCGGCGGAGAAGCCCGCCCCCGTCGCAGCCGCTCCCAAGGCGGGCGGGCATTCCTGCGGCTCCGGTTGCGGCTGCCACGGCTGAGCGCCCGGTTGGTGCGGGATTCGCACACGGTGGGGACGTGTCGATTTGACCCCACCAGGTGGACTCCCTCATGCACGCCTACGCACAATTGAAGGTTGGGCCCGAACTGCTCACCCCATCGCGGGAGAGTTGGCTTGGCTACTATGTGTTTGCTTTCCTCACCCTGGGAACCCTCGGGGGAGGGTGGTTGTGGCTCCGTTCGAGCGGCCTGATGGGTGATGCCTACTGGCTCGCCCTGCTCGCGATCCTGATCCTGGGGACCGTCTGCCTCGGGATCACGATTGTATGCCACCTGATGGGACACCTGTTCGATTTGCTGGAGGATCGGAGTTCGCAGGGGGGCCGGCATCCGGGCTGACCCACCGGGGGCCCGGTTCGCCGCAGGAACTACCGCCGCAGATACTCACCCGCCTGCTTCTCGATGCGCTCGGCCATGATCCGCGCTCCGGCCGAGTTTGGGTGGATCGCATCGAGCTTGAGCGCCGGGTTGGTCAGGATGCCGTCGAGCACATCAGGCACAAAGACCGAGCCGGTTTCCTTTGCAAGCGCCTCAAACTTCTCCGTGTAGCCTCCGGAGAATGGTCCCGGCTTTTCGAGCCCCACGAGAACAACCATCGCCCCGCTCGACTGAACGCGCGCGATCACCTCGCGCAGGGAACCAAGGATGTCGTCAACGCCCCGTCCCTCCTTCAGGAAGTCGTTTCCCCCGAGCAGCACGATCACAACCCGCGGGTCCTGTTCGAGGACGTCGCGCTCGATCCTCGCGAGCGCCTGCTGCGTGGTGTTTCCCGGCACGCCTGCGTTCAACACCGGCTTGCCGAGCATGGTCGCGAGGAACTCGGGGTAGGTCTTCTCCCCCACCCCGGGCGGCAGCTTGGTGAGGCTGTCCCCGAAGGCGATGATGTTTGTCCCGGTTGGCGGGTCGTTGGTTATCGGCCAGGTGGTGGTGCGCTTCGACCAGAGGAACCAGGCAACGAACACGACCACCACCGCGAGGTACAGCGGCTTGCGGGACCCGTTGCCCTGTCCGGAGTTGGGCATCAGACGCCGACCGGTTCCGCGGGCAGTTGGGAGAACTCCTCCGGCTCCGGGAGAAGTTCGTAGAAGAAGTTGCGCCTGCGCGGCACGAAGCCGGCCTCCCGCACGAGGTTGCGGAGGTTCTCCTCGTCCATCCTGAAGGCGGCACCAGCGGCGCGCACGACGTTCTCCTCAATCATGATGGAGCCCATGTCGTCGCAACCGTGGAAGAGCGAGACCTGCCCGATGCGCCCGCCCTGGGTGACCCAGGAGGATTGGATGTGCTGGATGTTGTCGATGTAGAGACGTGCAATGGCCGTCGTGCGCAGGTAGTCCCAGCTCCCCACCTCGCGTCGGCCGGACTCGCGGGCCAGACGCGTGTTGTCGGGCTGCCATGTCCAGTCGATGAAGGCGGTGAATCCTCCAGTCTCGTCCTGGAGTTCCCTGAATCGGCGGAAGGTCTCGACGCGCTCGGCGAGTGTCTCGATGTGGCCGAACATCATCGTGGCCGTCGAGCGTCCCCCCATGCGGTGCCAGGTGCGGTGGACCTCTATCCAATCGTCGGAGAGCACCTTGCCGCGGGTTAGTTCGCGGCGGACGCGGTCGACGAGGATCTCCGCCCCCCCGCCGGGGAGGGACCGCAGCCCCGCGTCGCGCAGCCTGCCCAGGACCTCCGAGTACGAGAGGCGGTTGATCTTCGCGAAGGCATGGATCTCGGGCGCGCTGAACCCGTGGACGTGGATGCCGAACTCCCCTGTCAGGAAGCGGAGCATGTCCTCGTACCACTCGAGCTTCAGCTTGGGGTGCATGCCTCCCTGAAGGAGCAGTTGGTTGCCGCCAAGCGCCTGCGTTTCCCGGACCTTCTCGGCGAGTTGGTCCTTTGTGAGAACATACACGTCCGGGTCACCGACCTTGCGGAAGAACGCGCAGAACGAACAGTCCGCGAGGCACGCGTTCGTGTAGTTGACGTTGCGGTCGATGATGTAGGTGACGGTGCGGCCCGGGTTGAGGCGACGCGCCACCCTGTGGGCTGCGGACGCGAGTTCCGGCAACGCAGCACCGTCGAACAGCTCGAGCGCCTCCGCCTCGCTGATCCGCCCGCCGCCGACGGCACGGTCGAGAATGTTCTGGGCTGAGGGGGTCGTGGTGGTCATGGGGCGCGGCGGGGCTCGGTCTGGTGTGGCGGCGAGTGCCCGCCGCAAGGATGGTGCGACCGGGCGGCCCGCAGGTCAACGACGGGGCGGGGCCAGCCCGCACCGGACGTCACTCCAGCATGAGTTTCCTGCCGAGGGCCAGGAAGGTGCAGTCATCGCAGGACCGCTCGTTGTGGGAGCAGCAGTCGGCGAAGACCTTGAGGAGCGCCTGCTGTCCGAGTTCGAGGGCAAGCAGGCCGGCCGGGGGGTCCGTCTCCCCGAGCAGTCGGCGCTTCATGAACCGCGCCACGGCGTTCTCCTCGAGCGCGGGAAAACGGACCAGGTGCTCCCACGCCGCGCGTTCAAGCGCGGCATCCCCGGTGCGCCGCCCGCGCAGCGCCGCAATGGGCAACAACGCGTTGAACACGAGAGAGCGCGCGGCGGGCTCCCCCAGCAGTGCCTGGGGCTTCTGGGCTTTGCCGCCGATGGTGAAGTGCCGTGCGAAGTAGTGCGAGTCGTCCTCGACGAGGAGGGGTTCGCAGAGGGATTTCCACCAAGCGCGCTGGTCCCTGGGCGACATTGCGGAGAAGTCAGCACCCCGGACGCGCGCGCAAAAGGCGTCGAACAGCGCCTCACCGGGCGACGCGATGCGGCCTGCAAGCACGGCCACGGCGGCCAGCCTTCGCCCGGGGAATCCGGCGGGACGGACGCCCGCGTGCCAGCGCTTCGTCGGGGGCATGAGCCGGTCGGCGAAGTAGGGCCTCGCGTGCCTCCAGTGGCGTCCAAGTTGGGCGAGGAACTCCGCGGTCTCCTCGTCAGGGGAATCGCACTTCCCCGGCTCCAACGGCAGGAGCGCCGCCACGTGGAGCAGCGCGGACAGGAAGAACACAGGGCGTTCGTACTCCGGAACGTCCCGCGCCAGATCCACGAGCTCATGCAGGGGAGCCCGCCGGCCGAGAAGGAAGTACAGCGTCTTGTTGGAGCGGTGGCCCTGTGCGACGAGCATCGACTGGTGCAGGAGCTGGCGGAAGTCCCCCGCGCCGCTGAGCTGCGCATCGAAGCGCCGTATCCGATCCTCGATCCGCCCCGCCACGGCGAAGAACTCGATGAGCTGTTCGGCCGGGAGGCGGAGAAACTCGGTGTGGCAGAGGCCGACCTCCTCGGGCCGGCCATACGGATAGTCGTCCAGGTTGATCGACCGGCGGAGCGTGTCGAGGTCCGGCTCGATGGATTGGAGGATGGGGAGCCGTTCGAGGCGTTCGCCGTTGTGCTTTGCGTCGAATGGGCGGTCGTCGCTCACCTCGAGGACGACGTGCAGGATGACGCGGTTGTACGCAAAGTCGCGGTCATGGCGGTGGTTGGCCCAATCCCCGGAGCGAACATGGATTTCCACGTCCCCGGACAGCTCGGTGCCTGCGATCCTGATCCTCGCATCCTGGAAGTCCGGTCCCTGCCCCGTGTTCCAGCGTCCCGGCTCCAGGACTTCGACCCGCTTGCCGCTGGATGTGACGAGCGCGTCGGTGCGGAGAAGTTGGTCGTGCCAAATAGCCTGCACGAGCCTCTCTTCGACGCCGCGAGTGTTCAAGGATGCGCCGCGCGCCTCCGCGGCGCGCTGCATCCCCATCAGCCGCCGCGCAAACATCTCATGGACATGCGCCCAGCGCTGGAGAACATCCTCCCCGTAGCCCTCGACAGACTCCCTGTTGCCAGCGGACGCCATGGCGATCTCCCAACGGTTTGCCCCCGAATCCGACCCCCCTGCCCCCGCGCGTGGCAAGCGCGGACGGGCGGGCTGCTGAACGGCGCGATGGAGTACGACGACCTTGTAAAGGGGCGCCGGCGCGAGTGGGAGAAGCTCAAGCCGCCGGAGCAGCGCCGCGCGGAGGCACGCGAGCGGCGCGAGGCCGAGTTGAATGCCGCTGAGGAGGCCGCCGCCGCCCGGGCGAACTCGCCCAGGATGCCGGGCGACACCTCCGAGAACGAACCCGTCGTCCGTAAGGGCTACTTCGAGCGCAGGCAGGAGAAGCTCGACAAGGCGCGCGAGGCCGACATGGCGCAGTTCGGCAGGGCGCGCCGCCTCGCCTACGGCGTCCTGGGCTTCCTGGTTGTCCTGTTCCTCGGCTCCTGGAGCGTCCGCGCCATCGCACGCTTCAATGCGAAGGGGGAGTACCAACAGGAGTTGGACAAGCTCGAATCGCTCGCCAGCGTTGGACATCGGCTCGAGATCTTCAAGTCGCCTACGGGTGCGCTCCTCTCGTGGCGCAGCTCCTGGATCAGGAAGGATGCATGGGCGGTCTGGCGGACGCTGAGTTCCAAGGTTCAACAGGATCTCTCGCGCGCGAAGAATGTCAGCCTCGCAGTGGGTGAAATGCAGTCGCGGATGAAGTCCGGGGCCTACGACGGGCACATAGACCTGATTCGCAAGTTCGAGAAGCCCGAAATCGTGCGCCTCCCCCTGCCCCCGTACCGCAACGGGGAGCTTGCGATCTTCCGATCCCAGCCCATCGCGCGGGAGGGATCGAAGTTCCCCCCGCAGAAGTGGATCGTCGCGGTTGCGTGGTCCACGGAGCTCAAGGAGTGGCGCTTTTCCGAGTTCCGCGAGGCGGAGTACTTCAGCGTCAAGTGGACGGTCGAACCCATGATCATGCCGAAGATGGGGGGCATGCGCGCGATAAGGTACGATGAGGACGGGCATCCGCTCAACCCCGTGGGAGCCTACACGAACAACACGGCACCCGGCACGCCGAGGACACCTTGAGCGCAGGGGTTTCGGGGCGCGGGATCCCGGAGTTTGTGATCTGGCGGCGACTCCTCGGCCGCTTGAGGGGAGTGGGAGTTGTGTTGCTCGCGGTCGTCCTGCTGGCGGGGTTCCTTCGGTTCTGGCAGATTGGGGAACCGGAGGTGTGGCTGGACGAGATTGCCGTGCGCAAGGACGCGATCGCAGGCACCAACGCGTCGGTATCCCGCACGCACAACGTGCACCTTTGGCCCGTGGGGTTCCTGCTCCGGACCGTGGGCGACACGCCTTCGGTGCTGAGGAGTTGGGGGGCCCTTTTGTCCACGGCCTCCGTGGCTGTCGCCTTCGCTCTCGGCTGCTGGGTCCGCGGGCGGAGACTGGGCGTGATCATGGCCGTGCTCGTCGCCGCCAATCCCTACCTCGTGGTCTATGCGCAGGATGGGAACTACTACAGCGGGATGTTCCTGTTCGCGGCGGTGCAGCTTTGCGGATTCGCGTGGGTGCTGCGCGGCGCTGTGAAGGGGGGACTCGTGATCATCGGCGCCGCCGGCGCGCTCTCATACTACAACCACCCCATGAGCATCTGCCTGACCGCGATGCTGGTGGCGGGCGCCGTGGGCGCTGTGTGTGTGAGCGCGCCCCTCCGCGCGCGCGCGCTGCCACGCTGGGTCGCCAGGCTTCCTGCGGCCGCCTCGGGAGTTGTGCTGCTAGTGTGCCTGGGCGTGGCTGCCTTGGCCCTGGGGCCGCGTTTCGCGCATGCGCTGGAGTTTGTCCTCTCCAAACTGTCCCCCGGTGGGGCCCTGACCAACGTGGAGTTTGGCTTCCCGTTCTTCGAGGGGCTCTACACGTCGTGGGGCATCGCCCACTTCCGCCCCCACGCGGCGCCGGCCGAGACACTCGCTTGGCTGCCGTTTGCGCTGTCGCTGGCGGGCGCGGCTCTGCTCCTCCGGCAGGGGCGCAGAAGCCGGGTTGCGGCGGGCTTCGGCTGTCTGTGCGTTCTCGCGCCGATCGCGACCTACCTGTTCATCTTCAACATCAATGTGCGTCGCGGATTCTACATCCGATATCTTACGTTTCTCCTGCCGCTGTTCCTGCTGGGGGTCGGGGTGGCGCTCCATGCGATGGCCAGGGCGGTCCCCGCCTTAAGGTCCGGGTGGAGGCTTGTGCCAGTTGCCGCGACTCCGATTCTGGCCATCTGGTCGTGGTCGCTCGCGCTCTACTATCAGGCTGACACGCGCAACTTCAACGTCCTGGTCCATGAGTTGGGCAGTCGCTACCGGAAGGGGGACCTCGTTTGGAACACTGACCAGTGGCTGCGAGTGCACACGTGGTTTCCTCCTGCGGGGCTTCCGGACTGGGATGATGCGAACGTGCAGACGACTCTGCTGCGGAGGGAGACCGCCGACCTGCTTCCGCACGCATTCGCCGTGATGGCGTGGGGAAGGCCTGAGGGCGTCTGGATCAACTCGTCCTGGCGCGAGGCGCCGACGGCGGATGCACTCGGCGCCATAGACTCAATGCAGTCGCCCGTATTCTCCGGCACCTCGGGGCAGGGGCCAACGCAGGACGCCCAACTGGGCAAGTGGGACAACAGCGCTGTGCACGCGTTTCCAACGCTGGCCGTCCCGGTACCTATCGCCGGGACTGCGATCATGGCCATCCGCGCCCCGGGCGTTGCTCCCGCGGCCCCGCGTCCCTCCGTGCCGACGCCCGGTGGCCTGCTCGAACCACCGCAACTCGCAACCCTCCCCGTGACGCTGGCCGCATCCTGGCCGGACCACAGTTCCGTGCGCGTAGAGCGGGACGGGGACTCGATCAGGGGATTCCGGGAGCGGGATGGCTCTTGGGAGTTCCCGCTTTACGGGGAAGGATCGCACACTCGGCTGGAGTTGCTCGCCGTGCGGCGCTCGCCGGGGGACATGGAACCGGCGCCCGGCCGGGCCGCCCAGTCGCAGCTCGACCCGGCGCTCCTGCTTGCCGTGGCGATTGACGGGGTGCACCGGGGAGTCTTCGCCGTTCCGCCGGGTGAACCGGGTGAACCGTTCGACATCAACACGGGATTGCGCGTCCCCATGGGGAACCATCGCGTTTCAGTGACGGGGTTCACGCCGAGGCGCACGTTTACGCCATACAATCCTTGGAGGTTCCGCGGGATCGCGGTGCGCCCCGCGGGGGAGGGCGACAAGCCCGCCGAGACGGTCGATGGGGACCTGCGGCTCGTCGGCCCGGTCCCGGCGTTGCAGTCGCCGCGCCTCGACGGCGGATGGACACTCCGCGGCAGGCGCTATCCCGCCGGGCCCGATCCCGCCATGCCCTCACCAAGCGGACGCGAGCCTTTGCGCATCGACTTCCCCGCCGAGGCCGACGGCAGCGCGACGCTCCTTTCCCCGCCCTTCCCCGTCGAGGGGGGCACGACCCTCGCATTCTCGGTCCATCTTTCCGCCTCCACGATGACGCGCAAGGAGGCGCTGCCGTGCACGCAGTTCTTCGATTCGAACGGGCGCCCGATCGCGGGATCCCAGTACAGCCTGAAGCCCGCGATCACGGGCTCGCTCTGGCCCTGCACCTGGCGCCGGTATGCGGAGTTTGTGCCTGTCCCGAAGGAGGCCAGGTCGGCGCGCGTCGGCGTCGCGGTCTTCCCTCGCGAGATCAGCTTCTCCCCCCGCGCGGGCTCGCTTTGGATCGACGCATTCGCCGCACATGATGCCGACGTCGCGTGGAGGGACCCGGTCAACCCGCGCCTGATGGAGGTGGGGCGGTGACCGGGCCACGATTCGACTTGCGCGAAGGGGCACGCGGGCGCCGACTTTCCTGAACCCTCCGACCGAGGACCCGGGCGATGGCCAGCTATCCGAAGAAGCTCTTCTACAGAATCCAGGAGGTTTCGGAGATCGTCGGCGTCGAGCCGTACGTGCTCCGCTACTGGGAGACGCGCTTTCCCGAGGCCGCGCCAGAGAAGGACGAGGGGGACCAGCGGCGCTACCGCACGGAGCACATCGACCGGCTGCTGCGGATTCGCGCGCTTCTCTACGACGAGAAGTACACGATTGCGGGCGCTGCGGAACGCCTCACGGAGGAACTTGCCAAGGGCGGCATGGCCGGCAGGAAGCCGCGAAACGCAGAGGGCGCGGCGACCGACGAACCGGAAGGCGCCGATCCCCCCCCCGAGCAACGCAAGGGACCCACGCAGGAGCAGATACTCGAGTTGAAGCGCGAACTCGGCATGATCAAGCGGGAACTCGAGGAGTGGCGCGACGAGCTGTACGGATGAACCCGTTCGGAGCATGCCTGCGTCGGCTTCCAGGAGCGGTGTGCGTGACGCTCGTGGCCTGCGCGCAACCCTCCCCGGCCACGAAGCCCAAGGCCGCACCTGCGCCGACAACGGCGCCTGCTTCCGCATCCACCCCTTCCCCCGCCCCACCAACCAAACCGCCAAACCCGGAAGTCAGCCTGACCCCCGAAGGCGGTGCCGCGTGGGACATCCTGGTCGCCGCGGAAGTCTTTGCCACGGGCCTCGTGGGGTACGCCGCGCAGGTGCCCGGGGAGATTCCCGCGTGGCAGGCGCTGACGCGTGAACCAGAGGCCGCAGCCGCATTCCGCGCACTCGCCGGAGGCGGTGGCGCCGCCACGCGGGCCTACGGCCTTTGCGGAGTGTGGCACTTGGACCGGGCGTCGTTCGACGAGCTGGCCGAACGCGCCATCCGCGAAACCCCTACGGTCCGCTTGATGTCGGGGTGCATCGTTTTGGACGTGGGCATGGCCGACCTGATCGGAACGTCGAAGAAGTCGGACCCATCCGTCGACTCGATCCGCGACGGGGTGCCAACGGAGCAACTCCTGACGTTCGGCGTTGCCCGGTGGACCGGGGATCGTGAACTAGCGCCGTGATCCTTGCCCTGACAGCGAGGCCACTGATGCGGGGGATCGCAGTCCCTCCTCGAAGTCTTGCCTTTTGAACTTACAGCTCTTTGCCCTTGCGTCGTGGGGGGCGGGTCCGGACGCTTCCCCGGCTGTCCAACAGCACCCAAGTGCCCGGGTGGCGGAATTGGCAGACGCGCAGGACTAAGGATCCTGTGGGTAAAACCGTGGGGGTTCAAGTCCCCCCTCGGGCACCATGAGAACTCTTGAGCGGGCGGTCCTCGGATCGCCCGCTCACTTTTTTAGAGTTCAGCGCGCCACCTTAGGTGAGGGCGCCGCGGCGGTGACCGGGTCCCCAGCCGAGCCTCGCTCCACCCGGCTGGCGGACAGTTCGCGGATCATCGGCGCCAGGACGACGGGCCAGTCGAAGTGCGCCTTTGCATAGTCTGCGGCGACGGAGCGCAGGGGTTCCAGCTCCCCGGGTGACGAGGCGAGCGCGGCGAGCCGTCCTGGAAACTCTCCCAGCTCGGCGCGCAGGATCGCTCCGCATGCGTCCTCCCCGACACCGCGGGCGCCCAGCGGCGTCGAGAGGACCGGCAGCCCCGCCGCGAGGTAGTCGAACAGCTTCAGGCTCGTGCCGGAACCCACTTCCATCGGGTTGAGCGCAAGGTCGGCGGTGCGCAGAAGAAACGACTTCACGTCGCTGCGCACGGGACCGAGCAGGATGACGTTCGTGGGGATTACCTCGCCCTGGTACCAGGACGCCACGGAGCCGATGACGAGGAAGGTGGCCTCCGGAACACGCGGGGCGAGTTCGTCCATGATGTACCGCAGGGCGCGCGCGTTCGGGGGATGGCCGCTTCCGAGAAAGACCGTGGTGAACTCGGACCCCAGGCCGGCGGCCAGGCGAAGCTCGGCTCGGCGCGCGGGACCCGCCATCGGTGCCACCGTGAACGCGACGCCATTTGGGATGACGCGGCCCTTCGCAGCCGCCCCGGGGTGCAAGGACTCGATCGCGTCCAGGTTCTCCTGGGAAACGGCGAAAATGGAGCGCGCGCGGCGGGCCAGGCGAAGCTCCGCCCTGCGCACCGCCGGCACGAACAGACCGGAGAGGACCCCGCCCCGGTACAGGTCGCGCTTCAAACGCCACTCCTCGTTGTGGGAGTCGTAGTGGATCGTCGGATTGCCTGTGAGGCGTCCCGCCAACGGGGCGAGGTAGCAGTGGCTGAAGAGCACGGCGTCGGAGAACCGCGCCTCACGGTTCACGGCGTGCAGGAACGGGCCGCAGAGCCACCTCGCGAGGAGCAACGCCGTCACATCGTCGCCGCTGCAGCCCAGGAACCAGGAGACGAGGGCGTCGATCCGCCGCAGGACCCGGCCGCGCGGGATGTTGATCTCCTCGACTCCGGGGGCGACGGTGACCCTCCGCGCGGAATCCTCTGCATGGAGGGTGACGATGGAGACCTGGCGCCCCGAGGCGGAGAGCTCCCTCGCGATGGCGTTGATCCGGATCTTTCCCCCGGCATCGGCGGGGGTGACGGGGTAGTCGTTCAGGATCAGCACGCGGCGGGAGGACTTGTGGTCGATCAGCTCGGCCATCCGGTCGCCGATGCGCTCGGAGGAGAAGTGCTCGCGCGCGTGTGCCGCGCCCTCCGAAGCGAGGGAGTGCCGGAGCGACGCGTCCCCGAAAAGCTGGGCGACGGCGCTGTGGAACCGGGCGTCCTCCGCGATGAACGCGTGGCGCAGGTGCTGGAGGCGCAGGCCGCGCGCCCCATGGGGGGTCGTCGCGACGGGGACGCCTGCTGCCAGGTACTCGAGCATCTTCAGGTTCGTTCCGCTGCCGGAGAACATCGGGTTCAGGGCGATGTCGGACGCCGCAAGGAGATCAAGTCGCCGCGCGTCGTCAATTTGTCCAAGGAGGCGCAGGTTCGGGGGCAGCGATGTGTCGGAGAATGCAGAGCAGACCTTCCCGGCCACGACGAAGAGCGCGTCCCCCATCGCCGGAGCGAGCCGGGTTGCGATGTGGTGCACGGCCTCCGTGTTTGGGGGATGGGCGCTCCCCATGAAGAACGCCACGCGGCGGTCGCGGGGGATGCCGAGACGCTCGCGAGCGGCGGCGCGGGCCGCTTCCGAACGGTCAACGGCGAGGGACTCCACGTCGATGCCGTTGGGGACCACGTGCAGCTTGCTCGCATCCGCCCCGTGGACGGACTCGAATCCCTGTGCGTCCTCGTCGCTGCACGCCAGGAGCAGGTCGCACTCGCCGACCAGTCTTCGCTCCAGCGCGCGGACGCGCCCCGTCGCCCAGCGCCCCCATGCCCCGCGGCCAAACATGTCGGCAGCGAGCCGCGATTCCACGTTGTGCGAGTTGTACACGAACAACTGGCGCGCGTGGGCACGCCTGGGCAGTAGCGGAAGGAGGTATGGCGTCTCGTGGATGACAACGTCGGCATCCGCCGCGGCGGCCTCCACTGCCTGCCGGAGTTCCCGATGCCCCCCGCAGGCGAGCGAGCACACCAGCCCGCTGCACTCCCCGAAGCCTGCGACGCGGCCGAGGACCTGGTGCCAGCGCACGTACCGCCGCGACTTCGCGATGCGCGTCTCGCGGTGTCCCGCGGGATGCCTCACCACCTCGGAGGGGCCCTCGGGATGGGTGGGCGCGATGAGGTGGACGTCGAAGATCCGCGCCAGCCTGTCCGTCCGCTGTGCCAGCCGCAGTTCACCGCCGGATGACGCGGGCGCGAACGCCGGAAAGAAGCTCAGGATCAGGATGCGCTTCATGGGGTGGACGGAAGGCCCGCACGGATCGCAAGTTGCCGCAGGAGATGATCGCACATGACGAGGGCCGCCATCGCCTCCACCATGGGCACGGCTCGGGGCAGGACGCACGGATCATGGCGCCCGCGGCCGGAGATTTCCCGCCCGGCTCCCGAGGCATCCACGGTCGCCTGCGACTTCATGATCGTGGCGACGGGCTTGAAGCCCACGCGCATGAGGATGTCCTCGCCGTTGCTGATCCCGCCCTGGATGCCCCCGCTGCGGTTGGTGCGGGTGCGGATGCGCCCTTCGGCGCTGAAAAACTCATCGTTGTGCTGGCTCCCGCGCAGGTGGGTTCCGGCGATGCCGCTGCCCACCTCGAACGACTTGCTCGCGGGCAGGGACATCATGGCCTTTGCGAGGTCCGCCTCGAGCTTGTCGAAGACCGGCTCGCCGAGCCCGGGCGGGCAGCCGCGCACCACGATGTCGAGCGTACCACCAACGGAATCCCCGTCCGCCTTGACGGCCCGGATCAGGTCCTCCATCGCCGCGGCAGCGGACGCGTCGGGGCAGCGGACGAGGTTCGAGTCCACCTGAGCGGCGGTGACGGAGGCCGCGTCCACGTCGGAGGTTATGTCCGCCACGCGGGAGACCCAGGCGACCACGACGATGCCGTGCGCAAGGAGCAGTTTCCGGGCAATGGCTCCGGCTGCGACACGGCCGATGGTCTCGCGGGCGGAGGCGCGCCCGCCCCCCCGCCATGTGCGAACGCCATACTTGGCGTCGTATGTGTAATCTGCGTGGCTCGGACGGTACACATCGCGCGCGGGCTCATAGTCGGAGGCGCGGGCGTCCTCGTTGCGGACCAGAATGGCGATGGGGGTGCCCAGGGTTCGCCCCTCGAAGACGCCGGAGAGCACCTCGGCCCGGTCGGTTTCGCGCCTCGCCGTTGTAAGGTCGGACTGCCCCGGCCTGCGGCGATCGAGGTCGCGCTGAATGTCGGCCTCGGAAAGCTCCAGACCGGGAGGGCAGCCGTCGACAACCACGCCGACCCCGCCACCGTGCGACTCGCCGAAGGTCGTTATCCTGAAGAGGTGCCCAAACGAGGATGCCATGGTGACCCGGTGCGTGGATTCCAACCGTAGCACGTCAGGTTCGCACCACATGCCAAGGGTTGACAACTGGCATTGATCCCGGGGTAGCATTCCGCCGGTCGTGGTGTGCCCTGCCGCCTCGGCGTCCGTGGGACGGATTCGCCTTGAACGACGGGGTTCAGGATATTAAACCCTCGACCGAACAAGAGTCCCGAGGAGCCAGCCCATGAGCGACCCCAAGCCGACGATCATCACCGAAGAGAAGCAACTCGCGAAGCCGCAGCGCCTGGGGCTCCTGGGTGTGGAGACCTACCGCTACTACGTGCATGACCCCGAGCGCAGCCATCGCTTCTACACGGCGAACCTGGGCTTCAAGGAGGTCGCCCGTTCGGTGCCCGAGCTTGAGAAGGCCGAGGGCGCCAAGTTCCGCGTGTACGGCGCCAACAACATCCGCGTCGAGGTGGGCTGCCCGACGAGCGAGCGCACCTGGGCCTCGAAGTACCTCGAGAACCACCCCGATGGCATCGAGTCCGTCACCTTCCGCGTGCGCGACATCGAGCACGCGCGCAAGTTCATGCAGGAGCGGGGCGGCAACTTCATCGACGACGAGCCGGAGGTGGTGCTGAGGGACGGGGGCGCCTATAAGCGCTTCTCCGTCGCTTCCCCGCTCGGCGACGTCATCTACCGTTTTGTCGAGCGCTCGTCGGGCTACGACAACCATGCTCCGGGCTTCGATCGCATCGGGGAGCTGCACCCGCGCAACGAGTTCGGCTTCCGCTACGTGGACCACATCACGTCCAACACGCTCACGATGATGCCCGCGATCTGGTTCTACGAGAAGATCATGGGCATGGAGACCTACTGGCACATCAAGTTCCACACCGGGGACGTGAATCCGGACTGGCACAAGGGTTCGGGGCTTCGGTCTATCGTGATGTGGGACCCGGAATCCGGGATCAAGTTCGCGACGAACGAGCCGCTCGCGCCGCAGTACCGGCAGTCCCAGATCGCAGCCTACTGCGCGGACAACTTCGGCTCGGGCGTGCAGCACATCGCCTTTGCGCTGCCTGACATCTGCGAGGCCGTCGATGAACTCTACCGCCGCAAGGTCCTCTTCCTCGACGCGCCGGACGAGTACTACAACCGCCTCCCCGAGCGCATGAAGCTGAAGAAGATCTTCAACATGGACAAGCCCATCGAGCGCCTGAAGGACCTGGGCATCCTCCTCGACGGCGAGGACAACCACTACCTGCTGCAGATCTTCATGAAGGACTCGCAGACCGCCTACAACGAGAAGAAGGCCGGACCGTTCTTCTATGAGTTGATCCAGCGGGCGGGGGCGCAGGGGTTCGGTGAGGGCAACTTCCGCGCCCTGTTCGAGTCCATCGAGAAGGGTCAGTCGTCCGCCGAGCCCGCACTGAACGACTGATCCCCGCGCTTCGCGGCGCCACAGATTGCACATGACACCGATGGGGGACGGGGTTCCAGACTCCGTCCCCCACTTCCTGTCCGCACGAACCAACACCACCCCTCCCCCACCGACATGGCCCAGAAACCCCTCGAACTGAATGCCACGATCACGGCTTGGGACACGCTCGCCCCCGGCCTCGCGATCTTCACCGTCGTCAAGGACGTGCCCTTCGAATCGTTTGTGCCGGGACAGTACACGGTCCTGGGCCTGAACTATGCGGATACGTCGATCAGCCGCGCGTATTCGATAGGCTCCGCGCCGGAGAAGGACGCGCACGGCCTCGACTTCTATGTTCGGCGCGTGGGCGAGCCGAAGGGAGAGGTCGCGTTCACGCACCTGCTCTTCGAACGCAAGGTCGGCGACCGGATCTGGGTCGGGCCGAAGCCGCGCGGGCACTTCACCGCGGAACACGCGTTGCACGGCAACGAGGGGAAATCGCTGATCTTCGTGGCAGCGGGGACGGGCCTCGCGCCCTTTGTGTCGATGGCCGTGAGCCACGCGCTGCGCCACGGCTCAGCCAGCCCCCAGCACTACGTGATGCACGGCTCCAGTCATGCCCACGACCTCGGCTACCGCGCCGAACTGGAACGACTGCTGGGCCGGCGCTACATGCCGACGATCTCGCGTCCGACGGCGGAGTGGACCGGGGCGCGCGGACGGGTCGAGTCGCACTTCGAGCCCGACCGCATTGGTGAGTTGGAGCGTGCGCTGGGCGTGCCGGAGGGGTACATCAACCCCGCGAACTGCGTCGTCCTCGTGTGCGGGCTGCAGGGGACGATTGCGAACTGCCTGACCCACCTCTTCCACCGCGGCTTTGTCCCGGAGGAGCGCAAGCTGCGCACTGCGCTCCATGTTTCGCCCGAGTCCACACCGACGATCTTCTTCGAACAGTACGATTCGGAGCCGATCCTCGACGTGAAGGACGAGGCGCTCATGGCTGGCCTGCGCGAACGCCTCGCGCGGGCCGGAGTGTCCGTCACGGCCCCGGCGGCCGGCTGAGCATGCCGCTCCCCATACCAAATCACGAGGACCAGTTCCGACGCCTCGTGGACATCATGGAGGCGCTCCTCTCCCCGGAGGGCTGCCCGTGGGACCGCGAAC
>CAZUCD010000003.1:19036-53495 GCA_964618855.1 uncultured Candidatus Sumerlaeota bacterium
CAAGTCGCTCCGCCCCTATGTCGTGGAGGAGGCATACGAGGTCGTGGACGCGATCGACGATGGGGACGACGCGGAATTGGCTGGGGAACTTGGCGACCTCGGGCTGCAGATTGTGTTCCACGCGGCACTCGCCAGGCGCAGGGGCTCGTTCGATGTGGACACTGTTTACCGGCGCATCTGCGAAAAGCTGATCCGCCGGCACCCTCACGTGTTCGGCGAGCTTTCGGCGGCGGGCGCGGACGAAGTGCTGCGCAATTGGGAGGCGATCAAGCGCCAGGAGCGCGAGGACGCGGGCAAGTCCGACCGCCCCTCGTCGGCCCTTGACGGCGTGCCGCGGTCGCTCCCGGCGCTCCAGAAGGCGGGGCGCCTGCAGGAGAAGGCGCGCAGGGTGAACTTCGATTGGTCCCGCATCGAGGACGTGTTCGCAAAGGTGCGCGAGGAGGTGGACGAATTGGAGGAGGCCCACGGGGAGGAGGGCCCCGGTGCGCGCGAGCACCTCGCCGAGGAGTTCGGCGACCTCCTGTTCGCCCTGGTCAACCTCTCGCGCTTCATGAAGATCGATGCGGAGCGCGCGTTGGATGCCGCCAACACCAAGTTCACCCGGCGCTTCCAGCGAATCGAGGAGATGCTCCGCGCACAGGGCCGCAAGCCGGCCGAGTGCACGCTCGAGGAGCTTGACGCGCTCTGGAACGAGGCGAAGAAGCACCCGGGGAACTGACCCGGATTGCTACCTTCCGGGATGGAGCATGGCGAACAGGCGCTGTGCCACCACCCGCCCGACACCATCAACGTTTTCAAGTTCGCGGGGAGATGCCGCCAGTAGGGCAGGCATGTCCGGGAACGCGTTCGCGATGGCGGCGGCGCGGGTGGGGCCTATCCCGGGCAATGCGCAGAGCATCGCTTCGACGAGTTCCCGCCCCGTTGCCTCGCCGCCGGCCTTCGCTGCGGGATCGGAGCGGCGCGCGCGCACGCGGCCCGATGCCCGGCGTGCGAGCCTGTCGGCAAGGAGCGCCACGTACGCGGCGCTTTCACCAACGTCGCGCGTGCGCAGTATTCGGATCCCCCAGTCAAACTGCAGGCTGACCATGGCGCCGCGCAGCGCATCGGGGTTCGTCCCACCCACGGATTCCGCCGAGAAGCTCCCCTCAAGCAGCAGGGCGCGCTCGGGAAACTCCTCGGCAAGGGCCCCCGCCTGGTGGAAGAGCCTGCCGTCGTGCAGGGACGCAACGAAGTCGTCCGCGCGCTTGCGTTCGATGACGATCATGCCCCCGATCAGCACATCCCCGCGCGGCAGGGTGTCGATGCGGACGCGGTGGATGCGCCCGACCCGGGCCTCGACCGCCTCGGCGAAGCCACCAGCGCGTTCCCTGTGGTCCACGATGACATCCACGCCGGCGGGCCGGGAGGGGTCGGCCCCCGGGTCCTCCCCGTACAGGAAATCCTCAACGCGGCTCAGAATCGACACGGAGGCGCCTTTCGCGTGACACGGTGTGCGGGGAGTCCCCCCAATCGCGCGCCAACGCCAACCTTCGGAACCCACCGTGCACGACCATCCGTTCGACCACAAGCGCAGGCGCCGCATCGCCCATCTGGCGGAGGGGCTCCTTTCCCCGAGGCATGCCAAGACCACCTGCGGCGTGATGCGCTACAGCCACCACGAGTCCGTGGCGGTGATCGACTCGACGAATGCGGGCAGGATGGCGGGGGAACTGCTCCATGGGCTGGGGGCGGGAGTCCCCGTGGTTGGCTCGGTCGAGGATGCGCTGGCCCTCGGGCCCGACACCCTTTTGGTAGGCATAGCGCCGACGGGCGGAGTCCTTCCGCCCCCTTGGCGCGAGACGATCGCGCGCGCACTTGCCTCGGGCGTAGACGTGATCAGCGGCCTGCACCAGTTCCTCTGCGAGATGCCGGAGCTCGCCGCCGCTGCGCGCGAGGGGAACGCCTCGATCTGGGACGTGCGCCGTCCGGGCAGGGAGTTGCCGGTCGGCGGGGGCCTATGCCGCTGGGCGAAAAGTCACATCACGCTCATGGTCGGAACGGACTGCTCCATCGGCAAGATGACGGTGGCTCTCGAGATCGAGCGCGACGCCCGCGCGAAGGGCCTGCGGGCGGAGTTTGTCGCCACGGGGCAGACCGGCATCATGATCGCCGGGTGGGGGTCCCCCATCGACGCCATTCCGGGCGACTTCATGGCTGGTTGCGTCGAGCGCGACGTGCTCTCCGTGGACGGCGCGGACATGATCCTGGTGGAGGGCCAGGGCTCGCTCCTTCATCCGGGGTACTCCAGCGTCTCCCTCGCATTGCTGCACGGCTCGTGTCCCGATGCGCTGATCCTCTGCCATGACGTGTCCCGGACTGAAGTGAGCAAGATCCGCTCGGTGCCGTTCCCCCCGCTCCTGCGCGTGGCGGAGGACTGCATCCGCGTGCTGGAGCCGCTGAAGCACGCCGAACTCGTGGGCGTCGCCCTGAACACCTCGAGCGTGGACGAGAGAGAGGCCCGTGCGGCCTGCGTTGCGGCGGCCGCCGCGTGCGGAGTCCCGGCGACGGACCCGGTGCGATTCGGGTCCGCGGTCCTGACCGATGCCATCGCCGCTGCCGCCCGGCGTTCTGGAAAACTCAAGTAGTCAAATCGATCGCTTGACGGTCGTTCGACCCGCGCGCCAAGTGGAGGGTAGTCGTCGGGACCACACGCCGATCCGGAGGAGCATCGATGAAGCGGCTTCTGCCCATCGTGGCCTTTGCGGCCTGCACTTGTCCCCTCGCGGCAGGGACCGAGCCATCATTCGCACTGTCCTCGAGTGGCGGCGATGCGGGGGGCCTCGGCCGGATCGCGGTCGCAGTCGAATCCGACGGCCAGCAAGTCTCCGCGCTGCAGTTCACGGCACGCATCCCGCAGGAGGACCTCCAGTTCCTTCGCGGGACTCCCTCCCTTCAAACACTCCTGCCGTGGTCCATCCACCAATCGACGGCGACCGCGGAGGATGGCTCACTTCTGGTCACCGCGCTCATCGAGGCCCCCACCGGCGAGTCCCTCGTGCTGGACGGCGCAGTGAGTGAGTTGTTGCTGCCGATCGACCTCTGGGCTCCCGCCGGACAGACCGTCGAGGTGTCGCTCTCGGACGCCCCGCCGGACGCGACGAGCGGGCGGGCCATGCTGGCGATATCGACGGCGGACGGGCGCTCTCTCGTCGCGGACACGTCGGGTGACGGCTTCCTCGATGCCGACCTGGACCGCCCCCGCGCAGGGGCAGTGGAACTCGTCATCTCCCCACCAAGCACGTATGAAATGCCGTCCTTCGCGAACCACGACTCGGCCTCCCCATACAAGTACTTCCAGCTCCTCCCGACGGTGGACGCGACGGGGACAAAGCTGGTCGGTTCCGCGATGGCCGGTTTGGGCTTTGCGGTGAGTTATGCGGACGCGAGCGGGCTCGACGCCGTTCCCGAGCGGACCTTCCTCGGTATCTTCCTCCCCCCGTTCACGATGGCTCCGTATCTGGAGCGCGGATACTACCCCGCATACCCGGGTCACTTGATATCCTCGGAGTGGCGGATTGCGGGTGATGGTGTTGCGCCAGCCGATGCGCTCGGCGTCGAGGTGTCCATCGGCTCGAGCGACTCGAACTTTCTGGCGCGGGCGATCTACCAGGAGACAACCTTTCCCGGGTCGGAGCCCAAGGGCCCGCCCGTGGTGCCCTTTGGGGACAACTCGCCCCGAAGCCTGCGGGTGCTGGCGGAAGTGCCGGGATTTGCCGCGGATGGTGGAGCGCCGGGCGCTCCCGACGGCCTGTTCCCGATGGCAGCAGTACTGGCACGTCCGGGGATGGGGACGCAGGGAACCGCCACATGGATGATGAGCCAGATCACGGAACGCGTCCAGCCCGGAGGAGCCCCGTGGATCGCTTTCGAGCGGTTCCTCTGCGTGGATGGGGGCTGCGGCGCCGCGAACCTGGCACCGCCCCCGATGCCGACGATTCCGGGTTCGCTGCCGGTTCAGTACGCGTTCACCTCCGCCGGGGCGGAGATCATCCTCCCCGCGGGATCGCCCACGACCGGGACCTGGAGCGGGTACTACTCCACAACGCCCGCCGTGGACCTGCACATCGAGCCTGCGTTCGTCGACTCGGTCGCCTGCGTCGAGGTGGAGTTCCTGATGCCCGACGCCAGGCCGGACCAGCTCCCCAACCAGATCATCGCGGCGTTCCGCGAGGGATCGTTCGACTACGGCGCAGTGGCTGAGTTCCGACCGCAATCAGCGCCCTACGAGGCGTCCGGCCCCGGCGGCCTGTATACACGCCGCCTCTGGATTGATTCGCAGAACATCCCGAACACGGGCATGCCCCTCACCATATCCATCGGGATTTCTGGTGACGCGGCCCGGACGGGTCCACAGCGTGTCATCATCCGGAGGGTGACATTCACACAGTACCTCCGTTCGAGCTTCATCTGAACACATGCGAGGGTTGGCATCCATGCCGGGCCGTTTTCCTTTCCTTGTGCTGTCCATGGCAGCCACCCTGTGCGGGATGGTTCGAGGCGAGTCGGCCCCCACTTGGTGGCAGCTCCAGTTCGACTACGACCCGCAGTCGCTCCGGGTGGCCGAGGCGATCGAGATCGCGCCGATGCTGAAGACGCCCCGCACACCGGGGCTCGACGGCGCGCCCGGCGTGCTCGACTTGCACGCGGAGTGGCTGAATGCCTCGGGCGAGGTGATCCACTCCGGGGATGTGCAGCTTCCCTTCGGGGCGCGCGCGACCGTGACGCCCGACGGGCCGTGCATGGCCATCGTCCCGGATTCCGATGCCATCGTCGTGCGCTGGCAGGGCCCCGCCTTCGCAGAGCATCCCGCGTCGTTGAGGCTCGCGCGGACCGGCGCACACCGCCTCGCCGCGACGGAGACGGGAACGCCTCCGGCCCTCTCCTGGGCGCAGACCACGTTGCCGCTCGCGCGGGTGGTGCCCGTGCAGTCCACCCCGCGCGCTCCCGGGCCGCAGTCTGGCACGCGCATCCGCGACACAGGTCCGGACTCCAACCGGCTCGTGATCGTCGTCGTGGGCGATGGCTACACGGCGGCGAACCTTTCCGCCGGGGACTTTACGACGGCGGCCAACAACCTGGCGAACTCCTTCACGGGGCGCTCTCCCTGGGATGTGTACTTCGCCGCGACCAACATCTGGCGCGTGGACACCGAGAGCAATGAGCAGGGTGCGGACAACGAGGATGCGCAGTTCGGGACGCAGAGGGACACCTACTACAATTCGGCGTTCTGGACGAGCGGGATCGAGCGGCTGCTCGCAATCGACTTCACGGGGCGTTCGCGGGCCATCTCGGCCGCAAATACCTACGTTGGCGCCGGCATGTGGGATTTCATTTTTGTTCTTGTGAACTCGACGAAGTACGGCGGGTCCGGGGGCTCGGTCTGCGTCTCCTCTGTGCACCCTAGCTCCCCCGACGTCATCATCCACGAAATGGGCCACACGTTCGCCCAGCTAGCCGATGAGTACACGACCGCATACCCCGGCTACCCGCCCGGCGATGGGGAGCCCAACGTGGACTACGACGCATCGGGGCCGGGATTGAAGTGGCTCGCCTGGGTCGATGGGGGCACTCCCCTGCCAACGCCGGACACGAGCGCCTACAACAACGTCGTCGGCACGTTCGAGGGCGCGCGCTACCTGACGACGGGGATCTACCGCCCATGGCGCAACTGCCTGATGCGTTCGCTGGGCGTGAACTTCTGCCCCGTCTGCAAGGAGGCGCACATCATGCGCTTCCACGCCTTCACGCAGCTTGCGGACACCCGCACCCCCGCGACGGGCGGAAACTACGACGTGCCCGCGGAGGGGATGTCGTTCGCCATCGCGCCCCTGCCGCTCGCGACGCTCACCTATGCCTGGGACATTGACGGCGGGACGATAGCGGGTGAATCAGGACCTTCCATCAACGTCACGCCCGCTCTTATCGGCGCGACGGGCGTCACGAGGACGCTTCGCCTGCGCGTGATAGACTCGACGACGATGGTGCGCCAGACCTCCCCCACGGAGTCGTTCACGTGGGGCGTTTCGACCTCCGTGGGCCCGGCTTCGATCGGCGGAAGCTGGGACGCGTATTGACCGGTTGTGCCGAACTGCGCAGTTGGAGTGCAGCCCGGGAAAGGCGATGCGCGGCCGCGTCAACGGCAGCGAGGAGGCCGGCGAGCGGAGCGCCCGAAGTCCGACGTGACCGGGCGAAGGCCTCTGCCAGTTCCCCCCGCGCCAGCAGATTTGCGAGTGCCGCTTCCCTTCCCAGCCGCCGGGACAACTCACGCCAGGTCCGTAGCGAGGGTGCCGCTCGGGGAGCCAAGGCGCGTAGGTGGCCCACCACCTTGGCGTCCGACAATTCCTGGAGTGTGGCGAGCCACTCTGCAATCAACAACTCGTTTGCGGCTTGGCAAAGCCTCGCAAGGGAACGGGTGTGTTCGAAGAATGAGTCGCGATACTCGGCGAGGGTGTCGGCGGGGACCCAACAGTGGCTGCGCCCATTTTTGCCGTCTCCCATCGGAATGGCGAGGGGGGCGTAGATCCGGAGGCACTCAGGGCACTCGAGTTGCCATTCGTGAAACTCGGGATCCGGACAGTCTGCGTAAGAGCGCACTTGGACAGCATGAACGGTGTGCGTCGCGAACCCTTTCCCGCACGGGCATTCTAGCCGCTCGGAGATGCAGGAGCCGGGTGGCACCGCTTCCTTCTGGATTGGAGGACGTCGCATGACGAAGTAGCAGTCTCGGGAGTCACAGCTCCCCCCCGAACTCCGCGGCCTCGATGAGTCGCTCCATGTCGGCCATGAACGTGTCCGCCTCCCAGCCGTCGACGAGTCGGTGGTCAAAGCCGAGCGTGAGGTGCGCGCGCTGGCGGACGGCAATGACGTCCTCGCCGTCGGGGCCGCTCACGACGGTCGGCATCTTTGAGACCGCGCCGAGGTGCAGGATGGCCGCCTGCGGCTGGTTGATGATCGGCGTGCCCATCACCGCGCCGAGCTGCCCGGGGCTGGTGACGGTGAAGGTTCCGCCCTCGATGTCGGCGGGCATGAGCTTGCCCGAACGCGCACGCGCCGCCTTGTCGCCCAGAGCCCTCGCGATCCCGGGCAGGGAGAGGCTGCCCGCGTCGTGGATCACCGGAACGATCAGCCCGTTCGGAATCGCGACCGCCACGCCGAGGTTGATCGAGCGGTGGCGCACGACGGAGTCCTCCCCGTGCATGGAGGAGTTGAGCATCGGATACTTCGGGAGCAGGGTGGCGATGATGCGGAGGAGGAAGACAAGCGGGGTGAGCTTCGCACCGTGGCGCTTCTCGAACTCCGCCTTGTGGTTGGTGCGCAGGCGCTCCATGCGCGTGAAGTCCACGTCGAACACGGTGTAGGCATGCGGGCTGACGCGGCGGCTGCGGACCATGTGCTCGGCGATCTGGCGCCTGAGCATGGAGAGGGGCACCACCTCGTCGCCCGTGCGGAGTGGAGCCTGGGCGCCTCCCGTGGTGGCGGGCTTCGGTGCCTTCATGAAGGCTTCGAGGTCCCTGCGCGTGACGCGGCCGTGCGCGCCGGTGCCCTCGACGGTGGCGAGGTCCACGCCGAACTCCTTCGCCATGTTGCGCACGAGGGGCGTGCTGCGCTGCCTCAGCAGTTCCGCGCGCTGCGATTCGACGTCGCCCTTGTGCGCGCCCGCGCCGTTCGTCGCGATGGACTTTGCCGAGGGGGCCGGGGCGGCTGGCTGCACCGGAGCCGGCTTCAGCGGCGGCTGCGGGGAGCCTCCGGCGGCGGCGGTGGCGACCTTTGCAGGCGCAGCCGGAGCCGCTGCAACCGCGACCGCGGGCACGGCACCCTTGGGGCCCAGCACGGCAATCAGCGTGTCGATCGGGACCGTCGCACCCTCGGGGAACTTGACCTCGAGGAGAGAGCCCGCGGCGGGCGCGGGAATCTCGACCTCGACCTTTGCGGTCGATATGTCGAGGAGCACCTCACCTTCGCGCACATCGTCGCCGACCTGCTTGCGCCACTTGGTGATGGTCGCCTCGGTGATGCTCTCGCCCATCTGGGGCATGATGACGTTCGTCGTCGCCATGTGACACCGACTCCTGGTTGGTCGCTCTGGTCCGTCCGTGTTGCCGCCGGGTGCCGGCGCATGCCGTGTCCGCGGGCTGGGTTCAGTAGTCCGCGAGCGCGGCGAGTTCCTTCGCCACGTCGTCGATCTGCGGGAGGATCGCCTCCTCGAGCACGGGTGAGTAGGCGACCCAGGTGTCGAGGGAGCCCAGCCGGCGCACGGGTGCGTCGAGCCACTCGAAGCACTCCTCGGTCACCGACGCGCAAATCTCCGCGCAGAATCCGGCGAACTCGCCCTCCTCGCTGACCACGAGGCACTTGCCGGTCCGGCGCACGCTCTCGAAGATCGCGGCCTTGTCCAGCGGCACGATGGTGCGGATGTCGATGACCTCAACCGAGGTGCCGCGTTCGCGCTCGATGCGGTCGGCCGCCTCGATGCTGCGCTGCACGAGCGCGCCCCATGTCACGAGCGTTATGTCCCGGCCGGCCCGCGCGGTGCGTGCCTTTCCGAACGGGACCATGTAGTCCGGCCCGGGGTCGGTCGCGCGGTTGTAGCCCTGGTAGTAGAGGTGCTTGTGCTCGAAGAACAGGACGGGGTCGTCCCCGCGCAACGCAGTGCGCAGGAGGCCCATGGCGTCGCGGGCGTTGCTGGGGTAGGCAATGTGCAGCCCGGGACACTTGGCGAAGATGACCTCGCCTGTCTGGCTGTGGTAGGGTGCGCCGCCACGCAGGTAGCCACCGATGGGTGCACGTATGACGGCTGGAGCGCTCCAGAGCCCGCCCGACCGGTAGCGCATCGTGGCGAGCTCGTTGCGGATCTGCATCATGGCGGGCCAGATGTAGTCGAAGAATTGGATTTCCGCGGCGGGCTTGAGGCCGCGCGTCGCGAGCCCCACGGCGCGGCCCACGATGCCCGCCTCGGCAAGCGGGGCGTTGTAGACGCGCTTCTTGCCGTGCTTGATTTGGAGCCCGTAGGTGATCTTGAAGACCCCACCCTTGCCCTTGCACTCCTGGAGGTTCTCCTCGCGGCTGGCGTCGGCGACGTCCTCGCCAAAGACCATGATGCGCGGGTCCCGGGACATCTCCGTCATGAGGGTGCGGTTGATGGCCTGGCCGAGCGCAATCACCTCCCCACCCTCGGCGGGGACGCTCTCCTCGGTGCACGGCGCGTACCCGGAGTAGAGGTGGTCCATGGCCTCGGAGGGATCGGGGCGCGGGGCTGCGAGTGCCTCGCGCCCGGCCTCCGCGACCTTGTCGCGGGTGCGCGCCTTGATCTCATCGATCTCCTCCGCCGTCGCGTGCCCCTCGTCTATCAACAGGCGCTCGAACCGCGTGATGCAGTCGCGGCTCGCCTCCTCCTCGAGTTCAGCCTTCGTGCGGTAGTAGACGTG
This sequence comes from uncultured Candidatus Sumerlaeota bacterium, assembly GCA_964618855.1. Classification (GTDB taxonomy): domain Bacteria; phylum Sumerlaeota; class Sumerlaeia; order SLMS01; family JANRJK01; genus CAZUCD01. The sequence continues at coordinate 28,501 of CAZUCD010000003.1, forward strand.
GTCGTCGGAAAGCGAGTGCGAGTATGGGCGCGTCACCATCGCGTGCACGATCGCCGGGCAGCGCGTCGCGCGCACGTGCGCCACGGCCTCCATCATGGTGTCGACGGCGGCGAGGATGTCGGTCCCGTCCGCCGTGAAGGCGCGAAGGTTTGGGAAGCCCGAAACCAGCTTGGAGACGCTCTTGCCCGCGATGCTCTCCTCCGACGGGACGGAGATGGCGTACTCGTTGTCCTCGACCAGGAAGATGACGGGGAGCTTCTTGAGGCAGGCGTAGTTGACGGCCTCGAAGAACTCCCCCTCGCAGGTGGCGCCTTCGCCGGAGGTGATGAGGGTGATCTCATCCGTGCGGTGCGGGAGGTCTATCTTCATGTCGCGGATGTAGACACCCGCCTCCGCGCACCCTACGCCCTGGAGGTATTGTGTCCCGGTCGGGCTCGATTGCGAGACGACGTTGGCGCGGACGAGTCCCCAGTGGCTTGGCATTTGGCGGGCGCGGGAGTTTGGGTCGTCCTTCGCCCCGACAGCGCACATCAGCATCTCGGTCGGCGTCATGCCGAGCTGGAGCATGAGGGCGCGGTCGCGGTAGTAGGGATAGAACCAGTCGTGGCCGGGCTTGAGGGCGAATCCCGCGGCAACGCCGATGGCCTCGTGCCCGGCGCCGCTGATCTGAAAGAAGACCTCGTTGCGCTTCTTGAGCTTGATCTCCTCGTCGTCGATGTACCTCGACGTAAGCATGGTGTCGTAGAACGCGAGGAGTTGCTCGCGGCTGTGCTGGCCGTGCCCGGCCGACTCCGTCGTTCCGGCGCCTCCTGCGAGGCGGCCCTTGCCGTTGTGCGCCATGGGATTCCCCCGGTGAAATGCTGGTGGAACTGTAGGAAAGGGCTTAATCTCGCGGCAACCGCAAAGGACGGCAAAATCGTCCCCTCCGGCTGTTCTCAGAACGCGCCGCGGCCCTTCAGGACGGCGGGCACCGTCCGGATCAGGATCTCGATGTCGAGCAGCAGCGACTGGTTCTTGATGTAGTAGAAGTCGTACTCGATGTTGAGGTGCAGGGGGAGGTTCTTGCGGCCGATGACCTGCCAGAGGCCCGTGATACCCGGCTTGACGTCGAGCCTGCGCCGCTGCCACGCGGCGTATCGCTCGACCAGAAAAGGCATCTCCGGCCGGGGTCCGACGATGGACATTTCCCCGGTCAGCACGTTCCAGAGCTGAGGAAGCTCATCCAGGCTCGTGTGGCGGAGCCACCGGCCAAACCGGGTGATCCTCGGATCGTCCTGGGCCGTCGGCGCCTTGGCGTACTGGTCGGCGTCGATCCGCATGGTTCGGTACTTCCAGATCATGAACCTGCGTCCGCGCAATCCCACGCGTTCCTGCCGAAAGAACACCGGCCCTGGGGAGTCTCGCCGGATTGCCAGCGCGATCCACCAGTGGAAGAACAGCATCCAGATCGCGACGCCCACGCAGGACGCGACGAGGTCGAAGGTCCGCTTGGCGAGGGCCTGGTGCCACGGCACGTAGCCGTCGCGCAGGGTCACCACGGGGAAGGAGCCGATCTCGTTCACGTCGGCCTCCCGCGTGAGCACGCCGAAGAGGTCGCTCACGAGGTGGACACGCAGGCCGGGAAACTCTGCGATGTCGATCAGGCCGAGCTGTTCGTCCGGTGACAGGTGCGGCACGGCGAGGAAAACCTCCTCGATGCCGTGCTCATGAATGATCGACGGAAGCCGGGCAGAGTCGCCCAGCCGCGCGAGCCCCCCCAGCTCAGGAGCAATCTCGTCCCCGTCATGGTGGACGTATCCGTGGACGGCGTAGCCGATCTCGCGGTGCTCCTCGAGGGCGCGATGCACTTCGACTGCATGGTCCCCGGACCCGAGGATGAGCGCATGCACGCGGCCCTCCCCGCGCGCGATCGCCCGGGCCTTCAGCCAACGGAGCATGGCGCGTGACACATACAGGTAGCCGAAGGCCAGCAGCCCGGCGAGCGCGATGACGGAACGCCCGAGGTCCAGTTCCTTCCAGAAGTACCCGATTACCATGAGATAAAGGAGGTAGTGGTAGCCCGCCTTGATGAGCACGCCCCACGCGGCGAGCGAAGAAAGCCGCCTGCGGTGCATGTAGAGCCCGAACGCGACGCTGTTCGCCACGCCAACGGCGACAACGACGGGAAAGACGGCCGCATAAGGCCCAAAGTCGTTGATCGGCCCCGTGGCCCACGTGCCCAGCCAGGCGCGCAGTTCCCAAGCCGCCCACCACGAGGCGGAGAAACCGAGTGCATCGAGCGCCATGAGAGACAGCGTCAGGCGCCTGCTCTTCCAGAACTCGACGGTGTTCTTGCGCGGACGCGCCGTGGGAGTCATCTGCACCTTGGTCGCGACCCGGGCGCAAAAGGTCAAGCTCACCCGCGAATCCCGGTTGCCAGCAGGGAGGGACTCCCGCACAAACACTGCCCGCAGTGCGCCCGTAGCTCAGGGGATAGAGCAGCAGCCTTCTAAGCTGTTGGTCGTTGGTTCGATTCCAACCGGGCGCGCCATGTCTCCCGGATTCAGGCGCCTCTCGGCTCGACCGCTTGCTCCCCCTGGGCCGCACGCAGGCCTTCGCGGTGCCCGAGGTACAGGCCCGCGTGCTTGAGGGTGCGTGCGATGGCGGCCTGGGGCCAGTACCACGGAAGCCCGCGCCGAACGAGCCACAGAAGGTCGCTCGCCATCTCGCGCAGCCACCGTCCGACGCTCACGAGGAGGCCCGGACCCTCGCGGTGTATGTACGCCAGTCCGCGCCCCTCGTTGTAGAACCGCTTCCAGGTGTCACGCAGCGTGTCGTCGTAGTGCCAATGGTGCACGATGGCTTCCGCCTCGTACCTGATCGCGTAGCCCTGATCCTGTGCCCACTTCCCCCAGGCGTGGTCCTCGGAGATGAGGGCTGCCTCGTCGAAGTTTTCGCGCTCCCAAAGGGTGCGGCGGACGATCGAGCAGGTGTTTACGAACCAGCAGTCGGGGGCGCGCTGTGTGCGCGAGGTTGGCGGGTAGGTCTTGGTGAGGTCCTTGTCGCCGATGGGCGAGTACTTCTCCTCTAGTATCTGTCGCCCGTATGCACCGGCGATCGCGGGATCGCGCATCGCCTCGACGAGCTTCAGCAGGTAGTCGGGGTTGGCGGGGAGGGCGTCCTGGCTGATGATGGCCATGAGGTCCCCCGTCGCCTCGCGGATCGCGTGGTTGAGTGCGCGCGCGCTTTGGTACGTGTTTCCGGGTATCTCGATCAGGTGGACGCGGATGATCGCGCCGGACTGGTGGGGCAGTCCATCCCTCCCCCACCCGCGCAGGAGCTCGAGGTATTGCGGTTCCGTTCCCGAGTCGATGACGACGACTTCGTGCGGGAGGAGGGACTGGCCGCAGAGCGACTGCATGAGCCTGATGATGTCGCCGTTGCGTGAGCGTGCGCGGACGATGACGGAGACGCGCTCGCCGCCGGTTGGCGCAAGTGGGCTGGCCGCGGTGGGATGCGCCCCGGCGGCTACCTGTGGTGAAGCGGCACTCATGTTGGTGCGGTGATGGTCACGATGGCCCCTGCCCAAAGCAAGCATCGGTTGAGGTCCACGGGGCGTCCTCGCCGAGTCAGCCCAGTCCGAGGACGCCCAGGACAGCTTCCGGCTCCGCCGGAACAACGATGGGCGCCGGGCTGTTGGTCGTGGCGCAGTCGGGGTCTTTCAGACCGTGGCCCGTTAGGATGCAGACAACATGCAGTTCCTCCTCGCCGGACTCCGCGCGCATTCGCGCGAGGCTCCCGGAGCGGGCGTGCTTCAGCAGCCCGGCTACGGACGCGGCCGAGGAGGGTTCGCAGAAGATGCCCTCGGCCGACGCCAGGAGCCGGTAGGCCGCGACGATTTCGTCGTCGGTCACCTCGTCGATCAGTCCGCCGGACTCGTCGCGCGCCGCGATGGCCTGCTGCCAACTGGCCGGGTTGCCGATCTTGATCGCGGTGGCGAGGGTCTGTGGGTCTCGAACCCTGTGGCCTCTGACAATGGGTGCGGACCCGGACGCCTGGAATCCCCACATGCGGGGCAGCCGGTCGATGCGCCCGGCCGCCTGCCACTCGCGGTAGCCTTTCCAGTAGGCCGTGATGTTGCCCGCGTTGCCCACCGGGATGCAGTGAAGGTGCGGTGCGGCACCCAGTTGCTCGCAAATCTCGAATGAGCCCGTCTTCTGTCCCTCGATGCGGTAGGGATTGACCGAGTTGACGAGGGTGATCGGGTGCGTGTCCGAGATCGCCACGACCATTTCGAGCGCCTGGTCAAAGTTGCCGTCGATGCGGACGACGGTCGCCCCGTGCATCGACGCCTGGGCGAGCTTGCCGAGGGCGACGTTCTTGCCGGAGGGTATGAGGACGGCGCACTTCATGCCCGCCCTGGCCGCGTAGGCGGCGGCGCTCGCCGAGGTGTTCCCCGTCGATGCGCAGATGACCGCGCGGGATCCTTCCTCGCAGGCCTTGGAGACGGCCATGGTCATCCCGCGGTCCTTGAAGCTGCCGGTGGGGTTCAGCCCCTCGTACTTGACCCAGACGCGGACGCCTTCGCCGCACTCGTCCGAGAGTCGGCAGCAAGGGATGAGGGGCGTGTTGCCCTCGCACAGCGTGACGACCGGGGTGGATTCCGAGACGGGGAGGAACTCGCGCCAGCGGTGAATGAGGCCGCGCCAAGGCCCGCCCGCGGAGCCGGTCCGCGATGCGCCGGGGCTCAACGCGCGGCTTCCCGGAAAACGCCCATGGAGCGGTACTTCGCGAATCGCGCCGCCTTCAGTTCCCCGTTCGCAAGCAAACTAAGTTCCGACAGGTTGCGGCGGAGCGCAGTGCGCAATTCGGCAAAGGTTGCCCCGGGGTCCCGGTGCGCCCCGCCGTTTGGCTCGGGGATGATCTCATCCACGACGCCGAGCTTGAAGACCTCGGTGGCGGACAGCTTGAGCGCTTCAGCCGCCCTTGGCGCCATGGCCGGGTCGTTCCAGAGGATCGCGGCGCAGCCCTCCGGCGAGATGACGTTGTACCATGAGTTCTCCAGCATGAGGACGCGGTCGCCGACGCCGATCCCGAGTGCGCCGCCGCTTGCCCCCTCCCCGATGATTGTCACGATGATCGGGCTCTCGATGGCGAACATGTCGCGGATGTTGCGCGCGATGGCCTCCGCCTGGCCGCGCTCTTCCGCACCGAGGCCCGGATAGGCCCCCTTCGTGTCGATGAAGATGAACACGGGAAGACCGAACTTCGATGCGAGCTTCATGACGCGGAGTGCCTTGCGGTAGCCCTCCGGGTGCATCATGCCGAAGTTGCGGGCTAGGCGCTCCTGGACGTCGCGGCCCTTCTGCTGGCCGATGACGGCGCACGCGCGCCCCTCGAAACGGGCCGTGCCGCAGATCGCCGCCTTGTCGTCGCCGAACTGCCGGTCCCCGTGGATTTCCGTAAACTCGGTGAAGAGGGACTCGATGTAGTCGAGGCTCAGGGGCCGCGCCTTGTTGGACGCGAGTTGGTAGCGCTCCCACGCGGAGAGCTCCTTGCCCTCGACGAAGACGGGCGTGTGCGTGGAGAAGGATGCCGCTGCGCGGGCGTCCTCGAGGCGCTTGCGCATGGCGGGGAGGCGGCGGGCGGCGGCCCGGTCCCCCGCAGTCGCGTCGCGCTGCATCTTGTCCAAATCCACTTCCAACTGGTCCAGGGTCGGCTTTGGGCGCCGGCTTGAGTTCGCCACGACTCGGTGTCTCCGCGTTGCTGTGTGCGGGGAGAGTGTCGCACCGACGCATGCAACGCCAAGGCCATTCGGCTTCCTCCCTCCCGGCGGGGCCTGGTGCCTGCGTCCGGGTGCCGGGGGCATGCGGCAATTTCCTTGAGGTTCCGGGGCGGTGTGGTTCGCATTGCTTGGCACCGCCCCGGGGGCCGCTGCTCCCTCAGGTCCCCCGCAACCCTTGATCCGACATCGCACCATGAGCGACCAACTCAACGCATTGAAGACCTCCATCGAGACGTACTACGCTGAGTTTGGGCGCGACATCTCGCGCGTCATCTCGGCCGAACTCGTGGAGAAGGGTGGCTTCGAGGTGCTGCTGCCGAAGTTGGGGCTTGCCGATCCGATCGACGTGTCTGCGCGCTATGCGGTCCTACTTGACTACCTGCGCACCAAAGGCACCGGGCTCTTCCTTTCCAAGGTGAGCGGGCTCGACAAGGACTTCCGCATCGCCGCTGCCAACACCATGGCAATCCAGTCGGACAACGACCGGCGCCTGAGGGAGATCGCGGTCCGCGAGGCCAAGCGGCGCGAGCAGGCCAAGCTCCAGAAGGATTACCGCGTCCCGACGACTCTGGTGCCGGGTCAACAGCACCCGCCCGCCGAGCCGCAGGGGGTTCAGGTCGGCAAGACCGCGAGCGTTAAGGTCTCCCTGCCGGAGCATTTGTCCGGGGACGAGATCAAGATGGCCCAGGTGCCCCGTGCCGCCGCACCGACGGCGGCCCCGGACCCGCCGCTCCCCGCCGGCGTCAAGTGGCCCGTGTTGTTCTCAGGCCCGTTGCAACCGGGTCCGAGTCCGGATGGATCGAGTACTTCGGCGCGTGGGCCTGCGTGGGATCCTTCCAAATCCTACGACCCGGCCGGGACATGGCCCGCGGTCGAGCGCAGAAACGGAATCGAGAGGCGCTCGGGGGCCGATCGAAGAGGATCGGTCGAGATGATCTTCAAGAACAAGCGGTACGGGAAGGATCGCCGGACCTCCGGCGAGAGGCGCAAGAATTGGCCGGTGAAGGGGTTCAAGCGCCCCGACGGAGGCGACGCGGGCTAGCGGACGGTCATCGCTTTCCCAGGAGCCGCATGAGCCATCCCGCCCGTCGGGGGGACGCCGGAGGGGGACTTGGCTGGCAGGACTCGTCCTTTCTGATGCACTGGTCCGCCGCGAAGGGGGGCTCCACCGAGCACCGTCGGCAGATGGTCTTGCGGCAGCGCGGACACATGAACATTTCCCGCATATCGGCCTGACGGCAGCAAAAGTCGCAAAAGACGGTTCGGACGCTCATGGGTGTGCGGCCCAATTGAGTTGACCCAAAGGGGCAGGGGGGCAACGCATCGTTGGGTCATGCATCGGAATCCCGGCCGCAATCGGCCTGTCAGGACAGACTGGGCCGTGTTCGCGGCGCCAGCCAGCCAATCCAACATATCCATCACGCACCGATGAGCACCTCCGAAAGACCACGGTCGGTCGGCCCCGCACGGGCCGCAGCAATGCTCTACGGGGACTGGGGAACCAGCAAGGCGTACGTCCTCGGCATCGCCTTCGCCCTGGCGGGCTACTCGAGCCTCCCGCTCCTTCTGGCGATGGCGGCGCTCACGGCGCTCGTCGGCCTGAACTACTACTTTGTGTGCTCCCTGTACCCCGATGGGGGAGGCGTGTATTCCGCCCTTCGGGGCCGGTCGAGGTTGTTCGCCTCGGTGGGGGCGCTCCTGCTCATTGCGGATTACCTCGTGACGGCATCGCTCTCGGTCCTGGAAGGCTTCAACTACTTCTCGCACCTCCTAGTGACGATCACGGGCTCGCCCCTTCCCAATCCCCCGATCTGGGCCATAGGGCTGTTGCTCACGCTGGGTGCGCTGAACTGGTTTGGTCCCAAGCACAGCGGGACCTTCGCAGTGGCCTTGGCGATCCCAGCCTCGCTGGCGGCCCTGTCGATCGGGCTCCTCGCGATCCCGCACCTGGGCGATGCGCACGTGGAGCCATCGAACCTCAGTCTGGGGGCGCGCTGGGGGTTGTTCGCGGGGATCGTGCTCGCCCTTTCGGGCGTCGAGGCGGTTTCGAACATGACCGGCGTCATGGTGGCGGATCCGAAGCCGGATCGGCATGGCCACCAGACTGTGAAGCGGACTGCGGCTTGGACGATCGGCGTCGTGGCGACCGAGGTGGTCGTGCTCACGGTCGTGCTCTCGTTCGCCATGCACTCCATCCCCCCGTCCGTCATCAGCCCGGAGCACACGGAGGCCATGCTGGGGCAGATGGCGAAGCACTTCGGCGTTTCCGCGATGGGGGCAACGCTCGGGGCGGCGTACTCGGTGGTGGTGGGGCTCGTGATGGCGCTGCTCCTCTTCAGCGCGGGCAACACGGCCATCGTTGGGATGATTTCGGTGTTCTACATGATGGCGAAGGATCGGGAGCTTCCGGCCCCCTTCGAGAAGCTCAACTTCCACGGCGTGCCGACCCTTCCGCTGGCGTGCGCGGCCGCGCTTCCCTGCATCCTGCTCATGATCGTGAGCGACGTGGAGGGCCTTGCGCACCTCTACGCCATCGGCGTGGTCGGTGCGATCACGATGAACCTCGGGGGGTGCGCGACGAACCGCGAGCTCGAGATGAGGCTCCCAACCCGGCTCTTCATGGGCGCGACCGCGGTGGTCATGCTGGCAATCTGGGTCACCATTGCGATCGAGAAGCACGAGGCGCTCGTCTTCGCGGTGGTGCTGCTGGCCTTGGGGCTGCTCGCGCGTTCGTTCGTGCAGGAGCGGCGGCAGGTCGCCGCGGAACGGACCCTGCGCGAGGCGCTCCAGGGCACGGACGAGGAGGCACCGGTCCGTGACGACGAGGCGCGCGTCCTGGTCGCCCTGCGCGGCATGACGGAGACGTTCGCCTTCGCCCTCGACGAGGCGAAGATGCGCGGTGGCCGCCTCGGCGTTCTCTTCGTGAGGGAGGTCAACGTCATCATCCCTCAAATGAACGCGGCGCAGGAGGACGACGACGCGATGAAGATCGCGCGCGACGCTGCCGCGGCTGCGGCGGAGGCGGGGGTCCCCTTCGAGTTCATCTACAAGCAGGGGGATGACGCCGCGCAGGCGATCCTCGACGGGGCCCGGGAGTGGCACGCCGACTATCTGATCATCGGCGCGACCGCGCAGGGCGCCATCGCGAAACTGCTGCGCGGATCCGTCGTGAACACCGTGGCGGAGTTCCTCCCCCGCCGCACGCGGCTCATCATCTACTCCTGGCGCCCGAAGAGCATGCCCGCCCGCGTCATGGCCTCGTGAATGGCCCCTTCGAAGGCGTGTAGGGATTGGGAAACCAGCCCTCGGGGAGGAGGCTCCCATGACAAAATCTGACGTCGGCGGCGAGCCCACCCCACCGGCATTCTCCTGCCCAAGGTGCGGCGAAGTTCTTTCGCAGAGCGAATTCCTCGACTCGTTCGTCGTGAGTTGGCCCAATCAGGAGATGGCGTGGTTCGAGTGCCCGAAGTGTCGCCAGGGGACGCACGCGAAACCCTTGCGGGATGGGGTCGAGTTCGGCGACATCGACGGGGCGCCGGGGCCTTGTTTCATCTGCGAGATGTCCGTCCCGGTTCCCGGACTGATGACGAAGTTCACCGGCGCGTCGATCACGCTGTCGATCGGACGTGCAAGGAGGCGGATACCCGCCAAGGCCTAGGTGCGGCTGAAGATTCGCGCGCAAACGAGCTTGCGAGCAGGGGGGGAGCCGGTTATTCTGCCGGACAATGCGCGGGACCACCGCAAGGACCAACCGTGGGCATCGATCCGTTCGGCACCTTCCCCCCCCTCCGCGAAAACAGGCTGCAGAAGCACGACCGGCGTTCACGCGAGGAACGGGAGCGTGACGAGCGCGTGACGCACGCCCGGCGCGCCTTCTATGCCGTTGGACTGGCCGCGGTCGCCCTGACGGCACTTTGGATCATCCAGTCCGCCCGACTCGGCAGGATCTGACCACGACGTGTTCAAACACATATTAGTGACAGGCGGGGCCGGGTTCATCGGCTCCCACATGGTGGACCATCTCCTGGAGCGCGGGTACCGTGTCCGCGTCCTCGACAACCTTGAGGAGCAGGTGCACGGAGGGCGCTCGACGCCCCCGGACTACCTGTCCCGCGAGGCCGAGTTCATACGCGGGGACGTGCGGGACCGGGGGGTGCTGGAGAGCGCGCTGCAGGGCTGCGATGCAGTCATCCACGATGCCGCCATGGTCGGTGTCGGGCAGTCGCAGTACCAGGTGCACCGCTACATTGACACCAACGTGATGGGGACCGCGACGCTGCTCGACCTGATCGCGGGCGGCAAAACCTCCGTCGAGAGGCTCCTCGTCGCGAGCAGCATGAGCATCTACGGGGAGGGCCTCTACCGCCGCCCCAGCGACGGCGCCTTCGTCACCCCCGCCCTGCGGCCGAACGCGCAACTCGAGGCGCACGACTTCGAGATGCGGGACCCGGCAACGGGGGAGGAACTCGTTGGCGTGCCCACGCCCGAGTCGAAGCCCCTTCATTGCACGTCTGTGTATGCGCAGTCGAAGAAGGACCAGGAGGAGTACTCGCTGATCGTGAGCCGCGCGTACAACCTGCCGACCGTCGCCGCGCGATACTTCAACGTGTACGGCACGCGGCAAAGCCTCAGCAACCCCTACACGGGCGCGGCGGCGATCTTCTCCTCGCGGATCAAGAATGGCAACGCGCCGCTCATCTACGAGGATGGGAGGCAGGCTCGGGACTTCATCTGTGTCCGCGACCTCGTGCGCGCGAAGCTGCACCTGCTCGAGGACCCGCGCGTGAACTGCCAGGCCGTGAACATCGGCACGGGCCGCGCCACCTCCATTCTGGACCTCGCGCGCGAGCTTTGCCGACTGTACGGACGCGAGGACCTCGAACCCAACGTCGTCCACCGCTTCCGCAATGGCGACATCAGGCATTGCTTCGCGGACATCTCACAGCTTCGTGCCCTCGGGTTCTCACCCGCAGTCTCGCTCGAGGAGGGACTGCGTGAACTTGTCGAGTGGGGGGAACGCGAAGAGGCGATCGACCGGACCGAGGCCGCGCAACGAGAGCTCGAGCTGCGGGGGCTGGTGAGCCGATGAGACGCGTCCGCATTGCGATCCTCGCGGGTGCATTCCTGGCGGCCTGCGGCATCTCCGCTGCGCAGGAAACCAGCGGCACCCTCTCGCGCGAGAAGGAACTCGAGATACTCCGCCTCGAGAACCGCGCCCTCAAGCTCCGCAATCGCGAGTACGAGAAGGAGAAGAAGGAACTCGGCCCCTACCTGAAGGACGCCGAATACTCGCGGCTCGTCCACGAGATCCAAAAACAGGTCTCCACGATCCGGGGCATTCCGGCCACGACCCGGCTGCGCCCCGTGATCCTCGACAAGGCCTCGCTCGCGCGCCTCCTCGACCAGCTTCTGGACCAGGAACTCGCGTCGCCGAAGTTCAAGGGGATGTACCGATCCCTCGTGCTGCTGGAGCTCATCCCGGAGAAGACGGACCTCAAGTCACTCTACGGCAAGCTGCTCGAGAGCCAGGTGGGCGGGCTCTACGACGACCGCACCAAGTTCCTTTACGTCGTCGACATCGTGGACCCGAAGAGCACGATCGGGCGCGTGATCCTCGCGCACGAGATCTGCCACGCACTCCAGGACATGAGGTTCCCGATCGGCGACTTGCCGTTCCGCACGGACAACAGCGACCAGAACCTCGCGATGTCAGCCGTCCTGGAGGGCGATGCGACGCTGGCGATGTCGGAGTGGCTCGTGCAGCACGGCTCGGCGGTTGGACTCGCGGAACTGCCCGCCATGTTCCGCCAGCAGATGGAACAGGACCTGAATTCAACGCCGCCGTTCCTGGTGCAGAGCCTCGTGTTTCCCTACCTCGCGGGCCTGCAGTTCTGCGTGCAGGTGCAGATGGGCGGCGCGCCCGATTGGCGCACGCGCATTTTCGAGGACCCGCCGACCTCGTCCGAGCAGGTCCTGCATCCCGAGAAGTACCTCTTTGCCGAGCGCGACCATCCGAAGCCCGCCCCCGTCGCCAGCCTTCCCCCGAAGTCCAAGTACCGGGAGGTCTTCCGCGATGTGATGGGCGAGTGGGGCACGAGACTCTTCCTCACGCCGCCCGACAAGTTCCCGCGCATCGACATCCTGAGCACGGACCCGCTCGTCAAGGAGCCGATCGCGCTCGCCGCGGCAGCGGGGTGGGGCGGGGATACGATGGTCCTTATCGAGAACGGGGAGGAGTTCGCGCTCGTCTGGCGGACGGAGTGGGACACGCCCCGCGACCGGGACGAGTTCAGGGATGCCCTCCTTTCGAGGACGCGCACGCTTCGCGTCTTCGCGGAGGCCTCCCCCGCCGACGCCATCGACGAGGTCACCAAGACCACGCATTCGGTCAGCCTGAAGTCGGGTCCCCGCGCGACGTTTGTCCCTATCGGCGTGAACGGATTGGCGTGGGTGTATGGCTCCTCGAAGCGGGCTGTCGCAGAGGGTCTCGCCCTCCTTCCCCCGGGATAGCGGGTGGCCAGGCTCCGGGTCAGGTTGATGGGGACGGGGACAAGCACGGGGGTCCCCGTGTTGACCTGCGATTGCGCGGTCTGCACTTCCACCGACCCGAGGAACCGACGAACAAGGACGAGCGCGCTGCTCAGCGACGCGAACAGGACGATCCTCGTGGACGGAGGTGCCGACTGTCGTGAGCAGCTACTCGCCGCGCGGGCCGGGCGCATTGACGCGGTGCTGCTCACGCATGGCCACGCCGACCATACGGCGGGGCTCGACGACCTGCGGATGTTCAACTTCAAGCAGCGGCAGCCACTGCCCCTCCACGGCAACCGGGAAACCCTGGAGGACATCCGCAAGAGGTTCGACTACTGCTTTCGAGACGATGTGCAGGAGGGCGGCGGCCTGCCGCAGTTCCTCCCGCGGTTGGTGGATGGGCCATTCACGTGCTGCGGACTTTCGGTCATTCCAGTGCCAGTGCTTCACGGCAGGCTCCAAGTGCTGGGTTTCCGGATCGGGGACTTTGCATATGTCACGGATGCGAGCAGCATCCCTGCGGCATCGTTCGGGCTCCTCGCCGGGGTCCGGACGCTCGTGCTGAATGCGCTCAGGCACCGTCCGCACGCTACGCACTTTTCGGTCGCAGAGGCCGTTGAGGCTGCGCGGCGCATCGGCGCGGAACAGACTTGGTTCACGCACATGACTCACGACCTCGACCATGAGGCGACCAATGCAGCCCTGCCGCCGAACATGCAACTCGCCCACGACGGGCTGGAGTTCGACATCGAGGCACCGTCCACGTGACCGGGCTCCTGCTGTGCGGCTATCCGGGCAGAATGGCCCTGGAAGTGGAGGGTCTCTGCTCGGATGCTGCGTGGTTGGGCAGGTTTGTCATCCTGCCGATTGCGCTCGGATCGGGGCGCACGCGGGGCACGGGCCGGATGGTGCTCTCCCCTACTGAGCGCGACGGCGGGGAACTGCGCGCGCGTTGCGCAGGGGCGGTCGCTGTGGACTTCTCCACCCCGGCATCGGCGCTTGAGAATCTCCGGTTCCTGGTTGGGGCCGGCTTCCCGACGGTCATGGGGACGACTGGTTTCGACCGTGGCGAGGCGGCCCGCATCGTCGGAACTTCGGATGTATGCGCCGTCGTGGCTCCTAACATGGCAGCTCCGATCGTGCTGGCGCAGGCGGCGCTCTCGCACCTTGCGGCAAAGTTCCCGGGTGCGCTCCACGGAATGCGACTCAGCGTGCGCGAAAGCCACCAGGCGGGAAAGCGCGACACCAGCGGAACGGCGATTGCGCTGTCGGAACGCATGCGCGGCCTCGGCTTGGCGCTGGAGGACCCGATTCAGTCTGTGCGCGACCCTGGGGAGCAGCTCCGGTTGGGGGTGCCCGCGGAGCACCTGGCCGGACATGGATGGCATTGGTTCGTGGCGCGCGATGCACAGGGGACGACCGAACTGCGGCTTGAAACGCGCATCTGCGGCCGGCGCGTGTATGCGGAGGGCGCATTGCTCGCGGCGGAGTTCCTCGCGCGGAAGAGAGCATCAGGGGAACGCGGGCGGGTCTACTCGATGGAGGATGTGCTGGAGGGTGCCTGAGTTCGGACTCAGGCGGTCGAGGCTACGCTGGTGTGGCGCTTGCCGAAGAGGAGCATTGCGGCGCCCATCGAGCCCACGACGAACCCAAGCCAGTGGTTGTCCAGAAAGAGGAATGTCGCGCCGAGAAGTGCAGCGGGGATACCGATATCCAGGAGGAACGGCGCCGGGAGTGGGGCATGCTTGGCGCGCATGTCGGCTTCGATCCTCTGGCCCATCGAATCCTGCACCATCCTGGCGAGGCTGAACTCCACGTAGGGGGGCAGGTGGTTGTCATGCCGGGAGCGCATGGTGAGGAAGATCACGCGGTGCTCGAAGACGTTTAGGGCCGCGGTGAAATCCCACAGCGGGGGCACAAGCAGCGTCACGTTGCGGCCGATGCGCTTCAGTTCCGCGTAGAACGCTGCGGGGTCGTCCACGTGCTCGATCGTGTGGCTGGAGAGGACGTGCTCGAATGCGCCGTCCGGATGGGGCAGTCTCGCGGGATCGGTCACGAGCTCAAAGTTGGGGACGTCTGCGTGCTTCACGATGTCGGCGTTGATGCCGCCTCCGTCGGTTGTACCGCACGAGATGTTGTATCCCCACTTCCGTTCCCGGAGAGTGCGTTCCTTGATGAGGCGGTAGGAAATGAAGTTCACCAGCCACGCGAGGAATACGAAGGCGGCCGAAACGGCGAGAAACGCGTAGAGTTCGTCGTAGTAGGTCAACGGTTGTTCGGGGCCAGTTTGACGGATAGTTCGGAGAGTTTCTGCCTCCGTATGTCCATCGTTGCCGAGTAGTTTTGGTACCCGGGCTTGTATACGAGCACCTCGTAGCGATCCGGGAGGAGGTCCAACTGGAGCGGCGTGCGGCCGACGTACTTGCCGTCAACATACACCTCTGCGCGCGTCGGGGAGGATGTCAGCGCCATCCTGCCGTACTTCTGGATTTGGCTGGGTGGGGGCGTCGGGACGGGGTTCGGGTCCCATCCCGGGTCCGGACTTCCGTATGCGGTCTCGAATCGGATCGTGTGCCTGGCCTCGCCGTAGGAATCCGGGAGGCGGCTGCGCGTCCACTCGCTGCGGCGGTCCAGGCTCCTGGTCTCCGACCTGAAGTAGAAGCCGTCTCGATCGTTGCGGACCCCGCGCGAGTCGAACCGCTCCGCCTCATCCTGAAGCGTCTGCAGGGTCCTGCGCAGGTTGCGCACGGTGGGGAATGGATAGCGAGTGTCCCAGCGTGTGTACGTGGACGAGAAGGGGTCGGCGATGCGCGCGTCGATGGCCGCGATGATGATGTCGCGCCGGCCTTCGGGGGGGCCCGCCTTCAGGTCGTAGCGCCGCGACGGGATGCGGTAGGTTGACCCGGCCTCGACGACGTTGCTGCGGTTGAATGCGTTAGGGAGCAATTGGCGGACGACGCCCGTTTCGTCCTGGCTGAAAATCCAAACGCGGGCATCCCGCGAAGACTCGAACCTGATGGTCACGTCGTCGTCGAACCGGTAGCGGTCGGAGTCGGTCTCGATCCACACATCGAGGTAGTCGTCCTCGTTGTCGAGCGTGCGGTCTCCCCACGACCGTCCCCTGCCCCGATCGCGGTCACGCTCCGGCCCCAGAGGGGCGCCCGGGGTAACGACCTGGACGCTGGTGCCCCCGAGGCCCGGTTGTGACTCGTAAACCACCTGGGCGCGGGTTACTCCGACCAAGGCGATCAAGGCAGCGACTAGGAAAGCGATTCTGACCATGGAAGTTACCCCCGCTGGATGGGAGATCGGGCGCCCTATGGGACTTGGACCACCATCGCACTGCGCAGGATTGGCCTCATGGGGTCTCGGGTGCCGGGGGGATTTCGTTCTCGGCGCGTTCGTCCTCGGTCGAGACGGTCGGAATGCCCTCCGGGCCGGCCGTGCCGGCCTCGATTGCGACGTCCGGCACTTCGCCCAGCAGTTCCGTCGGCGTGGTCTCCTCGTCGCGGTAGACGATGGCCGTCCCACGCAGGAAGGACTGGGTGAACTTCCCCTGTTCGTAGGCACTGAAGGGGATGCGCTCGTCGGGTACCCAGCCGCGCCCCTTGTTCTCCAGTCGGCGGATGCTCATGACGGCGTCTGCGCCGATGCCGCGCGCCTTCTTCTGGATGTCGAGAAGCTGCTTCCGCCTCACCTCGGGGGAGTCCTCCTCCGCAGCGAAACTGTTGATGAGGGCGATCTCGACGTGCTTCTCCACGACCTTGTTGACGTACAGCTTCACCTCCGCATCGCGGCCCTTGCGGGGGAACTTTTCCTCGGTAAGTCGGTGAATGTGCGTGACGCCGCAGCCCGCCAGGAGGAGGGCGAGCGCAGCGGAGAGGATGACGTGTCTGTTCATTGCAACCGTTCCCATGCACGAAGCGCGGCGTCGCGGTCGAGGACAAGCTGCGCGCGGAGGTCTTCGACGCCGGAGAATCTCGCCTCCCCACGGAGATGGGTGACGAACTCAACACCGAGGACCGAGCCGTAGAGGTCGCCCTCGAAGCCCAGGATGTGTGCCTCGAGGCACCGGGTCGTTCCGCCAAACGTGGGCCGCCTGCCGATGTTCATCACGCCGGGCAACAGGCGGTCCCCCACCCGGACCCGAACGCTGTAGACCCCATCCCCCGGGAGGCAGACGCGAGGGTCGGGCTCGATGTTTGCCGTGGGGAAGCCGAGCGTGCGCCCGCGTTGGTCGCCGCGCACGACGGTGCCGCTGATGTCGTGCATGCGCCCGAGCATCGCGGCGGCGCCCTCAACGCGGCCCTGCGAGAGGGCCTCGCGAATGCGGGTGGAACTCACCATTTCGCCATCGAGCAGGTAGGGTTCCTCCATGGCGAAGTCGTAGCCGAGCTCGGCCGCCAGGTGCCGGAGCGTCTCGGTCGAGCCGCGTCCCCTGTGGCCGAAGTGGAAGTTGCTGCCACCAAGGATGCGCTTTGCCGCGCATCGCCCGCAGAGTATCTCGCGCACGAACGCATCGGGAGTGGTGCGCGAGAACTCCTCCGTGAAGGGGAGTCCGATGAGCACCTCGACTCCGCAGGAGGATAAGAGCTCTGCCTTGCGCTGCCAGGGAGTGAGGACTGGTGGGACGTCGCTCGGGCGGACGACTTCACGCGGGTGGTTTCGAAAGGTGAAGACGGCGGAAATGGCACCCGCTGCGCGCGCCGCGTCCCGAAGGTGCCCAATCAATGCCTGGTGCCCGAGATGCACTCCGTCGAACGTCCCGACTGCGACGTGGACCGGGCGGCCAAGGCGCGCGAGGTCCAGGTCGTCCAGGGAGGAGATCAATGTGCTTGCCATGGCGTGGCTCGCCCCGCCGGGGAGAGCGCCGGTCACTCCGGGGTCGCCTGCGCGGCGGGGGACTTCTCGTCCTCGGCGGGCGTTGCGCCGACGTTGACCCTCACCATCGCGGGGCGAAGCACGCGGCCGTTGAGCGAGTAGCCACTGCGGAAGACCTCGACGACCTCCTGCGCGGGCTTGTCGGGATCGGCCACCGTGCCGATTGCCTCGTGGAAGTTCGGGTCGAACCGCTCCCCCACCGGCATGATGCGCAGGAGACCGCACGCGTCGAGCACCTGGAGGAGTTCGCGGTGGATGAGTCCGACGCCCTCCGCGAGCGACTTCACATCGGCGGCGGTGGCGGCGCTCTTCATGGCGAGCTCGAAGTGGTCGAGGGGGGGCAGGAGGCGCTGCAGCACGTCGGCCGCCGCGGTCTTGCGGTACTCGTCGCGGTCGCGGTTGAGCCGCCGCCTCTGGTTCTCCATTTCGGCACGGGCGCGCACGACCTCCGCCGCGGCTTCCTCGCGCACCTTCTGGAGCTCCTCCCGCACGGCGGCAAGTTCCCCCGAGGCGACGGCGAGCGCAGCCTTCAGTTCGGGCTCCCGCGAGCCGTGCGTGCCTTCGGGAACCGCCCCCGAGGGGGTGGCGCCTGCTGCGGCAGCGCGCGAAGCGACCGCTTCGCGCCTCATCAAGCGACGAAGCCGGTACTTGCGGCGGCGGTCATGCGAGTTTGGGTGCGGGAATCCGTCCGGGTTCGAATCCATGATCACGCCAATGTCTGGGTATCGGGGTTTCCACGGTTCGCGGCAGAGGGAGAACCCCCAATTGGGGGCGCCTTCTCACCGGAGGTTCATCAAGTTCCAGCCATGTGATCATTCAGAACCGCGCGGGGGTCCGTGGCAAGGATTGTGTCGCCATCCGAGATACCCTCGGCGATCCGGACCTCGGAGTCGTTGTGTGGGCCGAGGGTCACCCTGCGCGGCTCCCATCCGCGGGCAGCCTTCACCGCGACGTAATGCCCATCCGTCCGCGTCCACACCGAGGCGAGGGGGACATTCACTCCGGGTTGGTGGGTTTCCGCGAGGAACCGGACGCGCGCGCTGAGTGCCGGGCGGAGGTTGGCATCGGTGTCATCGATGTGGACGACGGCCTCGAAGACGCGCTCGCCAGAGAATGTCTGGTTGGTGCCCATGCTCCCCGCCGGGGTGGTCTCGCGCTCGACGGCGACCGTGCCGACGCTCGCGACCCTGCCGTTGATCTCGCGCCCGCCAAGGCTGTCCACCAGCACCTTCACCCCCATGCCGACCTTGACGCGCTGGAACTGGGACTCTGCGATCTGCGTCTTCAGGATGGGGGTTGCAGCCTCCGCGATGGTGCCGATCACCTGCGTCTGGTAGATGGAGTCGCCCATCTGGACCTCCACCCGTGCCCGCCGCTGCCAGTTGTAGTCCGCGCGCTTCTGGAAGATCCCCGTCGTGGCAGCCTTGATCTGGGACCCACGCAGTTCCTCCGTGCGCAGGGCGACCTGGCTGCTGGACCTCTCCGCATCGAGGAGCGTCCGCGCGATGTTGGAGATCGTCTTCGCCTCGGTAATGGCTGCGTTTGTCTTCTGCTGGGCGAACCCATCATCGCGGATGCGCGTGTCCAGCGTCGCCGAGCCGCTCTTGGCGCGCGCGTCCCTCACGTCTTCCTCGGGGACGACCTCGGCCTCCCGCAGGAGCTGAAGTCGCGACAGTTCGCGGTTGGTGTCCTCAAGGCGCAGGCGCTGGTAGTCGAGTTCCCCCATGGCGGTATCCACGTCGAGCGCGGACGAACGGATGTCCATCGCGAGCTGCTCGACCGCCTTTTCGTAGTCCTTGCGGAGCTGCTCGAGGCGTTGGATCTCCTTCTCGAGGGTCTTGAGGGACTCCTCCGCCTCGATGATCGCAAGCAGGTCCCCCTGCTTCACGTTCACGCCAGAGTCTGCGACGTAGAGGAGCTTGCCCTGGACGCCTGAGACGATGGGGACCTCACGCGCGGCCTCGAAAACCCCGGGCTCCTCGAAGGACACAACCAGCGGGGCCACGCGGACGACATGGGTGCGCAGGGGGGTGGCCGGCTTGCCGCCTTCCCCGCAGCCGAGCGTCGAGCATGCGACCGCAGTCATGCCCGCCCAAGCGGCAAGTTGGCGCAGTCCATGTGCTGGTTTCATGGGTTTGCATGCGCCCCCGGAGCGCGCAATCCGGCGGAGCAAGAATCCGGCCGGGTGAGGGCCGGACGCGGCACCAGATGAACCACAAGCCACCCGCCGGGCAGGACGATGGCGTGGTCGCCCGCTCCGGCGCGTGGAATGCTCAGTTCGCCCAGAGCTTCAGGTTCTCGCCGATGAAGTTCAGCATGTTGCGCGTCTCCTCGTAGTCGGGATGCCTGACGTGGACGTATGCGTGAGCGATGAACCCGTAGGCCACCGGGCTCGTCTTCTGCCCGACATCGGGAAGGTAGAATGGGGCGTAGTCCGGGCCCAGCCACGGGCCGCAGCGCTCCTTCACCTTTTCGATGCCCGAGTAGCCTGAAATGTATCCATCCTGATTGGGGCGAATGGAAACGAGGCCGGCGGAGTAGCGGCGGCTCGGCTTCGGGTCGACCGGCATGCCGAGCAGGCCCTTGCCCCATTCAGTGAAGAGGTCGAACTCATTGGCCCAGTTGTAGACATTCCACCAGTTGCACCCGGGGGGACGCGCGCCGATCTCGCTGAAGATGACGCCCTTCGGACCCATGAAGAACTCCTGGTGGGTCGCGGCAAACTTGAGGCCGAGCGCAGAGATGACCTGGCGCCCCAGCGTCCGGATGGGCTCGTTCTCGGGAGAATCAACGCGGTTGGTCGTGACGATCTGCGGGCTGATCCAGCGCGTCCTCATGGCGTGCAGGACGTTTGGATAGTAGAAGCAGATGCCCTCGAACACCACTTTCCCATCGACGACAAGGGTGTCGTAGAAGCCCTCGGAACCCTCGATGAACTCCTCGATGCCGACGGCCCGGCCACCCTTGCCGACTTTGAGAGTCTCGAGCACTTCCTCGAGCCGCTCGTCCGTGTCGATCCGGAAGGTGTCGTCCGCACCTGCGGAGTCGCGCGGCTTGATGATGACCGGGTAGCCGTACTTCTTGACGAACTTGCGGGCATCCTCGGCCGTGGCGAGGCCCGCGGTTTCCGCGCAGCGTATGCCCTTCTTCCTGAGGAAGTCCTTCATCTTCACCTTGTCGCGGCAGATTTCCACCTGCTCGAAGGGGAGGCCGGGGATGCCCAGCGCCTCTCGGGCCTTGGCGGCCGCGTTCATCTGGAACTCGATGGTTGCCTCCAGGCGGTCGATCTTGTGCCGCGCATTCAGGCGCTTCGCCGCCTCGAGGATGGCCTCGTCGCTCTTCACGTCCGGGCAGTGCTCATAGTCGCTGAGCCACCCGCGGATGTTGTGGGGCAGGTGCTCCCACTGCGCCTCGCCTATGGCGGAGACGCGCGCGCCCAGTCCATGGAGTGCGCGCGCGAAGCCCGGCTGTGCGGCCGGAAAGTGCGGGTTGATGTGGACGACGTGCATGGACATCGGGTGCCTCTTTGGTGGTTCGGGTTTCGAGCATCGGGGCTCGGGTCGGACTTGGCGGAAAGGTCGATTCCCACGGCGGATCGGGGCGCCCATCCATCTCGTGATGTGGCGCGCCCTGCGACGGACGCATGCTACGCGTAGTAGACGCGCACCCTCGAGATGATCCCCTGGATTGCCGCGCGAAGTTCCTCGTCGGAGTCGGCTCGGATGATGGCGTATCCGTCACCCTCGTAGCTCTCGGACTTTGGCGCCCCGATGCGGGGCAGTCGCGCCTCCATGACGTACTTGCCGAACAGGCGGTTTGCCTCCTCGACGCCCTCGACGGCGCGCACGTTTCCGTGGCCTGCGCCCCTGAAGTGGATCGACGCGACGGCGTACTTGCGGGTGCCGGGGTCGTTGAACTTGTCGTCCACCGTCGCGAGGGCCCAGGCGTGATAGAAGTCCGGCCCATCGTAGCAGTAGCTCCAGCATCGAGGAAGGTGCGCCCCGGGTGGCCTGGCAGCCACCTCACCAATGGCGACGCTGCCGTCCCTCCTGCGCCGGAACCACTCCATGTGCGTGATGCCGCTGGCCATGCCGAAGCCTTCGACGGCCTTCGTGCCGACGCTGCGGATCTCGTCGTACTCATGCCCGGAGATGTCCTTGGGCAGCATGTGGCACCATTGGATCCAGGGGTTCCGCATCGCCTCGATCGGCGGGGGAAGGTACTGGCAGATAGAGTGCCAGACGACCTTTCCGTTGATCGTGAACGTGTCGAAGCTGAACTCCTCCCCGCTGATGAACTCCTCGATCTGGACGGGGTTCTCGGGTGATGGGCGGAACTGCTCGAGGGCGCTCGCGAGCTCCCCCTCGTTGTGAATCTGGAAGGTGGAGACGCACCCCGCCCCAACAGGCGGCTTTACGATGAGCGGGAAGTCGACGCGTGCGGCAAAGTCGAATCCCTGGGCGGCATCCGTGAGGAGCGCATGCCTCGCGCACGGAACCCCGAGTTGCTCGAACGCCTCCTTCATGACGCTCTTGTTCAGGAACCGGCGCGCGGCCTCCTTGCGCAATCCGGGGAGGCCGAGCCTCTCCCGGGCATCCGCAACGACCTCCTGGATCAGTTCCAGGACGTTGGTGATGCGGTGGATGGGACCATGGCGGCGGATGAACTCGCGCGAGGCGCCCTCCACCTGCTCGACGTTGAAGCAATCGGGGATCTGGATCAGGTCGAAGAACCGCGCCATGTCGGACGGCGCATGCCCCTCGGGCTTCTGCTGGCAGATTCCGAGCACGCGCGTGTCGGGCAGGTGCCCGATCGCGTCCACGAACCGCATGGTGGCATCCATGAGGAATGGCGCCACGAACACGACGTTGCGCATGGGCGAAGGTCCCCCGCGAATTGAATGCGCGAAGGATGCCTGCCGCCGCGCAAGGGTCGAGGGGATTTGCCCCGCGCAAGGCCCGGCGTCCACCGCACGCGACATCGGCAACCTCCCCGCCCCGAGCCGCGGTTCGGCGCATTGGTGATTGACCAAGGGCTCGCTCATGGGATGTTTAATCCCTAGGTTTTCGTCAGAATCTCCCCCCGCGCGAGTCTGCCCCATGGTTTCATTGAGATGGTCCATCGCCCTTCTGGCGATCGGCTTGGTCGGTTCCACTTCCCCTGAACTGCATGCTGCCCCCCCCTCCGACGTCCGGACTTTCGCGTCCTCGAAGAGTGCCCAGGAGGCCGGGTTTCGCATCAGCGATCCCCTCCTGATCGCGCAGTTGATCGACGAGGTGCGCCTTTCCCCCAACTCGGCAAAACTGATCGAGCTAGACCTCGTGGTCCGGAGTTACCGGGAGGACGAGGGCACGATGGACTTCATAGTCCTGTTGGAGGAGGGAGCGGGGATGCGCGGGACGCTCCAGGATTGGTCGAGCGAAGCCTGGCGGACGCAAAGGCGCGCCAAGGTCTCCGAAGCGATCGACGACGTTCTGGGCGACTTGCCCGCGATTGGCTTCGTCGTCACCGACCGCCTGAAGAACACGCCGTCCTTCGCCGTCTCGGGTGACGCGGCGACGCTCCGGCGGCTGCTGGACGATCCGAGGGTGCGTTCCGTCGAGCCGGTGCGGTATGCCATCAGCAACGACACGCAGGGCCTGACCGTGATGAAGGGCGACACGCCACGCAGCACCTACTCCGGCGACGGCATGTCGATCGCCATCATCGACGACGGGGTGGACTACCTGCACGACCGCCTGGGGAACGCGAGCCTCGGCTCCAACACGAAGGTGATCGGTGGATTCGACTGCCAGGCGGAGGACAGCGATCCCCGCAACCCGACGGCGGCGCACGGGACGTGCTGCGCGGGCATCGCCGCCGGGGACTTCAATTCGGGCCCCGGGGACTACAACGGCGGAGTTGCCATGGGGGCGAAGATCTACGCCCTCAAGGTGTTTCCCGACGGGGGTGGGAGCGCCTCCTTCACAGACGTCAACCAGGCGATCGACTGGTGCGTCACGCACCAGAACGACAGCGCCGCCAATCCAATTCGAGTGATCAGCCTGTCACTTTCCGGGGGTGAATTGACCTCGCAAGCCTCCTGCGACTCGGCGATCCCCTCGACGCTCGCGTCCGTCAATGCCGCGGTCGCGGCAGGCATCACGGTGCTGGCCTCGTCTGGAAACGACGGCTGGTGCAACTCGATGGGAGCCCCCGCATGCCTCTCCCCGGTCATTTCAGTCGGCGCTGTCTATGATGCGAACATAGGCAACGTGGGCTTCTGCATCGACGACTCGACTTGCTACACGCCGACGGGCGGCGGATGCGGGGCGGGCTTCGTCTCGGGATTCGAGGGCAGCACTTCCGCGAAGAAGGTCACCCTCTACTCGAATTCCGCGAGCTTCCTCGCCGTCCTCGCACCCTCCAACAACGCGTACACCACCGACGTGGAGGGAGCGAACGGGTACAGTTCCGGGGACTACTCCACCAACTTCGGCGGAACCTCCGCCGCATGCCCCTATGCGGCGGGTGCCGTTGCCGTCCTGCAGGATGCGAATCGGACCCTGAATGGCACCTGGCTGACGCCGGCACAGGTGAAGTCGATCCTGACCAGCACGGGCGAATCCGTGATCGACACGAAGGGCGGCGGCCTTGGCGCAGGTAGAACGACACCGCTCATCGACCTGACCGCGGCGATCAACTCCATCACCGCGAACCAGGCACCGACGGACATCTCGATCACCGGCACGACCGTGGCGGAGAACTCCTCCGTGAACACGGTCGTCGGGACTCTCTCGACGACGGACCCCAACGGACTGCAGAGCCACACGTACACCCTGCAGGCCGGCGGCGCGAACTTCAACATTAGTGGCAATTCACTCCGCACGAGCGCCGCGTTCGACTTCGAGGGCACCAACTCCTACAACATCACGATCCGCACGACGGACAACGGATCGCCGACCCTGTTCTACGACGAGAACTTCACCATCACGGTCACCAATGTGAACGAGGCCCCAACCCTCGTCTCCCTCTCGGCGAACACGGTTGCGGAGAACCTCGCGGCGAACACCGTCGTGGGCACGCTTTCCACGACGGAGCCAGACAGCGGGCAGTCGCACACCTACACGATGCAGTCCGGCGGCGCTAACTTCAACATCAGCGGCAACTCGCTGCGGACCAGCGCATCCTTCAACTTCGAGGGCACGAACAGCTACAACATCACCGTGCGCTCGACCGACAATGGCTCGCCGACACTCTTCCGCGACGAGAACTTCACCATCAACGTGACCAACGTGAATGAGGCGCCGACCCTCGTCTCGCTCTCGGCGAACACGGTGGCGGAAAACCTCGCGGCGAACACCGTCGTCGGGACCCTTTCCACGACGGAGCCTGACAGCGGCCAGTCGCACACCTACACGATGCAGTCCGGCGGCGCGAACTTCAACATCAGCGGCAACTCGCTGCGGACCAGCGCATCCTTCAACTTCGAGGGCACGAGCAGCTACAACATCACCGTGCGCTCGACGGACAACGGCTCGCCGACCCTCTTCCGCGACGAGAACTTCACGGTCACCGTCACGGACGTGAACGAGGCGCCGACGCTCGTCTCGCTTTCCGCGAACACGGTGGCGGAGAACAGCGCGGCGAACACTGTCGTCGGCACGCTCTCGACCACGGAGCCCGACGGCGGTCAGTCGCACACCTACTCCATGCAGGCCGGCGGTGCGAACTTCAACATCAGCGGCAATTCGCTGCGGACGAGCGCGGCGTTCAACTTCGAGAGCACGAGCAGCTACAACATCACCGTGCGCTCGACGGACAACGGCTCGCCGACCCT
>CAZUCD010000003.1:53595-53992 GCA_964618855.1 uncultured Candidatus Sumerlaeota bacterium
CTTCCGCGACGAGAACTTCACGATAAACGTCACGAACGTGGATGATCCGCCGACGCAGAGCGGCTCGGCAACGTTTGCGGTGACGATGGCGCGCCAGTCTTCGCAGATCATCGGGTCATCCCTGTTCGCGATCAACGACGAGGACACGGCGGCGGCCTCGATCGTCGTCACCATCACCGACGCGGTGGATTTCGGGGTGCTGGAGAACACGGCCCTACCGGCGACGCTGGGTGTCGGATCCACCTTCACGATGGCCAACATCAACGCGAACCAGATCCGGTACACGCACACCACGGGGACGCCGTCCCTCGACGGGTTCGATTCCACGTTCACGGACGGCACGACTCCCGGTGGCACGCCGGTTACGTTCACGATCAACCTGGTCGCGGCGGCCGGG
>CAZUCD010000004.1:0-49868 GCA_964618855.1 uncultured Candidatus Sumerlaeota bacterium
GCTCGGCGCGCCCCCGGGGTATGTGGGCTACGAGGAGGGCGGCCAGCTCACGGAAAAGGTCCGCCAGCGGCCGTATTCCGTCCTGCTCCTCGACGAAATCGAGAAGGCGCACCCGGACGTGTTCAGCCTCCTCCTCCAGGTCTTCGACGACGGGCGCCTGACGGATTCGTTCGGGCACGTCGTGGACTTCCGGCACACGGTGATCATCCTGACGTCGAACGCGGGCACGCGGCGCGTGAAGTCGAGCTCGCTCGGCTTCCAGGCCTCCGCGGATGAGATCGACTACGACACGATGAAGGGGCGCGTCCTGCAGGAGGTGAAGAAGGTCTTCAACCCGGAGTTCCTCAACCGCCTCGACGAGCAGATCGTGTTCCGCCCGCTCACCCGCGACGACATCATGGGCATCGCCTCGATCATGATGTCCCGCCTGAACGCGCGCCTGCAGGAGAAGGGCGTCACGCTGACCATCGGGGACGACGTGAAGGACTACCTCGCGTCGGAGGGCTACGACCCCGAGTACGGCGCGCGCCCCCTGCGCCGCGTCATCACGCGCAGCATCGAGGACCAGCTCGCGCTGAAGCTCATCGCGAACGAACTCCCCGACGAGTGCGAGGTCGCCGCATCCATGGAGAACGGCGAGATCGCGTTCAAGGTCACGGAAAAGAAGCCGGCCGAGGCGCCGGAGGAGGCCGTGGGGGCAGGGGCGACAGGGTGAGCGGTCTGAGAGCTGGCCCGAGTGGCTTGGCTTCGGCAAGCGCCTGTCTCCTGCTATTGCTCCTGCCTTGTTGGGCTGAGGCGGTCCCAACGGTGTCGTCGATGGTCGCAGTTCAGGGACCCGACGGCGCCGGTGGCTCGCGGGTTTTGGTCACATACGATCTCGTCTCGGCCCTGGGACCCTGCAGCGTGGAGCTTTTGGTGCAGACCTCTCCAGTCGCAGGGCGCACCCCAACGGTCGGTGCCACGGGCGATATCGGCGCCGGTATCCTCGCGGGAACTGGACACACCATCGAGTGGCGCTGCGATCAACAGTTCCCCGGGGAGGCGTTCACCTCCGCGAATCTGTACCTGGTGGCGACCGACGCGGCGGGAGTTGTCTCCATCGCAAGTGCGGATTTCGAGGCGGACGCCCAACCCAACGCAACGCTCACCTTGACGGCACCGACGGGGTGGTCTGCCTACGGCCCCGTCAATGGCGCCACCCGCGTCGTGGGGACCCTGAATCCGAATCTGTCGGGGCATTTCCTGGATCGCCCACCGTCGGTGGCCAACGTGGGCTTGGTTTTCCTGCAGGACGCCGCGCAGGCGGAGGGCGGATTGCAGCAGGCGGTCGGCGCCGTGCTCGAGGCGAATGCGTACTATCGGCTCGAGTGCCTCGTCGGAAACATCGACGAGGGCACCGCCAACTTCGGGTACTTCGATCTGACCGGGTTTCCCGGCTACAGGGTGGAGCTTCTCGCGGGAGGGACGGCATTCGCGACCGACAACAACACGCTCGCGGGCGCGATCCCCGAAGGTGAGTTCCGAACGAGCGTGGCGGAGCGGTACGTGCCCGGAGCTTTTCCGAATCTCGGACAGCCGATCTCGATCCGACTGGTGAACCTGGACCAACCCGGCACAGTCGAGGACCCGGGGATTGAGGTGAACTTCGACGAGGTCACGCTGGTTTGCTCGGGTTGGGCGGCATCCGGCACGATGACTCTGGATGCCATTTCCCCGACCGCCGGGGTCGCCTCCGCAGCGCCGACCTCCCAAACTGCCCCGATCCCGATAAACTACGTCGGTGCGAGTGACGCTCACTCCGGTTTGGCAGCGGTCGAACTGTGGTACAGGTTCGAGTCCGGCGCGTGGACATACTCCGGCACCTCCGGCATAGGCGGCACGGGGTTCCTGTTCTTTACTCCGCCCGGTACCTCCCCCGCTAACTTTGGGGAGTACTTCTTCGACCTCGTGGCAATAGACAACGCCGGGAACCGTTCGGCGGCACCGACCGGTTCGACTGGGGCAGGCGACACTTCGACGATCTTCGGTCCTGCGGCCGGAATCCCGACGTGGGATGTTTTCGACGGTTTTCGCTGAATCCGGCGGTCAACCGTCCGCTTCGGACAGACCAATCATTCCCACCGTCTTCGCAATCCGGCGTGCCCGGGTCTCGGGCTTCTTCGCCTCCTCGATGTAGGCGAGATGTTCGCGCTGGTGGGACGGTGGTAGGGCCATGAATTGCGCGTGAGCCCCTGGCGACGTCGCGAGCGCTTCCAAAAGGTCGGGTGGAACAGCGGGGACCTCGCATTGATTTCGCCGGGATCTCGACTTGCGATCGCGTGGCTCCACAGCAAGTGATCCCCCTATCTCTCGCGGCGTCGATTCAGGACAGTCGCGAGGTCCCAGCCAGCCATCCTAAAGAACTCGCTCAAGTCGGTCGTGAGCCGGATCGGTGCCATACAGGATCATCCTCATGTATTCGAGTGCCGCGATGCGCTCGGCGGGGGTTTTGGTGGCCCAGTATGCCGCCTCGTTGCCTTGTTCGGCCAAGTCGCACTCCCCGAGGGCTGACTTGTCGAAGCGGAACATGGCTTCGAGTTCCTCGCGGGTGAGTGGTGGTTGGTCGGACTCTGCCATGCACGCCGGGTTCCCGAGGATGATGTTGCATGCTGCCACGCGGGCGGTGCCTGCGCAATGACTCGTTGCCACGCCCGGGGCGGGTCCGCGCAATGGGCGCCGACCATTCCGCGCAGGAGCGCCCCCCGTCATGAAGGTCGTTTTCTTCGGCACGCCCAACTTCGCCGTCCCGACGCTGCAGAAGCTGCTCGAGGCCGGGCACGAGGTTGCCGCCGTCGTCACCCAGCCGGACAAGCCGGCCGGGCGTGGACTGCAAATGAAGGCGCCGCCGGTGAAGACCTTCGCGCTGGAGCACGGACTCCGCGTCCTGCAGCCAAAGAGTGCGAAGGCGCCCGAGTTTGCGGACGAGCTGCGCGCCATCGCGCCCGAGGTCGCGGTGGTTGTCGCGTATGGCAAGATCCTGCCGCGCGCGGTACTGGACATCCCTCGCCACGGCTGCCTGAACGTCCATGCGAGCCTCCTTCCGAAGTATCGCGGCGCCGCACCCATTCAGTGGGCCCTCATCAATGGCGAAACGCGGACCGGCGTCTCGATCATGCAACTCGACGAGGGCATGGACACCGGCCCGGTCGTCTCGACCGTCGAGGTGGACATCCTCGAGGACGACGATGCGGTATCGCTGGCGAACATGCTCTCGATGATGGGGGCGGAGGAGATGCGGATCGTGCTGGAGAGGCTCGCGCGGGAAGGACGCCTCGATTCTGCGCCGCAGGACAACGCCGCCGCGACGATGGCGCCGCTGATCGAGCGCGACACGGCGCGGATCGACTGGGAGATGAAGGCCGAGGATGTGATCCTGCGCATCCGCGGATTCCTGCCGTGGCCCAAGGCCTGGACGATGGCCGGGGACCGCGAGTTCAAGCTGATCTCCGCGGAGGCGTGCGCGGCGGACTGGCTGGTCGTGAAGTCGGTCGAGCGGGACGAGATCCTCCCGGGCACGGTGGTCGACGTGCTGAAGGGGCGCGGAATCGTGGTGAAGGCCGGGGAGCGCACATTGGTGCTCGTGACGCGGCTTCAGCCGCAGGACAAGCCCGTGATGAAGGCCGCCGACGCGGTGAATGGCGGCTTGATCACCGTCGGCACGCGCTTCCACTGACTGTGCAGGATGCGCCGGTCCTCAACCTTGGGGATGCGCGGCTGAGCGGCAACCCCAGCGGCACGCCGCGCTCGCAGCTCGGGGGCCTCGCGCTGGGCAAGGGCGTGCTGATGCGTTCGCGGACGGGATATGCCACCGCGGAACGCTCCCCCGCCGGGATCGAGGTGAGGTGCGTGCCGTTCGCGAGTTTCTTGTCGGCCGGTTGGCTCTCCCGGACCCCAATCGCGCGCGGCCTCGTCGGGTTCGTGGAGATGGCCGGGCTGGCCGTCGGCGTGGCGAATGGCCGCGCCCCGCGATCCCTCTCATCGGAATGGAGCGATCCGCCTGCGCGCCGCCGTCTGGTACGGCTGGCCGTCGTGGCCGCTTTCGGCGTCGTACTCCCGGTGGTCGGCGCGATGGTTTGGATCGGCCTTGATGATGCGTCGGGTGTGACGAACGAGTGCGATCACCCGGCACGGTTCGCCGCCGTTGCCGCGGGGTTGAGGTACCTGGCGCTGCTGGGGCTCGGGGTGGGGCTGCGCTCGTCGGACGCGGCGATCCTGAGGCACCACGGGGCGGAGCACCGCGCGGTTGCCGTCCTGGAGGCCGGGCGGGAGGTGACCGTCTCCCGAGCGCAGCACGCCTCGATCCTGCACCGCAGGTGCGGCACCATGCTCTACGCCTATGCGATCGTCCTCTTGGCGGTGCTGGAGGGGATGGCAGTCCATGCCTACGGGTCACGGTGGGGCGGATTCCCTGCCTGGCCGTGGATGGCGAGGCTCCCGGTGCTTGCTGCGACCTCGCTCGTGCTGTCCCTGCTCGCGACGGGGGCCTCAGTGGAGCTGCTTCGCGCCGCCGCGATGATCCCGGGCGCCGTGCTCCTGAAGCCCTGGGAGTGGCCGGGGATGCTTTTCCAGCGCCTGACAGTCTCGCGTCCCACGGATGCCGAGGTCGAGGTAGCCATCGTCGCGCTCGAGGCCGCGCTTTCGATAGCCCCCGGGGAGGATGCGATTCGGACGCACCTTGTGACTGGACTCGTGGACGACGAGTCCGCCCCGGGGTTCCGCCGCCCGCAGCTCGCCCGACCGGCACCCTCAAACGGAGGCCCGCCCCGCCATGAATGATCCGCTCGCGCACTTGGCGCGCCCCATCCGCGTCATCGTCTCCGACCTCGACGGATGCGTGACCAGCGGGGAGTGGAAGGTGCAGGCCTCGCTCTTGGCGGCGCTGCAGGAATACGCAACCCGGGCCGAGTCCGATCCGTGCGTCCCGCGCCTGACCTTCAACACCGGGCGGCCGCTGCCCTATGCGGAGTGCCTGGCACGCCTCGCCCACGTGACGCTTCCCGTCCTCTGCGAGTCGGGCGTCCTCTTGTACGACCCGGCGGACCGGTCGGCGCATTGGCATCCGGAATACGGAGAGGACGACGCGGCTCTCTTCCGCGAGGTCGCGCGCATAGCACGGACGCACTCCGGGTTCGGCACGCGGTTCTTCCAGGAGCCCGGGAAGATGGGTGAGTTTACGCTGCTCCCCCGCCGGGGCGCGGGGACGGAGGAGCTGCTCGCCATCGCGGAGGAGATCGCCTCGCGGGTGCCGCGGCCTGTCCGGATAGACGCCACGCACGCGGTCGTCACGCTCGCTCCCGCACACCTGCACAAGGGGACGGGCCTGGGATGGTTCTCGCGGTTCACGGGGATACTTCCGGATGAGATGGCTTCCATTGGCGACTCGATGGTGGATTGGACTTTCATGGAGTTGACAGCGGCATCGTGGGCGCCCGCCCAGGGGGCGGCAGGACTGAGGAAACTCGCGACCGTGCCGAGTAACTCACCCCCCGGCGGAGTGGTGATCGATGCGTTCGAGGCGATCATCCGCCTGAACCGTCGCCTGATAGCGGATTCCCCCAAAACGGGGCTCGGAGTTCCCTGAAGTGGTGGGGACTGGCATGACCACAAGGGGTTCTCCCTTGCGTTGAGGGGTCCCCTCGGGACTCATGTGTGACAGAATGTCTCACCACTTCACCCACCGCATTCTGACCCCTTCCTTCCGGAACCCGCGCAATGGGAGGCGCAACTCCGCGAGGGGAGCCATGAGCACGGAGATGATCATCATCGTCGTGCTGCTGGCCGTTGGCGTGATGCTTGGTTTCATGATACTTGGACAGCTCAGCCGTGAGAAGACGCGAGCCGTCACGGACACCGTTGCCGGTACGGACTCGACCACCCGGGGTGGGCGCGGCGTGGGAGGGGCTGATGGACTTTCCGGCTCCGCGAATGGTGGCATGAGCGGCGGGCCCGGTGGAGGCGGGGCCCAAACGACGTTCGTCGCTGCGTCCGACGGCAAGCCATCGGCGCCACTCACGGGCAAGGAAGCCGAGGAGGCAGGGGCCACGCGCGCCGCCAAGTTCGGCGAAGAGGCCAACGAGCGGCCGGTTGAGATCGCCAAGGCGGTGGACAAGCCGGGGTACAACCGCGCGGACAGTGCGGCGGAGGTCTACGGCCGCCAGCAGACTCCCCAGATCGAGTCGGCGACGGAGGCGCGGCCCTACGAGTGGACCTTCCCCATCCTGGCGTTCATCCTGATGGCGACATTCCTGTTCGTCCTGTACTATCTTTTCATGGCCCCGAGCACTGCGCGCCGGTGAGGTGGCGTTCGTGCTCACCTTCATCCTCAAACGCCTGCTGCTGACGATCCCGATGCTTGTCGGGAGTTCGCTCCTCGTCTTCTGCATCTTCGAGTTCAGCAACATCGATCCCGTGCGCCGGATGCTGGGCGAACGGAGCAGCAACGAGGTGGTCGTGCGGCAGTTGCGGGAGGAACTGGGCCTGAACCGGCCGGCCCATGTGCGCTACATCTCCTTCCTGACGGGGGTCTTCCGTGGTGACTTTGGCAAGTCGATGGCGACTCGGCAACCGGTCGCGGGCGAGATCCGGTCCAGGTTCCCTGCGACCGCGGAACTCGCGCTGGCGGCGCTGCTGTTGAGCGCGGGGGCGGGCCTGGTCTTCGGAATCGCCGCAGCGCTGCGCCGCAACACCGTCGTGGACTATGCGCTGATGGGGGTGTCGCTCGCGGCGGTTTCGATGCCGGTGTTCTGGCTCGGCCTGATGCTCTCCTACTTCTTCTCGGAGAAACTGGGCTGGTTCCCGCTCCAGCAGCGGCATGCGCTGCGATTCAGCGGCGAGGTGGACGGACCGACCGGGATGCTGCTGATCGATGCTGCACTCGCCGGGAAGCACGAGATGCTTGCGAACGTCGCGCTCCACCTTGTGCTGCCCGCAGTCACGCTGGCGGCGGTGACGAGCGCGCTCGTGGCGCGCATGACCCGCGCGAGCGTGCTCGAGGTGCTGCGGCAGGACTTCGTGCGCACGGCGCAGGCGAAGGGCCTCACGTGGGCGGGGCAGATGAAGCACGTTCTCCGAAACGCGATGATCCCGATCGTGACGATCATCGGACTGGAGATTCCCGCCCTGCTCGGCGGCGCGGTCATTACCGAGACGATCTTCGCGTGGCCGGGCATGGGAAAGTACCTCGTCGATTCGATCCTCGGGGGTGACATCATGGCGGTGCAGGGCGTGGTGATGTTCCTCACCCTGATCTTCATCGTGGTCAACCTCGTGGTGGACATCCTCTATGCGGTGATTGATCCGCGGCTGCGCGTCGCGACGGGCGAAGCCTGATTGCGCGGGGCCTGCCGGCCAGCTACTGGCCGATGCGGTCGAAGCTGCGGCGGCCCATCTCCGAGAGGAAGCCCTCACTGTCGAGGCGGTCGATGATTGCCTGCGCCTCCTCCCCCCGGCCCGCGAGCTTCAGGGCATTGGCGTAGGCCTCCACCAGCTTGGCATCCTGGGACTCGCGGTAGGGCTCGAGCGCCGCGAGCACTGCATCGAGGATCTTCGCCGCGGACGCGGCCTCCCCCTTCTCCCTGAGCAGCCGAACCCTCGCCCCCATGTGCCCCATCCGCGCCCTGAGCAGGAACACCGCGCCGCTTGGCTCGTTCTCGATGGTCTTGCCCGCTTCGTCCAGAGTGTCCTGGGAGCGGCCGAGGAGGGTCTCGGCGCGATCGATGTTTCCCGCCCGCAGTTGCATGATCGAGGCCCGGGCAAGGTAGAGCGCGCTCAGCGCGTGCTGGATCCCTCGCTGCGCTGGGAGGGCCTCCCCATAGCGCCGGTAGCCGTCGGCGGATTTCTCGTAGAACTCCGCCGCCTGCGGGAAGTGGCCGGCGGTCTCCTCGTTGCAGCCCCGGAGAAGGTTGACGAGGAGGTCCCGGTCCGCGAGCGCGACCGGATCGCCGGCCTTGAACTTCTCGGTCGAGACCAGGAGTTCCTCCAGTTGGGAAATGGCGAGAGCGGCTTCAGCGTAGCGCCCGGCCTGCGCCACCGGGACGGCGTAGAGCGAGCAGGCATCCACGTAGTGGTCCCGCAGTTCCGCGTTCCCGGCGTCATGCTTCAGGAGCAGCCCGGTGAGGTCGCGGCTGATGCGCAGTTGGTCGACGACGCGTGCCGACTTCCCTTGGAACACAAGATCCCGCACCATGTCCCGCAGCTCGGTGCGGATATCCTGGAGAGTGTTCAGGTAGGTGACGACGGACTGGTCGCGCTCCCACACGGGCATGAGGACTTCCGCACCCCGCGCGAGTATGGTCGCCGCGGCAAGCTTGTCTCCCTTGTCGCGGTAGTACTTGCCGAGGTGCTTGGCCAGGAATGCGAGGTCGCGTCGCCAGAGCGCATTGTCCGGACGGGCGGCGACCTCGCGTTCGAGAGCCACCCGGACCTCCTCCAGCTTGGGAAAGGCCTCTTCCCCCCGGCCGACATCCAGCAACAACCGGCCGAGCTCCGCCTTGATCTGCAGGTAGTCCGTGTACCAGTCCAGATTGGCCGGATCGGATTCGCTTGCGAGGCGGGATTCCCGTTCCCCGGTTTCCAGGGCCCGAATCCCCTCCTCGACCCTGTCGAGCCGTCCCAGGCCATTGCCCCTGCAGAAGTGTGACATCGCGCGGAGATTGAGTGCGGAAAAGTCACGGGGGTTCTTCTCGATCAACGGGTTCAGGAGTTCGATCGCAGCCTGGCCGCGCCCGGCCAGTCCCTCGGCGTCCCCGAAGGACCCGATGCCGAGGGCGTAGTGCATCTGGACGGCCGCCTCGGCGTAGCGCCATTCGCGTTCGTCCGGCTCGGACTGCCTGCGTTTAGCAATGAGCGCGATTGCATCCCGATAAAACCGTTCGCCGTCCTCGGGCCGCCCCTGAATGAAGGCGTCGTCGCCGAGGTCCCGGGTGACCTGGATGCACTCGCGAAGCCATTCGCGCTCCCACGGCTCGGCTTCGAGCAGATGGCGGTAGAGGTCGCGCGCCTTGATTTTCTCCTCCCCCGCCGGGCCGAGGAGCCCGCGCTCCGTGTGGATGCGGCCAAGCGAAGCCCGGAGCTCGGCGGCGACTGCAAGCACCCTGGTGTCACCGGGGTGCTCCCCGAGGAGGGCCTCGACCACTGGCACCTGCTGCGCCAGGAGGGTGGCCCCCCGGTCCTGGTTGCCGCGGGCCGAGTCGATGACTGCGAGCTGGACGGTGGTTGAGATGCGCTGGAGGCGCGCGGTTAGGTCGCGCTCATCCGGCGGGACGCTGTCGAGGTACTCCCCCGCGCGCTGCACGACGGAGTCGAGCACCTCCACGCGACCGACCGGCTCGAGCTTTCGGCGCAGGTCCCCTAGCATGTATCCGAGAAGGCCCTCCGCGCGGGATCGCGCCTGCTGCGCCGCGGTGCGCTCGCCGGCAAGGTTCGAGAGGAGCGCGGCACCCCCGAAGAGCACCACCAGGACGAGCCCCCCGGTTGCGAGGCGCAGCACCTTGCGCTCGCGTTCGCGCAGGCCACGCGCGACCTCCGCGGCCCGGAGGCTGCGCGACAGCTCCTCGCGCAGGCCCGCCGACTGCACCCGCCCGATGGAGGTGCGGGCGAGGAGGAGGTCCCCCTGAGTCGTCGCCATGCGCGCCTGCGCGGCAAGGCACTCCTCGCGGTACTTGGCGGCGACAGGATTGTCCGGCCACAGGAGCATCGCGCGGTCGAACATGTTGACTAGTTCGGTGAGTTCCGCGTAGCTGGCCGGGAGCGGGTCGGCGCGGCGGATGGCCTCGGCTGCGAGCGTCGTGGACTCGCGGCGCCTCGAGGCACCGGACATGTGCCCAAGGAGCACCTCGTGGAACTCCCTCGCTCCAAGGGTGCGGCGCACGGGGTCCGGCTCGAGCGCCCGCATTGCGAGCTCGACGAGATCGGCCGGGAGGGTGCGGTCCGGCGCGCGCTCGGCGGGAGGGACGATCACACCGGAGCGGGCGAGCTCGAATGCATGGGCGGACGTGGCGCTCTCGTGCGGGCGCGCTCCGGTCAGCAGCAGGTACAGGGTGCCGCCAAGCAGGTAAACATCCGTCCATGGCCCCACGCGCGAGCCATCCTCCTCGGTCTGCTCGGGCGCCATGTATGCCGGGGTCCCCGCCGGTGCGGACGCGTTGGTGGCACGCGGCGCGATGCGCTCCCTGTCGAAGGCCGACAACGGCGTGTGGCCCGGTGGCGCGTCTACCAGCACGGCCAGGCCCCAGTCCATGAGGAGAACTTCGCCGTAGGGTCCGAGCATGACCTGCGCGGGCTTGATGTCCCGATGGACGACGCCCGCGTCGTGTGCAAAGACGACGGCCTGCGCCACGTCCGCGAGGATCGGCAGGTGGCGCGCGAGCAACTCAATCGGGGAAAGAACCCCGAGGTCACGCCGGATGGCCGCGTCCCAGTTCTCGCCGCGCACGAGTTTCATGGCGAGCATCGGCCGGCCGTGTTCGTCCGTCCCGAAGTCGTACACGGGCACGATGTTCGGATGGTCGAGCGCGGCAGTGGTGAAGGCCTCGTGGCGGAAGAGCTTCTCGAGCTCGCGCGCCTCGGCTTCGTCCTCCGCCTTCAGGTGCAGGTGCTTGATGGCCACCGTGCGGTTGAGCGCGGTCTGGACGGCCTCCCACACCTCGCCAAAGCCGCCGCGCCCGACGCGCTTGACGACCACGTATCTTGGTTCCTCGGGAGGAACCGGAATCGCGGGTCTGGTCGGTTCGCCCAGCCCCAGGTGGGGATCGCGCCAACTCCCCGGGCCCCGCGTTTCCGCTGATGACTCGTCCAGCAGGTCCGAGACGGATGGCCGCGGACCGCACACCGAGTCAAAGGTTCCCCCGGGGTCCACGGGGAGGCAGCCCGGGGGCAAAAGGGTCTCCGGCCCTTCGGCGTCTGCACTCACGGGAGGAGGCGCAGCGCCCCGGGGGACTGCCGTCTGTTCATGCCGTCATGCTCGCGGCCTCGCGATCAACGGCAACGGGAGAGTTGCGTCAGCGTGAAACCCCCGCCTTGACGAGTTCCTGGGAGAGGAACATCACCTGCGCCCGTTGGCTGGCGACCTGGTTCTCCTTCTTGGAGAAACCATGGCCCTCGTTCTCCGCGATCAGGGTCCAAACGGTTGCCCCGTTCGCGCGGGCTGCACGCGCCACCTGCTCGGACTCCGTCCAGGGGACCCGGGGATCGTTCAATCCGTGGATCAGGAAAAGGGCCGACGTGATGCGATTGGCCCGCGTCAGGGGGGAGATCCTGTCGAGGAACTCGCGCATCTCGGGGATGCGCTCGTCGCCGTACTCGACGCGGCGGAGGTCCTGGCGGTAGCCGCTGGTGTTCTGCAGGAAGGTGACGAAGTGGCTGATGCCGACGCTGCATATCCCGGCGCGGATGCGCTCCGGGTACGTGGTCAGCATCGCGAGCACCATGTAGCCGCCGTAGCTTCCCCCAGTGACGGCCACGCGGCCGCCGTCGAGTTCCGGCCGCGACGCGATCCAGTCGAGGACCGCGCCACCGTCCTTCACCGAATCCTCGCGCTTCTTCCAGTTGTCCAGCTCGACAAAGGTCTTCCCGTACCCCGTGGACCCGCGGACGTTTGGGGCGACGACGGCAACCCCGAGTTCGCCCACGAGGAACTGGCTGTAGGGCGAGAACCATGGGCGCGTCTGGCCCTCGGGGCCCCCGTGGAAGTCAATCACGACGGGGAACGGGCCGCTGCCCCTCGGGCGATAGTACCACGCGTCGAACTCGAGGCCGTCGAAGGACTTGATCGTCACGCGCTCCGGCAACGCGAACACGGACGTGTCAATGCCACCGGTCTCGGACTCGGTCCAGCGCGTCCACTGCAGGGTGAAGACGTCGATGGTGAAGATGTCACCCGGGGTGCGGGCGCTGCTGAATGCCAGTCCAAGGCTGCGGCTGTCCGGGGAGAATGCGAGGGAGTAGGCAATGCCCGGATCCGAGGGGATGGGGCGGCGCTCCCCCGTGTCGAGGTTCACGAGGGTCAGTTCGCTCGTGCCGCCTGCATTCAACGAGTAGGCCAGCCACTTGCCATCGTCACTGAGGGCGTAGTCCTCGACGCCCCACCTGGCGCCGGGCGTCAGCACCGTGGTGCTGCCGTCCGGGCCGCGCCTGCAAAGGCGGGTGAACTCCGATTCGTAGTCCGTGACATAGTACACTGAACCATCCCCGGTGCGGGAAAAGGACGCCGAGCCGACGGCCGCCTTCACTCCCTCCGGCAGGCTGATGATCGGCTCCAACCTGCCCGTCGCGACATCGCACAGATAGGCCATGCTGTCGGTGACGGAGGTGTATCTGGACACGAGGATGGTCTTCTCGTCGGGTGCGATGTCCGCCGGCCCCCAGCTCCCGCCCTCGGCTACGAGGAGGCGCGGGGTGTCCTCGCGGGAGAAGTCCCTCACCCAAACGTCGGTGTCGGTGCCGTTGCGCTGGTTGCTGGAGTACGCCCCGAACGCGGACCTCCGCGAGAGGGCCGGGCCACCGTGCCGGGACTTGCCATCCGTCAGCAAAGTGTGCTTACCGCTCGCAAAGTCGTAGCGATAGAGTTGGTCGTTCTCGTTCCCACCCGAGTCCCGCCCGTAGATCATCCCGCTTCCATCGAAGAGGATGGAGCCTGATCCAACGGGCTCCTCGTCGAAGGTGAGCTGGAACCTCGCGCCGAGCGGCATCCTGAGGCGATGGAGCTGCGCGGTGTTTGCGAACCTGGTGGACATCAGGATCCAGCCGTCCGGATGCCAGTCCGCCAGGTTGGCGCTGCGGGAGGACTGGTACTGTGCGAGTCGCGCGCGCAGGTCCGGGGGCGCCTCGGGAACCCCCTCCATGCGGAGCGCGCCCTCCTTGCGGACGCCATCGGCAGGGGCCATGGCAGCGCTCGCGGCAGCATCACCCCGCGGAGTGCCCGCACAGGAGGCCGCTCCCGAGAGGAGTGCGGCGGCGGCCAGGCCGGATAGGGCGCGAACGACTCTGTGCATGGCGGTGGTCCGATGGTGGATTGTCATTCTCTACGAGATTGAGGGGGCTGCCTTCAACGAACACTCCCGGGGCGTTGGCCCCGGGAGTGCCCTCCGGCCGGAGTGGACTGCGGAATCAGTAGGCGTCCCAGTTCGGGGTGGACGAGGAGGCGAGGCTGCCGATCCAATCCCGGATGACCTGCGCGCCGACGGTGTCCACCCTCGTCGTGCTGAGGGGCGGCATGCGCGCGACCTGGAGCAGGGACTCCATGCGGAAGACGATCACGGACTCATCCGGGACGCCGGGCTTCACGAGTGCGGCGTCGGGGATCCCGAAGTCTCCACTGTTCGGCGGCACGCCCAGTATGTTCATCGACATCACCGGCGTGTCGTAGCGCAGGTCCATCGATGAGGGCGTGGGGCCGCCCGGCATGTGGCAGTGCGAGCAGTTTGCATGCATGTAGGACTTTGCGCGCTGTTCGAGCGTGGCACCCGTGTCCTTCGAGTCGGGCATGCTGGGCAGCGTGCCCGGCAGACCCGGGAGCGCCGCATCGAAGAAGCTGATGTGGTCGAGCGTCCTGAGCTGGTTGTCCGTCACGCCCGACGCCGGGTACTGGTAGTCGCAGTTCATCTGGATGGTGGAGAGGCCGACGGTCCTGTTCGCGGCAACCGTGTGGCACTGGAGGCACTGGGACGAACTCGGGAACTGCCAGGTGTAGTTGATGGGGCCGCCGACGGTTTGGATCGTGAAGTCGCGGGTCTCAGCGGAGGTAAGCAGGAAGGCGTCCGTCTGCTCGGGGTTCCAACGGTAGCTGTAACCCGTCCAGTCGCCCGCATTCTTGACGAGGAGGCGTGTCTCGACGCGGACGGCCGAGCCCGGGTTGCCGTCGATCAGGGGCAGCCTGTAGTTCTTCACGATCGTGGTGCCGTTCGGGAAGTTCCACCCGGCGGAGGCAGCGTAGGTGGCCTGCTGGACGCCCGGGATTGCAATGTGCCTCGTCTTGATGGAGCCGTCGGTCCAGAACTGCTCCTGGGGCTCGTAGGGGATGATGCCGGTGGCATTGCCGCCGGTGGAGATGGACAGGAGCGCGGGCATGTCGCTCAGCTTCGTGGGCAGGTCGCTGGCCGGCGGGGCGCCGGACTGGACGATGCGCTTCACATGGCCGTTGGCGACGAGGAGAAGCTCGCCGTTCTCCATCTCGCCGAAGCTGGTGACGTTCCCAGCGGAGGCGACGATCTGGATGTCGTTCGAGGCCGACGTCCCGTTGAAGAGGAATCCGCGGATCCAGCCGCTGCAGTAGTCGGCGTACAGGTAGCGCCCGTAGAGGCTTGGCACGCCCGGCCCGCGATACACGTATCCACCAGTGATCGAGCAGCCGCTCGGGGAACCGCTGTGCGGGTAGGTGTGGACCGGATCGACGTAGCCAGTCAGGTCGCAGGTCGAGTCGATGTTGGGGTTGCAGATGTTCGCCTCGACGTCGCGCCAGCCGTAGTTGCCGCCGGGCTCGAGAACGCAGACCTCCTCGCGGGCGTTCTGGCCGACGTCGCCGATCCAGAACCTTCCCGTCGCCAGGTCCGGACTGAAGCGCCACGGATTGCGCAAGCCATAGGCGAAAATCTCAGGAAGCACGCCGGCGACCCGCTCGAAGCGCACGGCGTCGGCAAAGAAGAGGTTCGACTGGGGACCATTCTCGCTGATTTCCACCCAGTTGTCGCCGCCCGCGACCATGGGGACGTTGCGGCGGATGAGCCGCCACTGGTTGCCCGTGTTCGCCGCCGTCAGCGCGACCGTGTAGGTGAGCTGCTCGCCGTCGTTGTTGATGGTGTAGATCGTGTTCGCAGCATTCGCCGACGCGTTGTTCGTCGTGGTGACGTAGATGTTGTAGAGCCCCGACGTCGTGATGTTCGGCGTGAAGCGTGCCGTGGCCGAGATTGGGGAGTTCGACGAACTCCGCGACCCGGCGCCAGTGAGGCCGGATCCTCCGAAGCTGCTCTTGAGGGCCGAGTCGGCAAAGTCGCCGAACTCCTGGTAGCCCTGCGCGGCCGAGGTCAGCCCGCCCCCGGGCTGGCGGCTCTCGACGATGATGTTCTGCGTCGCTCCGCCCGCATACACGAGCGGATTGTCCGAGGGCACATGGTACTGCTTGCCCGCGTCGAATGCGGAGTCCACGTCGATGCGGAGGATCTTCCCGAGGAACGTGGTCATCCTCTGGCCGTTGTCCTGCGGGTCGTCACCGCTGCCCCCGTCACCCAGGCCGATGTAGAGGTATCCGTCCTGCCCAAACTGGAGCTGTCCCCCGTTGTGGTTGGAGAACGGCTGGCTTTGGGTGAGGAGGATGCGCTCCGTTGGCGTCGCGGGAGGGTTCCCCGACGGGTTCGAGTTGATGAACTCCGAGACGGCCGTCGCGCCACTGGGTTCGCTCGTGTAGTAGACAAAGAAGCGCCCGTTGGATGCGTAGTTGGGGTGGAACGCGACGCTCAGGAGGCCCTGCTCCGATCCATTGTCGCGTACGCGCGCCTGAATGTCGAGGAAGGTGGAGATCGTCGGCGTGCCCGCATCGTCGGCGTCGTAGACGCGGATCCTGCCCGGCTGCTCGACGACGAACACCCGGTTGGTTCCGTCTCCCGCGTTGGTCACGTGGACGGGGCTCGTGAAGGACGCAGCGGGGAAGATGTTCTGGGTCACATAGGAGCCAACGGGCGGGGGCAGGTTGTTGATGACGATGCCCGTGTTCGATTCGCGCGTGTCGATGCCGTAGGGTTGCGCATGCACCACGGCGGCGAGCAGGGTCGCCGCCGCCAATAGCGTCAGTTGTTTCATCTGTTGGGATTCCGGTTTTCTCGCCCTTCGCGGGCGGGAGGATTCGACCCAAGAAGGGATTGATCCGGTTGCTCGCGTCAACCTGAACGGAACCTCGGGGTCTGCAGCCTCTGTTTCCGCCCCTTCATGGGGCTCGCCCCGAGGCAAGCCGGTCGGTTGGGTTGGCGGGCAAACTGACATGAGACGCACGCTCCTCCAACGCCTCTGCTGCCCCGTCTGCCGTGGATTCCTGCGGCTGGAGGCGTCCCTCGATCCTCCCGGTTCGGAGGAACTCATCGAGGCCGTGCTCCGCTGCTCGACGTGCAGGCGGTGGTTCCGGGTTGAACGCGGCATAGCCGACCTCGTCAGGGACGAGTTGCGCGAGGACGCCGACGAACGCGCCTTCCTCACGCGCCATCGGGAGGCATTGACGGCGGAGGTGCTCGACCAGGGGCGTCCGGTGTCGCTGACGAGCAAGCCCGTGGCACGAAGCGATGCGGATGAGCGCATCGTCGAGGAGGGGCGCCACTGGGGGGCGTTCATGCGCCGATTCTGGGACGCGGGGGACCGATCCATCTTCGACCTCTCCATCCGCGGGCAGCACCCACGTTTCTACGTTGCGGGAGTCCTGGAGAGGGACACCCGCGACGTGCGGCGCAAGCACGCCTTTTTTCCCACCGCGGCCGGGGATGTGCTGTTCGAGGGGATATCGTTCCGTCCGGGGGAGACAGGCCTCGACCTGGGCTGCGGGGGGGGACAGTTCACGCTCGCGTACGCCCGGATGGGATTGGACGTGGTCGGGATCGACCCGAGCTTCGAGGAACTGGCCATGGCGCGCGAGCACGCGAGGAGTTGCGGCGTGGCGAACGTGGACTACGTGAGGGCGGAACCGGCCTCCCCCCCCATCGCGCCTGGAACCGTGGACGTGCTGCTCGCCAAGGATGCACTGCACCATGTGCCGGAGCTTTCGCGCGT
The DNA here is from genome assembly GCA_964618855.1 of uncultured Candidatus Sumerlaeota bacterium. Lineage (GTDB taxonomy): Bacteria > Sumerlaeota > Sumerlaeia > SLMS01 > JANRJK01 > CAZUCD01. The sequence continues at coordinate 16,783 of CAZUCD010000004.1, forward strand.
GGTGCGCGAGAGGATTGCGCCGTTGCTCAAACCCGGTGCGCGGGCCTTCGTGCATGAGCACGTCGGAAAGTCGAAGGCGAAGCGCCGGATACTCTCCCTCATCGGTCCTCCTCTGATCGCGAAGCTGAGGCGCCGCTACCCCGGCACGCAGGTGCCCGCTGAACTTCTGCGCGACTCCGCCAATGAGGACGTGTCGATGGACGCGGTGCGCCCGGCGATCCTCGACCTGTTTGATTCGGAGCGCGAGTACGCCGGACTCTGGCTCTACCTCGACGTGGAGGGACTCGTGTGGTACGCGTTCGGCAGGCGCCAGTGGCTCGCCACGATGGCGAAGGGTGCCGCGTGGCTGCTCGAGCACACGCTCCTCGCGGGTGAGCCGCGCGAGTTCTGGTCGTTCCGTGGGCGCCTCAAGGGATCCGGGGCGGCGCAGGAGCGGCAGTGAGGGTCGGGGCAGGCTGGCGCGCCTTTCTTGCCGTGCCGTGGGTTTGGGCCGCCTGCGCCACCTGGATCATCGTCCCCCTGGCGTGGGGAGCCGGAAGCGCCTTTTCGATCCGCGGCGTTGGCACAGGGCCCGATCCGGCGCGGCTGTTGGGATTGGCCGTGAACTCAGCCAAGCTGGCCTGCATCGCCGCGTTCGGGGCGGGGGCGCTCGGAGCGGTCCAGGCCCTCGTGTGGGCCCGGGGCATCCGCCCCCGCTGGCGCGCGTGGTTCGCGGCCTTCGCCATGGTCCCAGTTTTCGTCCCTCCGGGCATAGTGGCGGTGGTTGCAGTCAGGCTCCTCGGCGCGAATGGGATGCTGACGCGGCTGCTCATGCCCGGAGTGGAGACCTTCTCCGTCCCCGAGCCGCTGGGCGGAAATGTGTCGGCGCTCAAGCCCGCTCCGATCTTCACAATCGCAGGCGCCGCGTGGACGCTGGCCTTCTGCTTCGCGCCCGTGGTGTTCGCGGCCGTGGCGGCGGCGCTTGCGCGGATGGACAGGGCGACCGAGGACGCCGCGCGGATCGAGGGCGGCGCGGTGGGCGCGCTGCGGAATGCGGTCCTGCCGGCGGCGGCGCCGGCGCTCGCGGCATCCACCTCGCTCGTGTTCATCCTGGCGCTGGTCGAGTTCAGCGTCCCGGAGAGCCTGCGGTCGCTGCCCGTGCTTGTAGGCGAGGTCTACGTCCAGTTCGGCGTGCACTACGACACCCAGGCCGCGCTCGCCGCCGCGGGCGTGCTGGCGCTGCTGACGTGCATCGCAGGGGCCTCCCTGGCGCGGCCCATCGGCGGGATACTGCCCGCGCCTGGGCAGGAGGAACCGGACTCGCACGCCGTTCGCTGGAGGGAACTGCGGTGGGCCGTCCTTCCGGGATGGGCGCTTGCCGTGCTTCCGACCGCCGCCATCGTGGGGGTGCTTGCGTCGATGATGAGGCATGAGGACGGCCCCATGGCGGCGATCCGGGAGACGCTCGTTCTTGCCCACGAGGAACTTGCCTTCGGCTTCGCGCTCGCCGGGGGCGCGGCCCTGCTTTCTTTGGTGGTTGGTGTTCTCCTCGGCAGGGCCCTCGCCGATCGGCGGAACCCCCGCGGATGGAGGATCGCCCTGTTCCTCGGCTTCCTGGTGCCGGGACCGGTGTGGGGCGTGGGAATGGCCACGGCGATGCGGATCCCGGTCGGAGCTGCTCCCGAGTCGCTGCTCCTGGCACTGGACGCCTTCGCGGACTCGACGGCGCCGCTGATGATCGTGTGGGCCCTCAGGTTCTCGCCTGTCGTCGCCCTGCTGGCGGAGCACTCGTTCCGGGGGATCCCGGGCTCATGGCGTGATGTCGCAGATCTTGAGGGCGCCAGCAACTGGGCCGTACTTTGGCGCCTGGAGCTCCCAGCGATCAGGCCGACGCTCGGTGCTGCGGCGGCACTCGTGTTTGCGCTGGCGCTCTCGGACGTAGGGTCGGCCGTGCTGCTCCTGCCGCCAGGGACCACGACCCTCGCCGTGCGACTGATGACCCTGATGCACTATGCTCCGAAGAGCGAAGTGGCCGCGCTGTCGCTCCTGGGGGCGATTCCGCCGATTCTTGCAGCCGTCGCCGCCGTGAGGCTGGCGGGAGGTGGATGGCTCGGCGGGGGTGGGCGCAGCGCGGGCTGATGAGGCGCGCATCGGGCGGGGCTGCGGTGTCGGCGCCGAAGGCGATGGAGATTTCCAAGTTGACCGCCTGACGCCGCTCCCGTGAATTCAAGCTGGTCACACGGTGATGCAAGCAAGGCAGTTCCCGAACGCGCCGCCACCGGCATGCGCCCAAGGGACCAGATTGTGACAAGGGCGCCCAGTGCGCCGGGGACGACGCTTCCGTGATCAAATGCCAGGTCTGCGGTTACGACAACCAGGATGGGGCCCAGTTCTGCCTGAACTGCGGCAGCCCCCTCGAACAGCAGAAGATGAGCGAGGCGATGGACGACATCAGTGGCGAGGCCACGGTCGTCATTGATCCGAAGGCCCTGCGCATTCCCCAGGCTCCTCCCCCACCCGCTGCGGCCCCGAAGCCTGCCGGACCGCCCCCTGCGCCGCTCCCGCCGCCGCGCCCGTCCGGTGCTGCACCGCTTCCGCCCCCCGCGGCCCCGCGTCCCGCCGCGCCACCCCCGCCGCCGCAGGCCGCTGCGCCACCGATGGCCGCGCCTCCTCAATACGGCCAGCCCCCACAGATGTCCGCCGCGCCCCCACCACCGCCCCCCTCGCAGTTCGGCGGCGGCATTCAGGGCATTGGCAACTTCGGCGCGCCGCCCCCGGGCGAGTTGCCGAACCCGTGGCTCTACATCGGCCTTTCGGTCGCCACCATCTTCCTGTGCTGCTGCATAGGCGGCATCGCGGCGACAGTGATGAGCTATCAGGGCATGAAGGCCGCCGAAGCTGGTGACTACAGCACGGCGATGGAGAAGTACAAGCAGGCGCGGATACTGATGATCATCTCGGCAGTCATCGGCCTCCTCGTGATCGTCGTGCAGGTCATAAGCGCCTTCGCGCGGTAACGCCGCATGACCCCGGAAAGCAAGCGCATCGCGCTGTACCCGGGATCGTTCGACATCCTGACCTTCGGCCACCTGGACATCATCCAGCGTGGCCGAAAGCTTTTTGACCGGCTGATCGTCGCGGTTGCGGTGAACTCCGCGAAGTCCCCAACGTTCACGATCCAGGAGCGCGTCGACATCCTGCGCGATGTCACGCGCAGATTCGGCAACGTCGAGGTGACGACGTTCACGGGCCTGACCGTCACGTTCGCCCAGGAACACAACGCCCAGTTCATGATCCGTGGCTTGAGGGCCGTGTCCGACTTCGACTTCGAGCTGCAGTTGGCGATCACCAACCAGCAACTCGTGCGCGACGTGGAGACGATCTTCCTCGCGCCGTCGCCCGAGTACATCTTCCTGAGCTCGAGCCTGGTCCGCGAGGTGTGGCGGCTGGGGGGGGATGTCTCGGGTTTCATCCCGCCGGAAGTGCTTGCCGCACTCGCCTCAAAGGGACCCGGTCGTCCGGCCGCATGAAGGTGGTCTCCGCGGAGCAAATGCGCCGCATCGACCGCATCGCGATCGAGGAACGCGGCATGCCCGTGCAGGAATTGATGGAGTCGGCGGGACGCGCCGCCGCGCAGGCCGTATGCGCGGCGCACCCGGAACCGGGTCGCGCCGTGGTCCTTTGCGGGAAGGGAAACAACGGCGGGGACGGCCTCGTGGCCGCCCGGTGCCTGCACCAGTACGGCTGGCGCGTGGACGTCGTGATCGTCGAGGAGGGCTTCACGGGAGCCGCCGCGGAGGCCCGCCAGCGCGTCCCCTCACCTGTCCGCATCATCCCGTGGGAATCCCTCGGCGACAACGGGAGCGAGCTGCTCGCCGCGTGCGATGTCGCCGTGGACGCCCTGCTGGGAACGGGCGCGCGGGGCGCACCGAGGCCGCCCACCTCCGACATGATCGCCGCGCTCAATTTAGCCAGGGTGCCCGTCGTGGCCATCGACATCCCGTCGGGCTTGGACGCGGACTCCGGCGACGGGGCGCACGCCGTCCGGGCGGGCATGACCGTGGCCATCGGACTGCCAAAGCTCGGTCTGCTCGCGGGGGATGGCCCGGAGGTTTCCGGACGCGTCATCGTCGAGAACATCGGCTTTCCCACGGACCTGCTGGAGGATTCCGCCGTGCGGACGGAGACGCAGACGCCCGCGGAGGCGGCGGCGCTGCTTCCGCCGAGGCCGCGCAGCGGGCACAAGGGCACCTTCGGGCTGTGTGTGGTGGCGGCGGGCTGCGAGTCGATGCCCGGGGCGGCGGCGCTGGCCCTCGAGGGCGCGCTGCGCTCCGGGTGCGGTCTCGTGAGGGGATGGGTGCCGCGCGCCGTGCGACCCATCGTGGCGGGCCGACTGCCCGAAGTGCTCCTCCCCTCCGCCAAGGGCGAGACTGCATCGATGCTCCGGCCTCTCCTGAAGAGCGAATGGGAGCAGTTCACGGAGAAGGCCGCTGCAATCGTGGTCGGCCCGGGGATAGGAATGGACGGCGCGACGGCGGACTTCGTGTTCCAGGTCCTCGAGAAGTCCGCGGTGCCCGTGGTCGTGGACGCAGATGCGCTCAACCTCCTTGCGCGGGAGCGGGAGTTCCACAGGTTCCTCGATGCCGAGCACATCCTCACCCCGCATCCGGGGGAACTGGCGAGGCTCCTGGAGCGCCCGGCGAGCGGGATCCAGGCGGACCGCTGGCAGGCTGCCATGGACGCCGCGGACAAGTTCGGATGCACCGTCGTTTTGAAGGGCGCGGGCACGCTTGTCGCCACGCCGGGAGGGGCCGTGACCCACATACCCACGGGAAACACGGCGCTCGCGCGGGGGGGCAGTGGGGACCTGCTTGCGGGGCTGATCGGCGGGCTGGCGGCGCAGGGATGCACGCCGGCGAGCGCGGCGCGCCTCGGGGCCTGGGTTCAAGGACTTGCGGCGGACATCGCTGCGCGGGACGGCTCCCCCCGCGGGCTGACGGTTTCGGAGATCGCCGCGCGCCTTCCCCTCGCCTTCCGGGAAACCGAGGCCGCAGCATCCCCGCCATCCTGAATCCCCCGCCGGAATCCATGCCCAACCCGATCGTCAAGGCCACGCAAGTAGAGAAGACCTACGTCGACGGGGACCGCACGCTGCGCGTCCTTTCGGGCGTCACGCTGGAGATCGAGCGCGGCCGCAGCGTCGCCATCGTGGGCCGGTCCGGCAGCGGCAAGTCCACCCTTCTGCACCTGCTGGGCGCACTCGACCGCCCGACCACGGGGAGCGTGCTCTTCGATGGCAAGCCGCTGGAGGGGATGTCCGACGGCGAGTTGGCGCGCCTGCGTGCCAGGCACGTCGGGTTCATCTACCAGTTTCACCACCTCTTGCCCGAGTTTACGGCCCTCGAGAACGTGCTGCTTCCCGGGATGATTCTGGGCGGAAACCACGCCGACCTGGTGAAGCGCGCCGAGTTCCTACTCGCGTCGGTGGGACTCTCGGACCGATCGACGCACCGTCCGGCAAAACTCTCCGGGGGGGAGCGCCAGCGCGTCGCGCTCGCGCGCGCCCTCATGAACGACCCGGACGTCGTCCTGGCGGATGAACCCACGGGGGACCTCGACGAAACGACCGGCCGGGAGGTGATCGACTTCGTCGTTGGGCAGACGGTGAAGATGCAGAAGGCCGTGGTGCTGGTGACGCACGACCCTTCCCTGGCCGCGAGGGCCGACGAGTGCCACAGGCTCGACGCGGGCGTGCTCAGGCGGGAGCGCTAGGCGGGGATATCCTGCGAATGCTGGCTGCCGGAGTTTCGGCGCGTCCCTTTTGGCTTGCCGCCCATGCCCTCCGGGCACGAATCCTCCCGAGCAATCCTGACGGTCTCCGGCTCGCCCCACGCGCCCCGGGGGCTTCATTATTCCTCTACGTGGAGCGCCACCCGCTCATGTCCAACATCGAAGAAAAAGTCAAAGAGTGCATCGTCACGCAGCTCGGCGTGAACGAGGACGAGATCACGCCCACGGCGTCCTTCGTGGACGACCTCGGCGCCGACTCGCTCGACGTCGTCGAACTCGCGATGGCGTTCGAGGAAAAGTTCGGCGTGGAGATCCCGGACGACGACATGGACAAGATCCGGACGGTCGGCGACGCGATCAAGTACATCGAGGAAAAGGCCCCGAACAAGGGCTGATCCCACCTCCTGCGAGACGGGCGGCGCATCGATGGTGCGCCGCCCGTCCCCACCCCCCGAAGTCACCCATTCCGCACCAATCAGGACCCCCATGACGCCTCCGCGTGTTGTCGTTACAGGGATGGGCGTGATCTCGCCCGTCGGAAACACCGTTCCCGAGTTTTGGGCCTCGCTCCTCGCCTCGAAGAGCGGCGCGGGCCCGATCACGCGCTTCGATTCCTCCGGGCACAAGACGCACTTCGCGGCCGAGGTGAAGAACTACGACCCCGCCAAGCACTTCGACCCCAAGGAAGTCAGGCGAATCGACCGGTTCATCCAGTTCTCCCTGATTGCAGCTCGAGAGGCGATGGCCGACAGCGGCATCGACCTGGAGAAAGTGGACCGCGACGAGTTCGGCGTCATCATGGGCAGTGGCATCGGTGGCCTCGACATCCTCGAGGAGCAGCACGCGATCATGCTCCAGAAGGGCCCGTCGCGCGTCAGCCCGCTCCTCGTTCCGCGCATGATCGTCAACATGATCTCGGGACAGGTCAGCATCCAGTTCGGCCTGCGCGGGCCGAACACGTCCATCGTGACGGCATGCACGTCGGGGACGAATTCGGTCGGGGAGGCGTTCAAGACGATCCAGCGCGGGCAGGCCACGCTGATGCTTGCCGGCGGGACGGAGGCGGCCATCACGCCGCTCAGCATCGCTGGCTTCGAGAACATGCGCGCGCTCTCGAACCGCAACGACTCGCCGGAGACGGCGAGCCGGCCCTTCTCCGCCACGCGCGACGGCTTCGTCATGGGCGAGGGCGCGGCGTTGCTGGTGCTCGAGGAACTTGAGCACGCAAGGCGACGCGGGGCCCGCATCTATGCGGAGCTCACGGGCTACGGCATGTCCGCCGACGCCTACCACATGACGGCGCCCTCCGCCGATGGCGATGGCGCGATCCGCTGCATGCGCAACGCCCTGAAGGATGCCAGGCTTTCACCCGACGCGATCTCCTACATCAACGCCCACGGAACCAGCACGGACCTGAACGACAAGATCGAGACGCTCGCGATCAAGAAAGTGTTCGGGGACCGCGCCGACAAGCTCCCCGTTTCCTCGACGAAGTCGATGACGGGGCACCTCCTCGGCGCGGCGGGAAGCATCGAGGCCGTCGTGTGCTGCCTGGCGATCCGGGACAACGTCATGCCGCCCACGATCAACCTCAACGATCCCGATCCCGACTGCGACCTGGACTACGTGCCGCACACGGCCCGGCAGGGGCGGGTGGACCACGCGCTCAGCAACTCCTTCGGCTTCGGCGGACACAACGGGACGCTCATCTTCTCGCGCTTGGCCTGACCCCGAATCGAGGTACCGGTGACAAGACAGGATGCGACCGCCGCCGGGCTGGGATACCAACCCGACAAGGCGCGCGTGCGCGCCCTGAAGTCACTTGCGGGCAGGCTGGGGCTTGCGTGGCGCGACGAACTGGCAGGTCCGCTCCATGAGGCGCTCACCCACGCAAGCTTCTCCAAGGAGAACCCAGGAACCCCTGACAACGAGCGCCTCGAACTGCTGGGCGATGCCGTCGCCACGCTGATTGTCCTGCAGGTTCTCTTCCACGAGCACCCGGCGGAGCAGGAGGGGGAACTCTCCATGCGCAAGCATGCGATGGTCAGCCGCAGGGTCTTCGGGATGATCGGGCGAGAACTGGGCCTGGGACCGCTCCTGATCGTGGGGGAGGGGGCCAGGAACAGCAACATCTCGACCAACGAGTCGGTGCTGGGTGGCGCCCTCGAAGCGGTGGTCGGGGCGCTGTACCTCGTGCTGCCGTGGGACGAGGTGCGCTTGGCCGTCGTCACGCACGTGGTGGCGCCCGCCGGGAGGATCGTCGGGAGCGGGGAGTACCGCGACTTCAAGACGCTCCTTCAGCAGGCCTGCCACCAGCGGCGATGGAAGGAACCGTCTTACTCGGTGGTCGCGGAGACGGGGCCCCCGCACGCGCCCGTGATCGAGGTGGAGGTGGTGCTCGAGGACGGCACACGGGTGCGCGCCTCCGGGCCGCGCAAGCGCGACGCGCAGCAATCGGCGGCCCGGGGGGCCCTCGAGGCGCTCAAACTTGCCGAATCCGAGCAGACGTCCTAAGATTTTCGTGCAGGCGCCGCGTTTTTTGCTGGCGTTTGACCGGGGAGCCTTCACGTAATCCCCGAACGGCAGGTTTTTCCGCATCTTTCAGCAGCAAAGCGAGAGAACCGGTGAGAACAGTTCTCGTGACAGGCGCCGACGGCATGCTCGGAAGCGAGCTCGTCCGCATCCTCAATCGCGAATCCGACACCCGGGTCGTGCCATGCACGGCGCGCGAGATGGACGTGACCGACCTCGAGGCCGTCAAGCGGACGCTCGAGCGCCACCGACCGACGCACGTCGTGCACTGCGCTGCATACACGGCCGTGGACTCCGCCGAGAAGGAGCCCCTGCGCTGCTACATGGTCAACGCGGAGGGGACGAAGAACATCGCCTTCTTCAGCCGCGAGATCGACTTCGAGCTCATCTACATTTCGACCGACTACGTTTTCCCGGGGACGGGCAACAAGCCGCTGCGGGAAACGGAGCCGACCTCGCCCCTGAACACCTACGGAAAGAGCAAGCTGCTCGGCGAGAGGTACGTCCAGGTGCTTTGCGAGCGGTTCAAGATCGTGCGCACGAGCTGGCTGTGCGGCCTCGGAGGGAACTTCCAGCGCAACTTCATCGAGACGATGCTGCGCCTTGCGGAGACGCGGCCGCAGCTCTCCGTGGTCAACGACCAGTTTGGCAAACCGACGATGACGTTCGATCTGGCTTCGATGCTGGCCACGCTGCTGACAGTCAACAGCTACGGCATCTACCACGTGACGAACTCCGGGATCTGCACATGGTTCGACTTCGCGTGCGAGATTTTCCGCCAGGCGGGGAAGACCCCGGATGTCCGGCCGATCTCGAGCGAGCAGTTCCGTTCGCTCGCCCGCCGGCCGCGCTTCAGCGCCCTGGACTGCGGGCGCCTCTCCGAGTTGGGCCTGCCGGAGCTGCCCGCGTGGCAGGATTCGCTCAGGGAGTACTTCCGCCGGCGCAAGATGCTGGTCCTGGGCGCACCGGAGATCGCGGAACTCGGACCGACCCCGGGTGCGACGATGGTCAGCGCGGAGAGCTAGCCTCCGGCCATCCACGCAGCACTTCGACACGAAAGAAAACGCCGCGCATCGCTGCGCGGCGTTTTCTTTTCGGGGGTGGGACTCGGGGGCCCGATCGGGGGTGCTACTGAGAGCCCGCTGCGCCGAGGAGGCGTCCATTCTCGTCGAGAATGTCGAAGGGCGTGAGCGAGTGGTTCGTCTCGACGACGTGTGCGCCGCGGGGCACGGCACGCGGCACGTTGCCCGGCTTGTAGAGCTCGTAGCGCACACCCTCGATGACGGCGATCTGACCATCATAGCTGCGCTCCCAGTCGCGCACGACGTCCATCATCTGCACCTGCTGGTCCTTGCGCCACTCGGTGTAGGCTTGGCGTGCCGCGTTGCGCTCGGTGAGGCGTGCGTCGAAGCTGGCGATGAACTTGTTCTGGTCCTCCTCGATCTGGCGGACCTCCTCGATCCAGTTGTTGTAGAGCGTCTTGGCCTGGTCGTCCATGTCGGAGGGCTTGAAGTTCTGCGCGCCCTGGTTGTTGCCACCATCGGCCGGGGTGAAGGTGAAGAACTCGCCGGCCTGGCTATCGATGCTCTTGTTCTGGTTCTGGCGGACGAGGTTCTCCGGCGACGGTGCGAACTCGTCGCCAGCGCGGCCGCCTCGGGCGCCGCCGCCACCCGAGCCACCCTGCGCATTGGGTTGCGGGTCGCCGGGAAACTTGATGTCCTTGAGGCCATGCTCCGTCGGGGAGTCGGCGAAGAGGGTCCCCTTGCAGTAGTCGGTCCACAGGGCGAGCTGCTCGGCGTAATGCGACCACTCGGCCCAAATCTGAGGATCTGCGCCAGTGGCGGGATACCACGGGAGCTCGTTGTTGCGGGCGGCTTCCGCGAAGTAGGCGATGCGCTCGCGGTCGAATGCCTGCGACTCCTCAAACGACAGCTTCTTGCGCTTCACGATGATCTTGCCGTCCCAGCGCATCTCCTCGACGAACCGGAAGTAGGCGAGTTGGCGGACGGCGTCGGGCTCAGCGAGGAGCGAACGGGCTCCGCCGGGTGCTGTCGGCGTCAGGGCGGGGGGACCACCGGAGCCGTCAAGCGACGGCGTGGGCCCGCCGGGGGCGGGGCTGCCCCCGAATGGGTTGTCGCTGAAGGGCGGCGGTCCCTGCGCGAACGCGCCTGCGGTGGCGAACGCGGCAACCGCGATGGCCAGGGATGCGATCCGATTGAAGGCGGGGCGAGAGCGCATGGGGATGCCTCGGAGTCCGGGGGCTGAAGTCAAACCGGGGCCTGCGGGATGCAGTTTTCCACAGTCCAACCTGCCCCCCATGCTTGGGTGCGGATGCCTGATCGGCAAGGGGAAAGCGCACGATCCGCGGCCCCCTCCATAAAAATCGGTCGGCGCGCGTGGGATTCGCCCCAAGCAGGGGGAAGGCGCCGCGCTGGGTGTGCCCTGCATGGGTCCCGGCGCCACGCGCTCGGCCGCGAATTGCCGCCAAGAAAATACTTGATGCTGTTCGCCCCCAAGTCGCGGGTTCGCACAATCCTCCCGGGGCGCCCTGAGATGAGCGACGGATCGCCTTCCCTTCCGCTGGAAACTTCCTCGATTTCGACCCTGCGCCCGACGGTCGCGGAGATAGACCTGGGAGCGTTGCGGCGGAACCTGGACTACATCGCGCGATCCCTCCATCGTCGGTGCGGCATCATGGCGGTCGTGAAGGCGGATGGGTACGGGCACGGGATGGTACCGGTCGCGCGCGAAGCAGCACGCTGGGGCGTGCAGGCCCTCGCCGTGGGCACCGCCGACGAGGCGCTGACACTGCGCCACACGGCGGGTTTCGAGACGGTGCCCATCCTCGTGATGGGTCCGACGGGAGTCGAGGACGCCCCGGCGCTCCAGGATGGGGAGATCAGCGTCGCGGCCGGATCGGTGGAATTGATCGAGGCCCACGTTGAGGTGGCCCAGCGGCGGGGCGTGCCGGCGCGCCTTCACGTGAAGTTGGACACGGGCATGGGCAGGTATGGATTCCGCGCGGAGTCCTCCGCCTGGTTCGACGCCGTCGTGAACCACCGGGACGACATCGAGGGGCTCTTCACGCATTTTGCCGTGGCGGACAGCTCGCATCCGGACGACATGGCGTTCACGAACGACCAGCGCGAGCGCTTCGAGGCCGCGGTGCGGCGCGTCTACCGGCTCGGGATTCGGCCCGTGTACCACGCGGCCAACTCCGGGGCAGTTCTTCGGCATCCGCAGACGCACTACGAGTTGGTGCGACCCGGGATACTCATGTACGGCTCTGAGCCCTCCCCCACCGACCTGGCCGGCGTTCCGCTCAAACCGGTGCTCTCACTTCGCTCGGCTCTGATCTCGATTTCCACACGCCACGCGGGCCAGACGCTTTCCTACGGACGCACGCGCCTCCTGCACGAGGACGCTCCCATCGGCATCGTGCCTGTCGGCTACGGGGATGGCTTCCCCCGGGCGTTCTCGAACCGTGCGAGCGTGCTGGTTCATGGGCGCCGCGTTCCAGTCGTTGGCAACGTGTGCATGGACCAGATTCTCGTGGACCTCTCCTCCGTGCCGCAGGCCCGGATGGGGGATGAGGTCGTCATCTACGGCGCGCAGGGCGACCACAGGATTTCCCTCGAGGAGGCGGCGAGCGTGGCGGGGACGATCCCGTACGAGCTGACCTGCTCGCTGACCCGGCGGGTGCCGCGCCGGTACGTGGGGGCTTTGGACTCCGAGTAGCCCCCGGCGTGCGGGGCGGCGCCGCTCCCATCGCCGGCAAAGGCGAAGTGCACAGGATGCCCGCGGACGAACCCACTCCCCCCGCGCAGGACCCGGACTCGGCGAATGAGTCGATGTCGGGGCTCGTGCCACGCATGGCAGCAACCCCTGCCGGGCGCCGGAAGCTCGCGTGGGAGTATGCGGCCGCGACTGTGGTGGTGCTCAGGAGGCTGACGACTTGGGTGGGAGTCCTGTCCCTTGTGCTGGCATCCTACGCGTGGTGGGGAAGCGAAGGCTCTCCCCTGCGATGGCTGCTGAACGTGGCCCTTGCCTCGGTTCCTGCGTGGCTGATGCTGCTCGTGGTTGAGCGAAGGCTGTTCCGCGTCGCGGAAGACAGCGGGGAACCCAAGGGCGATGCTTGATCTGCTGCTGAACCTGAATCTGGTGACATGGGCGCTGGTTGCGCTGGCGGTCGCGACGCCCGTGGCGGGCGCGGTGGCCTGGCGGAGGGTGGCCCGGCACTGGCGCAGGATGGCGGTTTGCGCGGGACTGCTCGGGCCATGGCTGCTCGTGCTGTGGGGAATCCACGCGCAGCTCATTCAATCCATCGGATTCGACCGGATCGCGACGGCTGCGATCCTTGTCTGCATCGCCGGGGCGAGCGGGCTTGTCGCGGGCTGGATCGCCCGCCCGCGCCCCGGCGACTTCGAATCACCCAGCCTGGAGCCGGAGGAGCCCGGGGTTTGAGTCGCGCAGCGCCTCCTCCTCTTCGGGGGAGATGGCGAGGAACTCAAGGTCCATGGCGACTGGCACGGCATCGGTGAGGTAGTTGAGCTGGAGCCCAACGAGCCGGGCGCGTGTCTCGACGGGGGGATGGGGGCGTGGCAGGGGGAGGAACAGATCCACCTCGCGGTTGAGGGGAAACAGTCCCTCGAAGGTATGGACGTTTACGGCGGGTGTCTCCAGGCGGAGCCCCCCCGGGGTGATCTTGGTCACCCTGCAGTAACAACTGGTGGGCTCATCGTCGCCCTGGAACCGGAGCATGATGACGGCGGGCTGGTCGCCGACCTCCGGTGTGCCACTCGGTGAGGAGTGCATGCGGAAAATCCCCCTTTTCCGATGTCGATGGCGAGTCTCGCGCCAGCCTGCACGCCTGTAAAGATGTGAAAGGCTGTTTCGACAAGAATCAGGGAATCTCCCAGCCGTGATGTCGGCGCAATGGGTCGCGGTGGGCCATCTGCCCTCCGATCCTGTCGAGTTCGGGGGAGTTGGAAATGTCGTACAAGAACGTTCGGACCCGCTCCGGTCGCGGAGTTTGGCTGGATTCTCATCGGCGCGGCGGGCGTTGGAGAGAACCGAGTCGGGGAATCCCCTAGGAACCCGAGTAAACTGCGGGTTTGAGCACGCCGACCATGCGCAGGTTTCGGTATTTCTCCTGATAGTCCAGTCCGTATCCCACGACGAACTCGTTCGGGATGTCGAATCCGACGTACTTCACGTCCAGATCAGCGACTCGCTTCGGGATGTCCTTGCGGAGGATTGCGCAGAGTTCGATCGACCTGGGGTTGTGGACCTTCACGAGGTCGCGGATGACGGCGAAGGTGCGGCCGGTGTCGTAGATGTCCTCGATGATCAGGGCGTCGCGGCCCTCGAGGCTCATGTCCACATCCTTCGTGATGCGGACGAAGCCCTTGCTGGCCGTGCCCCCGTGGTAGCTGGAGGCCCCCACCATGTCGAACGCATGGGCGATGGGGATGGCGCGCGTCAGGTCGGAGAGGAACATCAGGGCGCCGCGGAGGATGCCGATGAGCACGAGCTTGCGGCCGGCGTAGTCCCGGGCGATCTCCGCCCCCATTTCGCGCACGCGCCGAGCGATCTGCTCCTCGGTCAGGAGCACGCGCTCCAGGTCGTCCTCGAGGTTGTCCATGGCCTGCTCCTTGTGGCTACTTGCCGTCGAGGGTGAAGGGAATCGTGTGAAGGATGAGGCCCTTGGATTCGACGCCGTTGGTTGGATCGTAGGCGCCGGCGCGCGGGTCCGCGAGCCTGCCGACGGAGTTTGCGACGACGGCCGGGTCCGGGGCGTTGCGCGGAATCCGGAAGGTGATGATGGTGCTGGTGACGGGGCTGGCAAAGGCGTATTCGCCCTGCCCCCCGGCTGATGCGTATCCGAAATGCGACAGAGCGACGATCTTCTGGGGGTGAGCGGCGAAGAACTCCCGCATCTTGGGCGCGACGGACTCCGAGCGCTCGACGAGGCCCCCGTGCACGACTTCGAAGGCCTTGATGCGGCGCTTTTCCGCTGCCGAGGTGAGGAGGAGGTGGGCGACGATGGTGATGACTGCGGCGAGTCCCAGAATGAACAGCACGGTTTTCTTGTCGGGTATCATGAATCCGGCGCGCACGGGGCCGGCTGCTCGAGCAGCAGTCCGTGGCAGGTGCCTCCTCCAAGGATGAGTTCGCGGGCGTCGATGGGAACGACCCGGCGTTGGTGAAAGAGTGCCCCCAGGGTGCGCAGTGCAACCTCGTCCTGCGGACACCCGAATTGCGGGACGAGCACCGTCCCGTTTCCAACATAGTAGCCCAGGTACGTGGCGGGAAGCCGGAAGCCATCGTCACGGAGCATCGGGCGGGGCATCGGCATCGTGACGACATGGAGACGGTGCCCGTGGCGGTCGTACATGCGCATGAGGCGCGCCATGTTCTCGCGCAGGGGCAGGCTGTTGTCGTCGGAGCGGTCGTCCTCCACCGCGGCGAGGACGGTGTGCGGATTCACAAACCGCGCGATGTCGCAGACATGGCCGTCGGTCTCGCGCCCCGCGATGCCGTCGCCGAGCCAGAGGATCGACGAAGCCCCCAGGAACTCGACCAGATGGCGTTCCTTGGCCTCGCGGCAAAGCTCCGGGTTTCGGTTACCGCGCAGGAGGCATGCCTCCGTGGTAAGGACGAGTCCGTCACCGTTCGTGGAGATGGCGCCACCCTCCAGGATCAGGTCGGACTGGATCACCTCCATGCCGAGGGCTTCGCCTATGCGGATAGGGACGTCGTCGTCGAGTTCCCATGACTCGCCTCGCGCTCCCCATGAATTGAACCCGAAGTCGAGGATGGCGAGTTTCTGCCCCCGGGACACGAACACGGGGCCATAGTCGCGTATCCATTCGGTCTGGGTGGGGATGGAGTGGAAGCGTATGCGCGGGCTGGGCTCACCCTCTCGGGCTATGACGGACTGGGCGGTGGCGGCGGCCTCGGGTCCGGGGACGATGATGCAGACGTCCTCGTCGTGGGCGAGGACGCTCGCCATGCGGGCATACACGGCCTGGACGGCACGCGTGTGCTGCCCCCAGGTGCGGTGCGAGTGCGGCCAGGTCATCCAGGTGGCCGCGTGTGGCTCCCACTCGGCTGGAACCCGGTACCCGAGCTTGCCCGGCGTCATCGGCTCTGCGGACATGAGTGCGCGCGCCGCCCCAGTAGTCTTGCTGCCAGAATAGGTATCCATGCTCGCGACGGAGGCCCGGGGGGACAAGGCCAAGGAGCGGTCCTCCGCGCCTTTACGCGGGCTGCCCCGAATGGCGGCCCAGCGCGGCATGCAGCGGGAGGATCGTGACAAGCGCCACCGCGCCCATCAGCGCGCAGGCGCCGTAGAACTGCCGCAGGGTGAGGAACTCCAGGAGGAGCGCGGAGAGCAGGTTCCCGAGCATGTTTGGCAGGGAGAAGTAGGCCAGCGCCAGCATGGTCTGCGCGCTCGACTTCAGCTCCGGGGGGGAATGCTGCTGTATGAAGAACACCGCCACGAGGTAGGCGACTCCGAACGAGAACATGTGCAGCACATTCGTCAGCAGGATCGGAACGACGTCCGGGAAAGCGAAGACGAGGAGCCACCGCAGCGAGATCGACGCTGCCCCGAGGAACATCGGAACCAGAATCGGCAGCCGCAGCACGAGTTTCTGGCAGGCGACGAACACGATCGTCTCGGCCACCACGCCGAGGGCGAATGCCCCCATGTTGGCCACCGTGCTGGCGCCCAGCTCCTCGAGGAACCGGACCTGCATGTACTGCCCGGGAAAGAGCGTGAGCTGCGTGAAGAAGGAGAAGACCAGGAACGCCACCATGGGCTTGCTGGACAACAGGACGCGCTGGGCCTCTCGGAAGGAAACGCGCCGCACGTTCCGGGAGCGCCGAGACGGATGGGTGTCCTTCAGGAACGCGCAGGACACCGCGGTCATGATCTCGAAGGCGAAGAGCGTCGGCCAGATGATCGAGATCCCAGTCGGGCTGCCGTCCACCACGGCCCCGAGGACCATGGCCATGACGCCGAAGCTGACGGAGCCGGCGACGCGGATGCGGCCGAACGAGTCCTCCCCGCCGCCGCTCGCGAGGATAAGCGAGTTCAGCGTGGAGACCCGCGCCGACACGAACAGCGAATGGGCAAAGAGCATCGGGGCCAGGAACTCCAGCCGCCCCGGGACGAATGGATAGGCGAGCGCAAAGCAGGCCCCGCACAGGCTCTGAATCGTGATGACCCTCCTGCGCGTCATCACCATGTCCGCAAGGTAGCCCCACCACTGGGCGGAGATGAGCCCCGCCAGCGGGGGCATCGCAAGGAGCACGGCGGTCTCGCTTGGAGAGAGCCCCTTCTCCCGGAAGTACAGGGGCAGGAAAGGTATGAAAGACGCGGCGACGCAGAACAGCCACCACATCGTGGAGGAGAGCGCGAGGACGCTGTTTGGCAGTGGTGCGCCACCGTCGTGGCGTCGGTCGTTGGCGCTCAGGCGGGGGACCTCTTCCCCATGCTCGTCTCCCTGCCAAGGGGCGCCCCGCGCAAACCGGGGGTGCGCCGCATCACTTCCGCTTCGGCAGGTAATCCGCCGTCCATGCCTGTTCCGCCTTCACGGCACCGGGCTTGATCGCCTCTATCTCCTCCAATTGGGAGACGAGCGTGGTCCAGCGCTCCGCCGTCATGGCTCCCATGCCCAAGCTCTTGGAATCGTCATTCAGGCACATCGACTGGAGTTCCTTCGCGCCGAAGTCCAGGATGTCCATGCCCATTTCGGGGTTGAGGCGGTTGATGAAGGCGTGTGTTTCCGCAGGCTCGGCGAGGTACTTCTCCCAGCCCTTCATCGATGCGGCCACGAACCGGGCGACGACCTCCGGCTTCTCGCTGAGCGTCTTCTCCGACGCGACGATCATGCTTGTGTAGGGGTTGTACCCTGTGTCGGCGACCATCATGACGCGCGGCTTTGCGCCCTTGGACCTCGCCACGAACGGCTCGCTGATGTTGTAGCCCTGGCAGCCGTAGTTCGGATCCACGACGAACTGCGAGACATTGCCGGGATAGGGGACAAACTTGACGCCCTTGAGGGGGTACTTCCTGCGGAGCCAGTCTGAAAACGCCGCGCGCGGCGACATTGCGAGCGTCATGTCCCTGAGGTCCTCGAACTTCGCGATGCCGGACCCCTCGTGGACGAGGATGCAGCGCGGGCTGACCTGGATGGGTGCGGCCACGGCAACGACGGGGGCCTGCGAGGCGCGCGCGAGGAGGAGCTGGTCGGCGTTCTCGACGCCGAAGGTAACGCGGTTCATCGCCACCATCGGGAGGACCTGAACGTCCACGCCTCCGGGGAGAATCTCGACGTCGAGGCCCGCCTCCTCGTAGTACTTGTGGACGAGCGCGGCGTAGTATCCACCGTGCTCGGCTTCCGGGAACCAATTGAGGACGACGGTGACCTTGTCGCGCTTTGCGGCGTCCTGGGCGCGAGCCGGGGAGAGGAGCGCCAGTGCGGCGAGGAGCAGGGCTAGTATTGGGAGTCGCATGGTTCGGTGACCTCCTGGGTCGGTGCCGTCATCGTTTGTCGCTCCAGCGCGCGACGATCATGTCGCCGACAAGGGATACGAGGCCGAAAATCGCGAGGCCAAGCAGAGTCGAGACGAAAATCGCCGCAAACAGCAGGGGCGTCTTGAGCTGACCAGACGTCATGTAGATGAGATAGCCGAGCCCGAAGTCGTCCGAGCCGAAGCCGGCGAAGAGCTCCCCGACGATGGCGCCAATGACGGAGAGCCCGCTCGATACGCGCGCCCCCGTGACGATGTTCGGAACGGCCCCGGGGAGACGAAGACGGAACAGGGTCTGCCAGCGAGTCGCACCATTCACCTCGAAAAGTTCCACGAGGGTGCGTTCCATCGAGGTCAGCCCCGCCGTCGCGTTCGTAATGATCGGAAAGACGGCGATGATGAACGAGACGATGCAGACACTCAGGAATCCGGACCCGAACCACAGAACGATGAGGGGTGCGATGGCGACAATGGGGACGGTCTGGAGGAAGATCGCGTAGGGGTACGCGGCACGGCGGATCGCCGACGACTGAGAGAAGGCGAGCGCGATCACGATGCCGACGAGCAGGCTGGATGCGAAGCCTCCCGCTGCGCCCGCAGCGGTGAAGAGCGCGGCCCGCGCCAGATCCGCGCGGCGTTCCACGAGGGCGCCGAGCGCGGTCGCCGGGCTCGGGACGAGGAACTCCCTGATGCCGAACGCAACGATGGCCCCGTGCCACGCCGCCACGAAGAGGGCGAAAAGAACGAGGGGGGGCCAAACCACCGTCCAAGCTCGGCGCAGAAGGGGGATCATGCCGCGCATCTCCGCAGAGCGAGGGACACTTCGCCGGCCAAACGGGCAAACTCGGGATCGGCCCGAAGCTCCGGCAGCCTGGGATGCGCGAAGGGCACCTTCACCTCGGCGGTGATGCGGCCAGGCCTCGGGCCCATCACGAGCACGCGGCCGGACAGGAACACGGCCTCGACCACGTTGTGCGTCACGAAGAGACCCGTCCATGCGTCGCGAAGCCACAAGGTGAGGAGGTCCTCGTTGAGGCGCTGCCTGGTGATCTCGTCAAGCGCGGCGAAGGGCTCGTCCAGCAGCAGCACCTCCGGCCGAGTGACCAGAGCCCGCGCAAGGGATGCGCGCATCTGCATGCCGCCGGAGAGCTGGTGGGGGTACATGCGACCGGCGTCGGCGAGACCAACGAGGGCGAGCGCGGAGTCCACCTCGGAGGCGGTGACGGGCCTCGGCGCCCGGCCGAGCTGACCGGGAAGCTCGACGTTTCCCCGCACCGTCCTCCATGGCAGGAGCGTGGGCTGCTGGAAGACGAAGCCGACGTCGCGCAGGCTGCGCGAGGCGCGCGGATCGTGCCCGGCGACCGCGAGCGCTCCATCCGTCGGCTCGAGGATGCCGGCGACCAGGCGGAGCAGCGTGGACTTGCCGCAGCCAGAGGGGCCGACGATGGAAACAAACTCGCCGCGGTCCACGGAGAGGTCGACCCGATCGAGCGCGCGCAGGCCCCCGGGATATGCAAGTCCGACGCCACGCGCCTCGATGAAGGGCCCCGTGCCCACCGCCCCCGGCCTCAGGTCCCGAACATGCGGTCGCCCGCGTCGCCCAGGCCCGGCACGATGTACGCGCGGGAGTTCAGGTGGCTGTCCATGCCGGCCACGAAGACATCGACGTCGGGGTGCTGGCGCTCGACGGCGTCGCGTCCCTCGGGGGCCGCAATGAGGCACAGGGCACGGAGGAGTTTCGGGCGGCTGCGCTTGATCATGGTCAGCGCCGCACAGAGGCTCCCACCCGTCGCGAGCATGGGATCCACGACGATCACCGTCGCGCCGTCGAGGTTGTGCGGAACGTTGAAGAAGTAGGTGGTGGGCTTCGCCGTCTCCTCGTCGCGCTTGATCCCGAGGTGGGAGACGGTGGCGAGCGGAAAGATCGCCAGCATGCCGGGCACCATCCCCAGCCCGGCCCGGAGGATCGGTATGAGAACGATGCGACCCTCGTCCGCGAGGACGGTCGCGCGCATCGGGCACAGCGGTGTCTCGATGTCGCGTTCCGTGGTCGGGATGTCGCGCGTCGCCTCGTAGGTCAGCAGCAGGGTGATCTCCGATACGATGTCGCGGAACTCGCGCACCGAGGTGGTCTTGTCGCGTATGACGGAGAGCTTGTGCGTGATGACGGGATGCGAGGCGACGTGGACGGGCATGGGTGACTCCGTTCTGTGTGTGGGGCACGCTCGGGCGTTGCGCCGTTGGGGGCGAGCGGGAATCGTCCGGCATGGCCATCGTGACCCCCTACTCCATCGAGGACACCTGGGCGAACCTGCGCGCGAACCCGGTGTTTTCGCGCACGCTGATGCCGAGGTCGGTGCGCCTTCTCATCAAGAGTCCCGTGGTCCGGGCCATCGTGCTGACACTGGCCGCCCTGTTCCTGTTCGAGTTCCTCCAGCGCACGCTGCTTTCGTGGGCCTGGGCGATCGCGGTCACGATTGCGTTCTGGTTCCTGATCGAGGCCCTGCAGAGGTACTTCTGCTGGATGGAGATGACCCTGCTCGCCCGGACGGGGACGCTCGCGGACTACCTGAACTCGGGACTCTCCCCCGCCGACGTGGCGCTTGGTGTTGTGTACCCGGCGCGAATCGCGGAACAGCTTTCGATCCTGCTGATCCTGGTCTGGTGGATGGTGGGGGCGGAGGACGACAGTATGCGGCTCGTTTTCCTCTTCCTGATCATCCTGTCCGGCCGGAGGCTGTTCGCGGCTCCGATGCTGCTGCTCGCGGATGCGGAATCGTACATGCGCAAGCGCAACGCGCTGTCCCTCTACTTCATCAGCTTCGCCGTCGTCGTTCCGCTGGTGATCTTCTTCACGATCTACTTCGCGCTGGTGGCGCTCTTCATCCTGTTGGTCGGGTTGCTCAAGGTGACCGCGCCGTGGGTCAACTCGCCGTTCGTGTTCCTTGGGCTGCTGCTGCTGACCGGCCAGATCGCCAAGTTCCCGCAGGGCTGGTTCGAGGGCTGGCGGCTGCGGCGGTTCTATTCCCGCCACCGTTCCTTCGACGAGCTTGTGGAGGCCTACCTGAACCCCTCGGCTGAAGCCGGGGGTTAGGGCTACTTGCCGAGGCAGAAGCGGCTGAAAATCTCGTCCAGGACCTCTTCGTCCGCCGTTGTCGGCGTGGGCGGGATGAGGCGGTCGAGTGCGGCTATGGCCTCGGCAACGTCGACGGCCGCCACCTCCGGAGATGTCCCCGAGCGCAGGAGCATGGCGGCCCGGCGAAGCGAGTCCCGGGCGTGTGCCAGGTGGTTGGCGTGCCTCGCGCTCGTCACGAGGGGAATCTCGAGTTCCACGCTCCCGAACACCCGCTCGAGCGCAGCCTCGAGCGAGGCGAGGTCTCCCGTGGCGGCTGAGGCGGCGACGTGGCCATCCATGAGGCCCACGCCACGAAAGTCGCCGTGGTCGAAACGCTCCGCGGCCAGGTCGGCTTTGTTCCAAACGACGAGGTGCGGCAGGTCCGCGACCTCCCTGTAAACTTCGACCGCGGGGGCGAGTAGGTCCGCTGAATCGACGACGAAGAGGATCAGGTCCGCGATGCCAAGCTCTGCGCGCGCGCGCTGGACGCCCAGGGCCTCGATCTCGGCCTCCGCCGTGCGCAGCCCTGCCGTGTCCACGAGGGTCACGGGCACACCGTTCAGGTTGAGGGTGGCCTCGATGGTGTCGCGCGTGGTGCCCGGGTGGGGCGAGACCAGTGCGCGTTCGCGCCCCAGGAGGGCGTTCATCAGGGACGATTTGCCTGCGTTGGGGGCGCCCGCCAGCACGACGCGGGCGCCCTCGACGAGCGCCACGCCTCGCCGCGCGGTGCGCAGGAGATTCTCGACGCGCACCGCGACTGCATCGACGTCCCCTGCGATGTGCGAGACGTCGTCCCCACCGGGGATGTCGTCTGAGAACTCTATCCTCGCGTCGATTTGGGCCGCGGCCTCGATGCAGAGCCGGCGCAGCGAGGAGACCTCCTTGGAGAGTCCACCTCGGAGTTGGGACAGCGCCACTCGCCGCGCCGCCTCCGTGGCAGCAGCGGAAAGCGCCCCCACGGCCTCCGCCTGCGCCAGGTCCAGCTTTCCGTTGAGGAATGCGCGCCGGGTGAACTCCCCCGGCGCCGCCTGCCGCACCCCAAACCGAAGGGCCTCACCGAGGATCGCGGAAACGACGCCGGGCGACCCGTGGACGTGAAACTCCGCGAGGTCCTCTCCCGTGGAACTGGACGGACCCCGCCACAGCACGCAGAGCGCATCATCCAGCGGGGACCCATCGAGCCGGGTAAGGGTTCCATGGCGGAGCCGTCCCCAATCCGGGGGGTCCAGGAGCAACCGCCCGGCGGGAAGCTGCATGAGCCTGCCAGCCAGGTCGTGCGCCTGGGGTCCCGACACTCGGACAATGGCGAGGGCAGAGACGCCCGCCGCCGTGGCGGGGGCGATGATTGTGTCGGTGGGGAGTTCCGCGCTTCCAGGAGCCTGCATGGTCGGTTCCTGCGTGAGGGTGGCTCTTTGACGGGGCGGACCGCAATCCCACGAATGGACCGCCGGCGACGATTTTCTTGGTGCAACTCTTCGGCGCTGGCCGACGAGTTTCGCGCATGCCGCCCATGGAGTCGCAGCGCTTCTCCCCCGCCGAACAGGGCCCCCCGCTGTGGCGCCTTGACTGGGTGCTGCTGCTGGCGGCCATGGCGCTTGCTGCCTTTGGTTGGCTCGCACTGCGGGGAGGCGCCGACGGGAACGCCGTGCTGATGGCGGCGGCCAACCGGCAACTGCTCTGGCTCGCGCTGGCGGGCGGGATTGTTCTGGTGTTGCAGTTCACGGACTACCAGCGCATCGGACGCCTGGTACCGGCGCTGTACCTGCTCAACGCCGCACTCCTGGTGGCGGTCCTTGTGCTGGGGGCCCGGGTGAAGGGAACGCGCGGCTGGTTCGACCTCGGGCCGTTCCGCTTCCAGCCGGCAGAAACGATGAAGATCGTGACGGCGCTGGCACTGGCGCAGTGGCTCGCCCTCCGCCCCGAGGGGCTCTCACGCCTGCGCGACCTCGTCCCGGCGTTTGCGCTCGTCGGACTGCCCATGGGGCTCGTCCTGCTGCAGCCGGACGCGGGGACGGCGATGGTCTTCGGGATCCTATTGCTCGGGATGCTCTTCTGGTCCGGCGTGCCGAGGCGCATCATCCTCGGGATCGTGCTGTCCGGGGTGCTCCTGGGGGCGGGCGCGGTACCCTTTCTGAAGAAGTACCAGAGGGAGCGCATCCTCGTGTTCCTCGACCCGGAGCGCGACCCGAAGGGCGCCGGCTACAACGTGATGCAGTCGAAGCTGGCCGTGGGGGCCGGGGGCATCACGGGCCGTGGGTGGAAGCAGGGCACGCAGTCGCGCCTGGGGTTCCTCCCCGAGCACCACACGGACTTCATTTTCGCCTCGCTGGCGGAGCAATTCGGACTCCTCGGCGCGGGGATTGCGGTCGCGCTCTACCTGCTCGTGGGGGCGCGGCTGCTGCACGCGGTGGAGCATGCGCGCGACCGGTTTGGGGCGCTCCTCGTCGCGGGACTGGGGACGGTGTTCCTCTTCCACACGTTCTTCAACATCGCGATGACGCTGGGACTGGTTCCGGTGACGGGCATCCCCCTGCCGCTGATGAGCTACGGCGGGTCGTTCATGCTCGCCACGGGATTGAGCCTCGGGCTGGTGGCAAATGTGCACTCGCGCCGGTTCCTGTTCGGATAGGACCGCGCGGTTACCTCCTGCCTTCGTCGGTTAGCCTCGCGTAGGGCGGCATGGGGAACTGCTCGACGAGTTGCTCGTGCGAGAGCGCCTTGTTGATCGAGGCCACGGGGAACGAGAATCCCGCGCCGTTGTGTTCGATCCGAAGACCCGTGCAGCCCAGGTCCAGCAGCATCTGGACGATGAACTCGACGAGGTGCTCCGGCGGGTTGAGGAGCACGCCGAAGGGCTGGACGTGGCGGCCGTCCACGACCTCGACCCGGCCCGGAAGCAGCGCGTCGGCGGGCGCACCGAGTTTCGCGGCCCGCGCGAGGAACAGCTCGCACGCCAGGGGGATGGACTCCGCGTCGGACAGCGAGATCGCGACCCTGCGCCGCAGCCAGTCGAACTCAAAGTCGGGTCCGGCGCCGCGCAGGCGCGTGTCCCCCGCAGTCTCCCGGAGCGCCCGGAAAAGCTCCTCCGGGCCGAAGGACACCTCGATGCGGTAGTAGTGACGAAGCGCACTCATCGACGGCCGCCGAGCACTTCCGCAAGGGCCCTCGCGGAAAAAACCGCGTTGCCGATGGTGTAGCGGCCTGCGAGGCGTGTGGGCTCCTGGGCGAGACGGTACATCCATTCGAGGCCCGACTCCGCGACCCACGCGGGTGCGCGCCGGCGGCCGGCCCCGAAATACTCGAACAGGGCCCCGACGCACCATGCCACTCGGCAGGCGCGCGCATGGCGCAGGGCAGCCGCGAGCTGTTCCTGCCGGGGCGTGCCCATGCCGAGGAGCACGATGGCCGCGCCCCGCTCACGGAGCTGCGCCGCCAGCCGCGGCACGTCCCGTCCCTTCAAGTACCCGTGGTGCGTGAAGACGATGCGCAGCCCGGGTGTTTGGGCGGTCAGCGCCCTGGCTGCGGCCTCCGCGAGCCCCGGGGCCCCGCCCACGAGGGCTATCGGCACGTTCCGGCCCGCACATGCCCAACAGAACCTGGGCAGGAAATGCGCCGCACTGGCGCGGTGGCCGCCGCGCCCCTGCACCGCCCGCAGTGCCCACACGATCGGCATCCCGTCGGCATAGAGAAGGTCCGCGGAGCGGAGGATTCGGTGAAGAGTCCCATCCCGCGCGGCCAGGTTGCTCACGTGGGCGTTCAGGTAGGCGGCGATGCGGCTGCGACCGTCCCCGGCGAGTGCCGCGCCGATGAGCCAGTCCACCACGCGGTCGGAGTGGAGCGCCCTGACCGGCAGCCCAAAGAGTCCCCGGTCGCGACCCGTCCGGTCGTGCGGGATGATCGCGTTCAGGGCCCGGTCTCCCCTTGGTCGGATTGCGCGCGCGCGCGATCAAGAAGCGCACGCTCCTCTGCCGAGTAGGAGGGGGCCCCGAGGCCGCTGCCATCGTGCTCGGCCGGCTGGGCACCGCCGCTGCGCTTCTCAAGCTGCGCGATCTCCTGGGCGAGCATCTCCTCAGCGACGCTCCGTTTCTGCTCGTGCGAACGCCGGGAGGAGCGGACGCGCCAGATCAGGTATCCGAAGAGCACGGAAACTCCCAGGAAGATGAACGAGGCGTACTGCGTGGCCCACGGCATCCCGTCGTTCACGGGGTATCCTCCCCCCGCACCCGCGCCGCGACGAGGGCGCGAATCTCCGCCAACCGGGGCACGACGCACGCCCAGAAGACGCCAGCATAGATCGCCATGATCGGCACGAGCGGAATCCGGTAGCGAGGCACGACCTTGATCGCGCCGTGGAATGCCACCCAGTAGGCGGCGACGCCGAGCAGGAGGAGCTGCACGGCAGTCGTCCGGTTCGGATAGAGAAGCAGGCCGCCCAGCACCATCAGGACGAAGACGGTCCATTGCCAGTAGATCGCCGACTCGAACAGGTAGTACTCACGTCCCCAGACGGCGTTGATGTCCCGGTTGGCAAACCAGGGCAGTTGGCCCGTGAACGTCCACCATATCTTGGGTAGTGCCTTCGCGGCTGAGCGGAACGGATGTTCCCGCAGCTCCTTGATGGCGACGTCGCGGCCGCGCTTGTAGTTGCCCTTCGCATCCCCGGGGAGGAGCCCCATCTCGACGCGGCGAGGGTCGTCGGGGCTGAGGTACCACCACGTGTTCAGCGGATTGAAGCTGAGGGCCAGAATCTCCCCCGAGTTGAGCGACACCGGAATGAGCATCCCGTACGCCTTGTAGTTCCGATGAGCCCACGCGGCTATCGGGGCGAGGTACCCCGCAATGAGCACCAGCATCAGGGCGGCCGCGTGGAGGCGCCGGCGCAACGGCCATGGCCACCATGCCAGCACGCCGAACAGGAGGAAGAAGGGGAGCCCGATGATGTTTCCGCGCGTGAGCGCCCCCAATCCCCACAGGAGTCCCGCGGCGAAGAACGCGGGCACACGCCATCGCGCCGATCCGGGGAGGATCATCAACGCGACTCCACCGATGAGCAGCAGGTCGAAGGTGTTCTCCGACAGGAGGACTGCGGGCAGCGTGGCGATGTCCCAAACCCAGCCAAACAGCACCATGGCGGCGGGAGCCACGCGTTCCCCGAAGGCGCGGCACGCGACAAACCCGACGACAGCCACGGTGAGCAGGTGCCACACGAGGTTGAGGGCGGCAACGGCGCGCCACTCCTCCCCCACCAGGGCGCACGCCGCCGCGATGAAGGCGGGGTACCCGGGGGGCCAGTATGCTTCCGGCTGCTCCCTGGTCCCGTAGATCCCGGTCCCGTGCCACTGCGAGCCCAGGCGCCAGTACTCCCCTGCGTCGTCCTGGGGGGGAATGTCGCCAAAGAAGAGCGAGTACGCGATGGCGGGAATGACCGCGAGCACGAACGCCGCAAGCATGCGCAGGCGCGCCGCCTGGGCGGGGTTCGTGGGCGGGTCCTCGGCGGGCATGGGGTCTTGGTCGTCCGCCCGGGGGAGTGTGACAAGTGGAAGTGGACCGCCCGGGGCCGCCCCGATAATGCGCTTTTGCCGGTGGGCCCCCCGTCGTTCCCGCTTGTTCCATTCGAGTGGACATCGGTTCCTGCCCGGAGCAGGTCCAACGGAGACGACGACGCCTTGCACAACAGCAACCACGCCGCAGAGGCCGCACTGCCGCCCAAGTTCCACGCCGACCGCGCCAAGTTTCAGGCCCGAAGGGCGGACTGGAGATGCGGGCACGTCCTGTACCAGGTCTTCGTGGACCGCTTCGCTCCCTCACGGCGGCTTGATGCCAAGCGGGAGCACTACGCCGCGCCCCGCGTCCTGCGGCCATGGAACGAGGACCCGGGGCACGGCAAGTTCCTCGATGACGTGAGGAACCACGAGGGCGAGCTCCAGTTTTGGGGTGGGGACCTCGACTCGGTTGCCTCCCGCCTGGACTACATCCAAGACCTCGGCGCGGACCTCCTCTACCTGAACCCCATCTTCGAGGCGTTCACAAACCACAAGTACGACGCGAACGACTACTTCGCGATCGACCCGCAGTACGGTACCAAGGCGGAGCTCGCCGAACTCGCGGAGGCCGTCCATGCGCGCGGGATGAAGCTCATGCTGGACGGGGTCTTCAATCACATGGGGCGGCGCGCGCCCTTGTTCCAGCGCGCGCTGGCCGACGCATCCTCGCCGGAGAGGGCACTGTTCGCCTTCGGGGACGAGATGCGGCACGGCTACCGGGGCTGGCGCAACGTGGCGAACCTGCCGGAGGTGAACCTCGAGGACGCACGCGCGCGGGCGCTCACGATCGAGGGCCCGGAGAGCGCGGTGGTCCACTACCTGCGCGACGTGGACATCGACGGATGGCGGCTCGACGTGGCGCCGGACCTGGGCTTCGCGTGGCTGGCCCGCATCACGGAGCAGGCCCACCGCACGAAGGCCGAAAGCGTCGTGATCGGGGAGTGCTGGAACTACCCGGAGGATTGGCTGCACTGCATGGACGGCACGATGAACATGCACATGCGCGCGATCCTGCTGGCGATGCTGGAGCGCCGCATGGCCCCATTGCACGCGGCGCGGTGCTTCGCCCGGATGGCGGCGGACGCTCCGGAGGAGGGACTCCTGCGCAGCCATGTCGTGCTGGACAACCACGACCTTCCCCGGATTGCCACCGTCCTGCCGGACCGGGCCGAGCAGGTGATGGCGCGCGTCCTGCAATTCACCCTGCCCGGATGCCCGGTGATCTACTACGGCTCCGAACTCGGCATGAAGGGTGGCGCCGACCCAACCAACCGCGGGCCGATGCGCTGGGAACTCGTGACGGAGGACAACGAGGAGTTGGGGCTGGTGAGGAGCCTCGTCCGGCTGCGGCGGGAGAATGCCGCGCTCCGCATTGGCGATTTCAGGGTGCTCGAGACGGAGAAGCTGTTCGCCTTCCTGCGCCGGACCGACCGCGCGCGCGAGACGGTCCTCGTGGTGGCGAACCCCTCGGCGGAGGAGGTGTGCGAGTGGTTCCCCGTCAGGGATTCGCGCTGGATGGATGCCGCCCCGGTGAAATGCCTCCTGACCGGCACGAAGCTCACGCTGCACTGCGGGCTGGTCGAGGCCCGCATCCCTGCCAGATCCGTCCAGGTTTTCCGGACGGAGGATCAGGGAGACCTTCCCGGATACTCGATGTTCAAGCGCGTGCCGTAGGGGATGCCCGAAGGGGCCACCTGGCGCCGCACCGAAACTCGTTCGTTGACGTTGTGGGCCCGGATCGTGCTCCAATGGGTGCGATACGGGCAGGGCCGGTGCGTTTTCCGGCGGAAAGCGAGCAGCGTCATGGACATCGTTGGGCTTGGACCACTGGGACTGCTGGGCCTTTCGGCCCCAGGCGTGCCGGAGATGGTTATCCTGCTCCTGATCGTTTTGGTGCTGTTCGGACCGCGTGCACTGCCCCAACTGGGGAAGGCCCTGGGATCGGCATTGCGCGAGTTCAAGGGGGCCGCGAACAAGTTCAACGAGGAGTTGGACAGCGAAGTGACGCGCGAGCAGCAGGCCGCACGGACTCCGCCTGCGCAGAAGCCCGCCCCCGCGGGGACGGCCGCCGCCGCCCCCCCTCCGGGGCACGAATGATCCCGCCGGCAAGCACCGGCAATGCCAACCACCAACGACAGGGAACTTACTCTCCTCGGGCACCTCGATGAGCTGCGCCTGAGGCTGATGCACTGCGTCGCGGCCCTGGTTCCCGCGATGATCGTCGGCTACCTCTGCGCGCCGTGGGTCATCCGGCAAATCACGATTCCATTCGAGGAGGCATCGCGCTCGATCGCGCACCCGCGGGTGGCGCGCGTGGCCATCGCCCCCGATGGCGCCCTGCGACTCGCCGGGGGCGAGTTCCCCCCCGGGGGCAAGCTGGACAGGATCGAGTTTGTCAGGACCGGATCCGGGGGAGTGGTCGGATACCTGGGACAGGACAAGGGCGGCATCATCTACCTGAGTCCGATGGGTCCGTTCATGATCACGTTGAAGACGGCCTTTGCAGTGGGACTTGTGCTCGCGCTTCCGTACATGCTTTGGCAGGCTTGGGCGTTCGTGGCCCCCGGGCTGTACCGAAGGGAGAGGCGATTCGCCGTGCCCTTCATCCTGAGCGGGTGCCTGCTGTTCGCCGTGGGATGCGGGTTTGCCTACGTGACGATGCGCTTTGCGGTGGAGTTCCTTGCCCAGTTCGTCCAGCCGGGGGCCTATCTCTACAATGACATGGGCGAGTACCTGAGCTTCGTGCTCTACACAATGCTTGGGTTCGGACTCGTGTTTGAGTTGCCCTTGGCGACGCTGCTGGCGACGAAAGCAGGACTCGTGCGCAGGGAAACGCTGGCGGGGCAACGCCGCGTCGTTTTTGTGGTGCTGGTGTTCATTTCGGCAGTCATCACCCCATCGGCGGATCCGTTCACTTTGCTCGCGCTCGCCATCCCCATGTACCTCCTCTTCGAGGTCTCGCTTCTGGTGAGCCGGCTGACCGAGGAGCCACGCACGCAGGCCGCGGCCGAAGCCGACCAACCCGGTGCGGTGCCCTCCTGATGGCGATCTCGCGCGAACCGCTGCGGATCGTCTACCTGGAGCGCGATCCCGAGAGCGCGTCTGCGTTCCTCGCGGCGCTGCGCAACCTCGGCACCGTGGACACCCATTCCACGGTGGACTCGATGCTCCACTCCGTCCGCGAGGCGCCCCCAAGCCTGGCCCTGTTCGACCTGGAAACGCTCAACCAGGCGCCGACCAGCCGCGTCGGCGAGATTCTGGAGCTGAGGGGCAGGCTGCCGATGGCCCTCGTCACAGGGGTCTCGGTGGACAACTACCTCGCCGACCTGCGCCGCATCGGTCTGCTCCAGATTTTCGTGAAGGTGCCCCCCTTCTCCGACGACGAGGTGATCATTTTCATCCAGAGCGTCCTCGCGCCCGATTCAGGCTTTGGGCTCATGCGCTACCTCTCGCACACGGTCGAACTGTACAGCCTCGCGATCTCGACCATCCCGCACAAGCTGCAGGCCATCGAGCGCACGGCGAACCACTTCGCCACCTGCGGCTTCGACGTCCACGAGCTCTATGATGTGCGACTGACCCTCGAGGAGTTGACCAACAACTCGCTCTTCCACGCCTTTCAGGACCCACCCGGTACGGAGAAGTACTCGATCCGGACGTTCAAGTCGCTCGGCGCGGGGGAGTCCGTCCGCCTCGAGTATGGCAGCGACGGCTACCGCACGGGGTTTTCGGTCACGGACAACGCGGGAACGCTGCCGATCAAGACGATCCTCGGCAAGCTCGAGCGGCAGTACAACCGTGAGGGGCTGTACGACGAGAACGGCCGCGGCATCTACCTGACGCGGATGCTCTCCTCGCAGATGGTCATCAACATCGAGTCGAAGAAGCGCACCCAGTTCCTTGTTCTGTTCGATGAACGCAGGAAGACCGACCGCCCGAAGCCCTTCGTCGTGAACTACATCGGTCCCGACTCCTTCATGGAGTGGGGCATAGACCCCGAGATGGACCTGGGCTAGTGATCCATCCATGGGTCCGGGGGATTGGGTCCTGGCTTCTGAGAGCAAGTGATGGGTCCTAGGCCGACGGCGCGGGACATCCCCGACTCTCAACTTTCGACTTTCGACATCTGACTTCCCCAAACGCCAGGCACGCCCCCTTGCCGACACCACCATCCCCTCCCTCGCAGCGCCCCGCGAAGTCGGCCGAGCTCGACCTGCGCATTGATTCGCTCGCGTTCGGGGGCGCCGGGGTCGCGCGGCACGAGGGCTTCGTCCTCTTCGTGCCCTACACCGCGCCGGGCGACCGCGTGCGGGCTGTTGTGACCAAGCGCAAGGGCTCCTGGGGCGAGGCACGCGCGCAGGCCCTGCTTGAACCCTCGCCCTCGCGCGTCGAACCCGAATGCCCCCTCTTCCAGGTTTGCGGCGGCTGCACGTGGCAGCACATCGACTACGAGGCGCAGGCGCAGGCCAAGCAGGCGATCGTCTCGGACGCCCTCCGGCAGATCGCCGGGCTCCGCGACGTGCAGGTGGAGCCGATACGCCATGCGCCAAACCCGTGGCGGTATCGCAACAAGATGGAGTTCACGTTCGGGGCGAGCAGGCTGACCGGGGAACTCATCGCCGGATTCCACCAGCCCGGGGACTGGAAGACGATCCTGGACGTTGAACGTTGCTGGCTGGCCCCGGAGAGTGTGGAACGGGTCCTGCGGGCCGCCGTGGCCGAGGGGCGCCGACAGGGGATCTCCGTCTGGGATCCGCGTGTCCACTCGGGAATGATGCGGCACCTGATCGTTCGCCACTGCACGGCGGAGGACGCGTTGATTGCCGTGTTGCTGACTGGGGGCGCGGAGGGGCTCGACTTCCCGGCATTCGCCACGGCCCTGCGACGCGCTGAGCCGACCCTTCGCGGCGTCGCCTGGGGCATCAACTCGACACGGAGCGATGTGGCGCGCCCGGAGCGCATCCTCGCGACCGATGGCGAGATGGCCCTGACCGAACGCCTCGGGGACCTGACGTTCCGGATCTCGCCGGAGAGTTTCTTCCAGTCGAACACGCGGGGCGCGGAACTCCTCTACGAGACCGCGGTCGAATACGCCGACCTCGACGGCAGGCAGGTGCTCCTCGACGCGTACTGCGGGACGGGGACGATCGCGCAGTATTGCGCCCGGCTGGCCAGGCAGGTGCTGGGCCTCGAGCTGGTGACTGAAGCGGTCTGGGACGCGCGGGAGAACGCGCGGCGCAATGGCCTGTCGAACTGCACCTTCGTCGCAGGGGACATCCGCCATACCCTTCCGGCCGCGGTGCAGGCCCTCGAGCAGCGCATCGACCGGGTGATCGTGGATCCCCCGCGGGGCGGCATGGAGAAGAAGGCGCTGGAGCAGTTGCTCGCGCTGCGCGCGCCGGTCTTCGTCTACGTTTCGTGCAATCCGACGACCATGGCGCGGGACTTCCAGCAGGCAATCGAGGCCGGATACCGGCTGGACCGGATACGGGCCGTCGACATGTTCCCGCAGACCTACCACATCGAGTGCGTGGCGCGCCTCGTCCTGGAGCCGCGTCCGGCATGATCGGGGAGCTCGCAAGGCACCGCGAACTCGTCTTCACGCTGGTGAAGCGCGACCTCAAGGTGCGCTACAAGGCGTCCGCGCTCGGGTTCCTCTGGAGCTTCGGGCGCCCCCTCGCGCTCATGCTGATCCTTTGGGTCGTGTTCTCCCACCTGATCGGCCTCCAGACATCGCATCCGGCGCTCCCCTTCCCGCTCCAACTCCTCAGCGGCATTCTGCCGTGGATGTTCCTCACCGGGGCGCTCTTCGAGTCGCAGTCGAGCATCCTCGCCAACGAGAGCATCGTGAAGAAGATCTCGGTGCCCTCGGTCGTGTTCCCGGCCGCGTCGGTGCTGAGCAACCTCGTGCACTTCGTGCTAGCGCTCGGGGTCCTGTTCGTCTTCATCGCGTTCTCATCGGTGCCGTTTGGCTGGGAGACCATCCTCCTGCCGGCTGTCATCCTGCTGCAGACGGCGATGCTTCTGGCGCTGGCGCTGATTCTCTCCTCGCTCAACGTGTTCTACCGCGACGTGGGCAGCATCTCGGAGATCGTCATAACGATGTGGTTCTACCTGACTCCGATCATCTATCCGCTGCAGGTGGCGCGCGACAAGCTGCGGGAGTCGGGGGATGTGCTGTACTACCTCTACCTGCTGAACCCGATGACGCCGATAGTCTGTGCTTACCGCCGGGTGCTCTACGGATCGCTGCTGCGCTCTGGCGGGCGCGAGCTTGACGACCGGACCCTGCTGATGTCGCTCGGCGTGTCCGCGCTCTTCACGGCGTGCCTTCTCGTCTTCGCGGGGATGCTGTTCAAGCGACTCTCGCGGCGGTTTGCGGACGAGCTGTAGGGCCGGCCCCGCGGCGCCAAACAGCGGCTACCCAGCGTAGATCCGCAGCTCGTTTATGAGGAACTGCATCATGGAGAAGCACTCCTCGTAGTCGGGGTGCCGGACGATTATGTAGCCGTCCGACTCGTAGTGCCTCTTCCAGTCGGCGCGCGGCGTCCCGACCTTTGGCAGCCACTCCGACACGATCCACG
>CAZUCD010000005.1:0-1044 GCA_964618855.1 uncultured Candidatus Sumerlaeota bacterium
GAGCGTCGAGGATACGGTCTCGATCCTGCGCGGCCTGCGCGAACGCTTCGAGGTCCACCATGGCGTCAAGATCCAGGACAACGCCCTCGTCGCCGCCGCCACGCTGTCCAACCGCTACATCACCGAGCGCTTCCTGCCCGACAAGGCCATCGACCTCGTCGACGAGGCATGCGCCATGATCCGCACCGAGATCGACTCCATGCCAACGGAGCTCGACACGGCGATGCGCCGCGTCATGCAGCTCGAAATCGAGGAAGCCGCCCTCCAGAAGGAGAAGGACAAGGCGAGCCGTGAGCGCCTTGTGGCGCTGCGCAAGGAGCTTGGCGACCTGCGGGGGCAGGCGGACTCCATGCGCGCCCAATACGACGCCGAGAAACAGGCGATCCATCGCGTCCAACAGCTCCGCGAACAACTCGAGGCCCTGAGGCGGGACATCGAGGCCGCCGAGCGCGCCTACGACCTCAACCGCGCCGCCGAACTCAAGCACGGAAGGCTACCCGAGCTCGAGCGCCGCCTCAAGGCGGAGGAGGACATCCTTGTCCGCAGGCAGTCCGGCGAGAAGCTCCTGCGCGAGGAGGTCACCGCGGACGAAATCGCCGAGATCGTTGCGCGCTGGACCGGCATACCGGCCACGCGCCTAGTCGAGGGGGAGCGCGAGAAGCTCCTCAAGATCGACGAGACGCTCCACCACCGCGTCGTCGGGCAGGACGAGGCCGTGCAGCTCGTCGCCGACGCGATCATCCGCGCCCGAGCGGGCATCCGCGACCCCAAGCGACCCATCGGCTCCTTCCTCTTCCTGGGCCCCACCGGCGTCGGGAAGACGGAACTGGCGCGCACGCTCGCGGAGTCCCTCTTCGACTCCGAGGAGAACATGGTCCGCATCGACATGTCCGAATACATGGAGAAGCACAACGTCTCGCGGCTGATCGGCGCCCCTCCCGGGTACATCGGCTACGACGAGGGGGGGCAGCTCACCGAGGCGGTGCGCCGCCGGCCCTACTGCGTCATCCTGTTCGACGAGGTCGAGAAGGCGCACCCGGACGT
>CAZUCD010000005.1:1054-49653 GCA_964618855.1 uncultured Candidatus Sumerlaeota bacterium
GCAGATCCTCGATGACGGCCGTGTGACCGACAGCCAGGGGCGCGTGGTGAACTTCAAGAACACCGTCATCATCATGACAAGCAACATCGGCGCCCCGCACCTGCTCGAGGGCATCACCGACGAGGGCGAGATTCGTGAGGGCGCCCGCGACGCCGTCATGCGCGAGCTCAGGCGGCACTTCCGACCCGAGTTCCTCAATCGCGTGGACGAGACGGTCCTGTTCCGCCCGCTGCAACTGTCGGAGATCGAGCGGATCGTGGACCTCCAGGTTGGAGCACTGCGGTCGAGGCTGGCCGCACAGCGCATCGGCCTGCGCTTGACGGACGCCGCGCGCAAGTTCATCGCCCGCGCCGCCTACGACCCCGTGTATGGCGCGCGCCCGCTCAAGCGCTACCTCCAGCGCGAGGTCGAGACTCTCGTCGCACGCGGCATCATCACGGGCTCCTTCACGGAGGGGACCACAGTCGTCGCCGACGTGATCGAGGGAGGGCTACGGCTGAGGAGCGAGGCGGGGGTCGCGGAGGTTGCAGGCGCCGGTTAACTCCATCGTGCCTAACGCCGCACCACCACCCGCACCCACACCGGTCGTGCCTCGTGAACTGAGTGCACCTCGAAACCCGGCGGGGGAGGGACCTCGTCGGGCCTCTTGCGCGCCGTGCTGGCGCTGAACTCGACGATGGCCTCCGGCGCGGGCTGGACGTGCTCCGCGTCGAACGACCTCGGGCTCACATCGAACGCCGTGTCCTTCAGGTATACGCACAGCGGCCATTGGGCCTGAACCTGTCCCCTCACGTCCAGCTCCGCGAGGTCGCGCGCCGCGAGTTTCAGGAGCGGAAACACTTCCACGATCTCCATGGAGTTTTCATAGTTTCTTTGTGCGGCGGGTTTCCCCAGCACCTCCGACCCGATCCACTTCGGCAGGTCCGGCCGCCAACCCGGGTGCCACAGCAGCGCGAACACGGAGCACGCGAGCGCCGTGACGAGCACCATCAGGGGCGGACCGACGCGACGCGGCATCCATGTGCACGCCGCAGCCAGCGTGATGTAGAGCGCCGGGAAGCAGATGATGAAGTACCGGTCCAGCGTGTAGTGGCTCCGCGAAGACTGGAGCAACACCTGCGAGGACGCGATGAGCCACAACAGGACGAGCATCCCGACGGCTCCCGGCGGGCACTCGACGCGAAATGACTGGGGACCAATGCTCGGCAAGTTTCGTGTCCGCCAACAGGTCCACAGGCACCGTGCGCCCGTGCCCAAGAGGAGCCACCCAGCCACCCCCATGAGGAACCCGTTGCCGTTCCACTTCGTCGCCATCCGATAGGAGTTGTCGAGGTAGTTGCGGTATTCGGGGTAGGACTTCGCAAAGGTGACCTGCGCGCCTCCGACGAACTCACCCGAGTCGAGCACGTGCCCCACCGCGAGCTTTTTCGCCAACAGGTAGCCGAGGAATGCCAGGAGCGCGATGGCGACGGGTCCGCAGGCGCACGCGAGCCTCCTCGGGCTGCGCGGACCGGACAGGAACTCGCAGAGTCCCAGGAGCCCAAACGGAAGAAGGATGAAGGGGCCGTTCAGCTTGCTCAGGCAGCACAGGGACAGGCCGACCGCGACAAGCCACCTCCGCCCCGACGCCACCCCGAACACCGCCAGCCACGCGAACGCAGCCATGTAGAGGTCGAGGTTGAACTGCAGGGCCTGGGCGGCCACCACGGGCTGCATCGCCGTCATGAGAGCCGCACACACGCCTGCCGCAAACCCAATGATCCGCCGCGCCACGCCAAACACGGAGCCCACGAGCAGCGCGAAGGCCCCCCACGACATCAGGTGCATCGCGAGGAGCGGGTCCGCACCGAACGATTGCAGCAACCCCAGCGTCCACGCCACGAGCGGAGGATGCCCCGTGTCGGACTCCGTGAGAAACGGAAACCACGGGCGCCCGGCAAAGCGCCGCGCGTAGTCCCAGTGCATCAGCGCGTCGTGGTACGCGGGGATGTCGCGCCACTGCCACTGCGAGGACGCGATGAGCAGGAAGGCGGCGGCGCACGCGGAGACCATCGGGCGTTGACGTGCAGGGACGAGGAGTCCCCAAGCACCCCGGCCCCCGCCGGCATGCGATTCCACCGCGGACCCTTTGCCATCGTTCATCGGCGGCAGGAATCCACGATCACGCCCCCGGTCCGCGAACCAAATCGGTTTGCCTGCTCGCCCGACCAAGCGCAGGATTCCTCCAGTCCACTCAGGGGGGGCCCTCCGATGCGGTACGACGAGCTGACCATTCCGGAGCAATTGCTTGTCCTCGGCCTCGAGGACAAGAAGGGGACGCTGAGTTGGCGCGCCTCCGCATGGTTCGACTATGCACTGGCAGGCGGAATGCTCGCGGAGTTGTTCGAGGAGGGGTGCATCCGGTCAGACGAGAAGGGCGGGCTGCACGTGGTTGACGGCAAGCCCCCCTCGGAGGGGACGCTTGGCCATGTGCTCGAGCGGATCAAGGCGGCGCCGGGCGTGCACGCACGATCATGGGTCGCGACGCTGCCCACGACGCTCGACCTGATCCACGAACAGGCGGAGGAACTCGTCCGGAAGAAGGTGCTGGAGCGCCAATCGGGCCGCGTGCTCTTCCTGTTCCACCGCACGACCTATCCGTTACGCGATGCGACTCCAGAGAAGCAGCTTATAGAGGTCGTCAGGAAGTCGCTCGCGGAGGACTTCGACGTGCCGACCAAGGTGGCGTCGTTGATCGCGATCGCGAACGCGGCGGCGGTCCTGCCTCCCGAGAGTGCTCCCGTGAACGAGGAGCACCGTGCCGCCAGGCTCGCCCGGTTTGCCGCGGTCTCACCCGTCGCCACCGCGACGGTGCAGGCGATAGACGACGCGATCAAGGCCGTCTCGATCGCCTCAAACGCCGCGCTCCTGCCGCCGTAATCCGCTGGATACGCGGCCAAGGGACAGGGGCGGGGGACCTCTGGCTGGCCCCCCGTCCCCTGGCTCCTGCGCCCTACTGCGCTTCCGTGGTGTACTCGTATTCGTAGTTCTCGGGTTCGTAGAGCAGTTCGCGCGTCCGCACCGGGTGCGTCGCGTCAAGCCCTGGCGGGCTGAGCCACGTCGAGCCGCGCCCCGCGTCGATCGTGTTTGCGGTCAGCACGATCCCGCGGCTGTCCATCACCACAATCATGTCGTTGCGCTTGATCGAGCTGTAGAGCCCGAGGCAATTGCGCCCCTTGATGCCCTTGTAGAGGAACGCCTCCGTGTCCGCCGAGCGGTACACGGAGTTCGGGATTCCCAGATTGGCGAGCACGTCGGCGCGCGAGGCGCCCGCGCTTACGGAGTGCCCGCGCGTTGGCGAGCCGTAGCTCTGCGTGGACATGATGACGCCGCAACTGCTGGTCAGGAAGACCGCAGCCGCGCACGCCGCGACCAGCAACATCTTCGATCGGAACATGGGTTCTGCCCTCGGGTACGGGAATTCGACGCAACGGGTGGGTGGCGTCTGCACGGGCGATGCGCGTGCGCCGCGCACACCGGCAAGGGGAATCGCCCCATTCCCCACCGCACGATGCGGGGCCCCACATCACGGGTTGCGTCAGTCCCACCTCCGTGTCACGCAAGGCTGATCCATGCCCGTGGGAGCCCCCACCCTGAACGTACTCGTCGTTGCGCGCACCCTCTCCGACCATCCCGAGGACCGCGCCGGTTGCGCCCTCCTTGCCTGCGTTCGCGCCCTGGATGCGGCGGGGCACGGAGTCCGCGTGCTCCTTGCCCTCGGGGACGAACTCGACTGTGGCCGCGCCAGCATCCATCGCCTGGACCGTGCGCGGCTGGAGCAGGCATGGGCGTCGTCGAGCCCCAACCCCTTGACGCACGAAAACGTGCTCGTCGCGGAGGAACTGCGGAGGCTCCTGGCCGAAGGCCCCGCGGACCTGCTGGTCGCATCGGACGAGCGCGCGCCACTGCACCATGCCCTGATGCTCCGCAGGGCCGGACACTTTCCCGAATGCCCGCGCGTGGCCGTGCTGGCCGGCGCCGGGGAGTTCCTCCGATCCCCGCACACCGCGCGCTTCCCGAAGCTGCACGAGTACCGCATGCATCTCGCGGAACGCCAGCAACTCGCCATGGCCGACCTCGTCCTGGCGCCATCGGAGTCATGCGCGCGCCATCTGCGCAGGGTCGTCCCGAACCCCACGTGCGTGCGCGTCATCACTCCACCGGTGGAGGCGGAGTGGCGCGACCAGCGCGGCCCGGCCGAGGCACTCGCCCACTTCGGGGAACTCGCCTACGACAGGTCCCCCGACTTCCTCGTTTACCTCGCCAACCAGGTTCGCGAATCGCTCCCTCCATCGCGGCTTCTGTTCCTCGGCAGCACCCCGCCGTGCAGTTTCCGCCGTGCGGACATCCGCGAGTTCCTGAGTCTGCGCCTGCACCCGGACCTGCGCCCCCGGGCAGAGTTCACGGGCAGGCTCCCCCGTGCCGAATCACTCGCGCGCATTGATGAATGCGGGACCGCGGTGCTGCTGGCACGGCATGATCCGGACCCGCGGACGGGCGTCGAGTGCTTGGCGCGTGGCCTGGCGCCGGTCGCCTGGGATGACTCCCCGATCTCGGAGTTGGCAGGCCCTGAACTTGCCGGGGGATTCCTGTCCCGGCGCGCATTCGCGATGGGGGAGTTTGCGCCGGTCGTGCGGTTCTGGTCCGGGGCGGATGGCGCCGCGCGTCTGTCGAGCTTGCGCGATCGTGTTCGCACCGCGACGGCGCCCGGGACCTTCGCGAATGCCATCGAAGCGGCACTCGCGGGTTGCGCAGACGGACCCAGGGTCCAGTCCGCAGGACCACGGTTCACCCCTGCGGACATCACCGTCTGCTTCTTCACTTTCAACGATGCCGAGCACCTCGTGGGGTCGCTGGAGTCACTCGATGCCCAGACGGCGAAGCCGCAACATGTCGTCATTTACGACGACGGCACGTTCATCCCGGAACAGCGCCGGATACTCGATGGACTCGCGAAACGGGCCGGCACGCGCGTCGTCCACGGCCCCAACTGCGACCTGATCCCCAACCGCATCCGCGCCATCGAACGGACGGAAACGCCGCTCCTGACCATGATGGACGCGGACGACCGGATCGCGCCCCGGTTCTTCGAGGATCTGCTCCGCACGATGGACGCGAACCCCTCTGCACACGCCGTGATCCCAGCCCGCGCGAACTTCGACCTGGCGACCGAGGTCGTCACGGACCATGCCTTTGGCACACCGTACCATTGGCTTTGGAACGACTACCGGATGACCTCGCTGCTGATGCGTGAGCCGGCAATGAAGGTCTCCTACGACCCGCTGATGAAGACCAGCGCCACGGAGGACTGGCACTTCTGGCTGCGGTTCGCGATCCACGGATTCGTGGCGGAGTTCTGTCCGCTTCCGTTGTTCCTTTACCGGCTGCGCTCGGGCAGCCGGTCATGGCCGTGGTCGGAAGGCCAGGCCGCCACCGCGTGCGTCTGGCGCCAGCGCGCCATGGCGGAGGCCCGCGCCCTGGGCCACGACCTGACCGATGCGGCCATCCTGATGGAGGAAGCCGCCTACGGAGCGCTTCAGGACGTGTGGACCCGCGAGTCCCGAGCGGAAGGCACCGACGGGGCGTTGCGCACGGCAGCCGCTCGCGCGCTCCTCGATTCCAAGTGGTTCGCCCTGGGCGCCCTCCTCGGGCAGATGGCACCCTTGCGCGCCGCCCTGGCCGACCCGATGACCCCCGCGCCAGAAATCGAGCGCCACGCAGCGCAAAGTCGTTGGATGCGGCTTCGAGGGTAGCCACTCTCCCATCGTTCTCCGCCATCACCGGGTAAGGTGGTACTCACCTGTGAAGGCAATCACTCGCTTTGTAGGTTTGTCGCGTTGAAACTTCGCCTTTGTTGCCGGAAACTCAGTGGACGCTCCCATCCTGATCGACCAACACTCCACTGGAACGCCTTTCAGGTCACTCTCTCACGCGAGAAGGCCGCATGAAACGGATAGCAAGAATCGGATTCGGACCCGTTGCATGTTTGTGTCTTGCAACGCCGGCCGCCGTCTTTGCTCAGGGGAACATCGGCTACACCGGCATCGGCGCGCCCGAACACCCGCTTTACCAAACGCGGATCGTTGGGGAGGCTTATCTGGCGACTATGCAATACATCACCAGCGCGTGCGTAGACGCCACCGGCGAATACGCCTACGTGGGCAGCTATGCCGCAAGCGGAGGCAATGCCATCCACAAGGTCAAACTGGGGGACGGCAGCGAGCTCCCCACGGTCGTCGGAACCCTGAGCGCCTCGAGCATCCCGCGTGCGTGCATCATCGATTCCGCGGCGGGTTATGCCTGGTTTGCACTGGGTGGAGGACTGGGTGCTCCCAATGTCAGGGTGTTGAAGATCTCGCTAGGGGTAGGGGACACTGCCCCTACTGTCGTGGGAGAGTCAGACGCCAGCGCGGACGGATTCTCCGCGAGCTGGATAATCAGGGACCCTGACGGCGTGTACGCATACGTCGGAGTGGATGACGCGGGAGCCGGATTGTTCACGCAACTCACCCCCGCCAATGTGGTCCAGATCGACCTCGGTGCAGGCGCGGCCCCTCCCACGCGCATCGGCGTAACATCGCTCGGGCCCGTGGGGCCGCTCAACTCAGGACCCCATCGATTCTATGGCCCAGCCGCCGTCATCGACCCGGTGACCCGACACCTCTACATTGGCTTGAACGGGGCCACGCCGGACGTGTCCTTCCTGGCGAAACTGAAGCTGGGGACCGGAGGTGCCCTGCCCTCATTGGTGGCGTGCATTCCTGCAACGACCAAGAGGTTCACTCCCCGGAACGCGGCCCTGAGTTCCGCAACCGGCGTCCTCCATCTGGGCGGGTATGACAACAATAGTTCGAATGCCCTACGGGGTTTCGTGAACTTCGACCCCGCGGGGGAGGGCCAACCCCCCGTGGTGCTTGGGGAAACAACATCCGGCGACAGCATGCTGTGTGCAACTCCGCTGGCCGGAGCGGACGAAATGCTGGCCCTGGTCGCATTCACCATCCCCTTCACGTCGGGAACCGGACGGGGAGTTTCACGAGTGAGTCTCGCGGCGCCCAGCGGCGAGCCACAAGTCGGCCCGCGGACAACCCTCCCCAGTGGCGGTTTCCTCGACGACAGCTTCATCGTGGAGCCGGTGGTTACACAACGCGCCTACGCATTCAGGACTACCCCGACTACTGTTACGGAGATAGACCTTCGCCCGACCCACGAGATGCTCAACGCGTCCCTGGTGACGGTCGTGCAGCATACCGCGCCCGTAGAGATGCGATTCCACTCGCACTTATCCGGCGGCAACGTTCGCCTGGGAATCTATTCGTCCGGATCAACGCGGACGCTGCTGTGGGATTCAGGCGAGGTGCCGCTCACTGTGGCCGACTCGCAAGTCGCCGTGCCAATTTCGTCCGGGACGCCATCCTCTCTGCTTCTCCAACCCGGGGAGTATGCGCTGGCTTGGCAGTCCGACATCCCCGACTTCGTGGGGAGCTTCCATCCCACACCGGGCTCAACCGTCGGGTTCTCCGTGCTGCGGACCTATGCAGCACTCCCGGGCAGCATTACAACCGGAGAGGAACTCGCCGTGGAGGGCCGTTGGACCCAATACCTCACCTACCTTGGCGCCTCATCGACCGGTGGTGGTTGGGCGAACTACGAATAGGCCCTGCGTGTGGATGCTCTCCCGGGGTGCAGCAGGCCACCCCGCGCTCCACGGCCGGGAGTTGGGGCATGCCCTCAGGCGCGGCGCAACGCGCGGCGCAACCGTTTGAACGCTATGGTGCTGCGGGCGCGACGGGCATTGCGAATTCGTTCGAGACGAGCGGCCCCGATTCAGCCTGCACGACGAGGCGCTCGCGCATTCCCGTTCTCCGGGCGTAGTAGCTCGATGTTGTGATCCAGCACTTGCCCGGGGGAAGATAGACGCGATGGAAGCTGTTACCGCAAAACAAGTTTGGTCTCTCGATCGGAAGGGGAGTCCAGGCCCCCGATCCCCCAACGGCGCTCTCATGCTCAAGAAGGAGCCTGCTGTCTGCTGCACGAAGCCACCGGCCCTCGCGTGACGTGTTCGCGACCGCGAGGAGCAGGCGCCCACGTTCCGGATCGGCCAGTACCAGGAAATGCAGTGTGTCCGCCGGTTTGCCCGCCAGGGAGGCGGCGATCACAGGAAGGATATCCACTGCAGGATACTCCTTCAGGTCTGCAAAACCTCCCAAAGCCTTCTCGTCCTCCCTCGCAGAAGTGACATGAAAGTCGCCGATGGGGTCAGTCTCCGGTCGCACCATGCGCAGCTTCCCCGCGCGGTCCCATAACTCCTGCAACCGGGCGAAGCCTCCGCCCGCTTCCCCCGTGAGGCGCACGCGCGGCAGGAACCCGTCCAGGTGCTCCTTCACGGGCGTGCCACCGTAGAACATCCGCGCGAAGGCGGCCTCCTGCTCCGACGCCGGCCGCGCGGGATTGCCCACGCCTTCCATCCAGTTGGCGACGAGGCCTGCGGGCGAGGCGTCGAAGTCCGGTGAACTCGGCTCGGGAGGCCAAGCCGGGAATCCCCGCGGGACACTCACCCCGGACTGGGGGATCGCCGTGCTGACAGGCAACGTCGGGCTCGAACCCGTTGTGGCACCAGAGTCGCCGTGCGTTGAACTGCTGCAACCGATCACGAGAGCCGCCACGGTTGGAATGATGCAGAGCATTGCGTGCATGGACCCATCCTTTACAAAGTCGACAGCGCAGCGCGCACGCAGGTTGGCCGTCCTCATCCAGCGACGGCTTCGCGCCAGACGGCGACGGTGCGCGCCGCGCAGGCCCCGATCGTGAAGAGCTCCGCAACGCGGGCGCGGGCGGCCTCGCCCCGCCTTCGCACTTCCGCGCGGTTGCGCCACGCCTCGACCAGGACGCGCGCCACGGCGGCGGGGGAGAGGTCGCGCACAATCCAGCCGGATTCGCCGTCAGCGATCAACTCCGGAATGCCCCCGTTTGCGGAACCTATGCTCGGACGCCCCGCACCGCCTGCTTCGACGATCGTGCGTCCAAACCCCTCCTCCGACGAAATCAGCATGTTCACGTCGCATGCCGCATACAACCCGGCGACATCCGCGCGGAATGGCACCCAGACCGCCCGGTCGGACAGGTCCGGTTTCGCGAGCCGTGCCCTGACCGACTCCCCATAGCCGAGCGAGGACTTGAAGGCATCGCCCGCAAGCAGCAGCCGAACATCCGCGCCCTCCCGAGCGGCCAGCGCCACCGCCTCCGCCGCCACGAGCTGGTTCTTCCGGTCGCTCACCAACCCAAGGAGCGCCACGACCAGCGCCGTGTCGGGCCATGAGGCCGTCTCCGCCAGGGGCACGCGCTCCCGCGCCACGCCCACGAATCGGGAAACGTCGATCCCGTTGTGCACGACGCGAACACCTTCTTCCAGGCCGCTCCCCGCAAACAGCCCCGCCACCGCCTCGGACACACAGATAATCCGTCGGCATCTTGCCATCGAGTAGTTTCGGATCTGCCTGGGCGTGATCGTCAAACGGACGTGCCCGGTCGACGGGACGCCGGCCGAGGCCGCCACCCTCGTACCCTGGGGACAGCAGTGGAACTCGTTGGCATGAATGAGGTCGGGCCGAAATCGCCGCGCAACCTCACGAAGGCGAGGCATCTGCGTCACGTGGGCTTGCAGCCAACCCCCGAGCTTCCGCCAAGGGTGATGGGGGATGATCTCCGTCGAAATCCCGGACGACTTGAGTCTCTCCCACAATTCCCCACCGTTGGGCGATATCACGAGGGGTTCCACCCCCGCGGGGAGGTGGGTCGCCAGGTCGACCAGACTCTGCCGGGCACCCAATAGCCGTCCCGAAGGGCTGAGGATGAGAATGCGCATCCTAAAGTCGCGTCCGTTCCAAGAAAATGCCTTGGCGCGGGGATGAGCCCCCGGTCGGGCCGCGAACTCCTACGCCTAAGTTTTGCTTTTTGTCGACCGACTTTGACATAAACTCTTGTGCATCAATGATGTAATTGGAAAAGTCGGGAAACCGAAACGGGTCGGAATCACACACGATCTCAGTGTTTCCCTGTGCGCCACTTCGGAGTCGAGTTACTAATGGTAGCACTGTGGTTGAAAACTGTCCACATATGGCTGCCCCTGTGGCAAAAAAAAGCTGAAAAAGATTTCGATTCTTCCTTGACGCTCTAGTTTGGCCGGGCCGTCCTTACCTTACTCAGTTCGGTGGGAAAAAAGGACAGCGAGGGACATCTGGTGGCAGTCGGCGGAAGGGCACGGCGCGATCGGCTTCAGGGTCATCAGCAGCAGACCCTCGACGAGAAGGGCCGTATCCCTATTCCTTCCAAG
The DNA here is from genome assembly GCA_964618855.1 of uncultured Candidatus Sumerlaeota bacterium. GTDB lineage: Bacteria > Sumerlaeota > Sumerlaeia > SLMS01 > JANRJK01 > CAZUCD01. Next base: position 11,427 of record CAZUCD010000005.1, read on the forward strand.
TTTCTGCCCCGGTTTCTTGAGCTCTGCGACCCACCGGAGGAGGGCAAGGGAGTGAAAGTTGTCATCGCAGCTTCCTTGGCAGGCAACATTGGCATCTATCCACCGGCCGTCTTCGATCAGCTTGTGGAGCTTTTTGACGCAGAGTCGCTCGAGAACGAAGACCTGATCATGGTGCGCAAGACCCTCTTGAATAGCTACGATGAGCAGTACCTCGACAAGCAGAATCGCTTCAGGGTCTCCAGTTTGCTCGCCATGACGGTCGGTTTGGTGGACTCCGCGGATGCGCTCGAGGGCGAAGGCAAGCCGTCGGAATCGGACGAGTTGGCGAGGAAGGTGGTCATTGTGGGATCGGACAACTACCTCGAGCTGATGGGCGTGAAAGCATTCGGCGCCTCGATGAAGGGTTTCGTGGACCACCGCAAGGAACTGTTCGGCGCGGCGGCGAAGTCGAAGGGGTTGTTGGGATTCCTCGCGGGGGAGTTCGGCCATGGGTCACGTGCCGGTGATGGTTCGCGAGGTCCTGGAGGCGCTGCGTCCCACTGAGGGCGCGGTGGTGGTGGACGGAACGGTCGGGGCGGGCGGTCACGCGCTCGAACTGGCCCGGGGGATCGGCAGGACGGGGAGGCTCTTCGCGCTGGACCGCGACCCGGCCATGGCGGCCATCGCGGCGGAGAACCTCGGCAGGGCATTCGACTCACGGAAGGGACCGGACATTCGCGTGGTGACGGCGTCCTACGACAAGATCGGCGAAGTGCTCGCGGTGGCGGAAACGCCGGGGGCCGACGCGATCCTTCTCGACCTCGGGATGAACTCCATCCAGGTGGACGATCCCTCGCGCGGGTTCGGGTTCCGCAACGACGGGCCGCTCGATGGGCGGTTCAACCCCGAAGAGCCGGGCTGCGTCTCCATCGCCGAGCTTGTGGCGACCGCGCAGGAGCAGGACCTCGCGGACTGGATCTTTCGGCTCTCGGACGAGCGCCACGCGCGCCGCATCGCCGCAGCGATCGTGCGCGAGCGCGCGAAGGCGCCGATCCGCACCACGGCGCAGCTCGCGGAAATCATCCGGGCCGCCGTGCCCGCGAACGAGCGCCACCTGCGGCTCGACTCGGCGACGCGCACCATGCAGGCCCTCCGGATCGTCGCGAACGCGGAACTCGAGACGCTCGAACGCGGCCTCCGCGCCTCGCTCGCCTCCCTCAACCCGGGGGGGCGGCTGGCGGTGCTCTCCTACCACAGTGGGGAGGACCGCCTGACCAAGCGCATCTTCGACGAGGCGGGCTCCCCGCGCCCCGATCCGACGAACCTCTACAGCGCGACCACGACGGAGGGACTCGAGTTCCACATGCCCCGCCGCGGCGCGATCAAGCCGACCGACGCGGAGGTCGCCTCGAATCCACGCTCGCGCAGCGCGCGGCTGCGTTCGATCGAACGCCGGGGAGGTGCCGCATGAAGGAGGACCATGTGTACGGTGCGGCGAAACCGCGCGGGCGCATGCGCCGCGAAGCGGCCGAGGAGCCGATGGGTGTCCTCCGCGTGCGCGACCTTCTCGCCATCTTCGGCGTCGGGGCGCTCCTGACCGCCCTCGGCTTCTGGCAGGTCGGGACCGTGTTCGAGATTCGGGACTACGAGATGGGGACGGGGGAGGCGCTCCAGCGCACCGTCGCCACGCGGGACAAATCGCGCGAGATGGCCGTCCGGATTGGCTCGCTGCAGACGGACGAGTCGATGAGGCGCGCGGCGCTGGTCAACTACGGCATGGTCGATCCCGAGCCGGCGCTCGTGTCGAAGCTGAGTGTTTCGCAGGCGGCGATGCAGCGCTGGCGCGCGGCGGCCGACTCCACCAGGAAGGAGGACCAAAGGTAGAGGACCGGGGCGAGGGATTGGCTCCCCCGCGCGGTCCGAACGGAAACCGCTGCACGCGCGGCGATTCCGCAACAAGGAAAGGCCAGGATCCGTGAGGTTCCGGGCACTGCTTCGAGATCGGCATCACGGATTCGAAGCGGAGCCCCGGGCCGAGAGGACCGAACCGGGGATTCCCGCTCCAGCTCCCGCTGAAATCCCGCTCCCCCGGCTCGTCACCCGCTCCCGCCCACGCATCCCGTCCCCCCGAGGCACGGGGCCCGCCGAGCACCACACCGTTCCCGCGGTCGGCGATTCCCGGAGCACACGGCCCCTGGCCTTTCCTTGTCGCGGCCTCGTCCGGCGAAACCTCCGCCCGAGACCCAAGAGGCGCGAGACCCCGGCGATTCGCGGCAGTGGCTTCACCACCCAAAAGTCTCCCAGAGACCGCGTGCACGGAGTTCGTCCGTTCGCGACAGGAGAGCCCTTGTGCTTCACAGGCCGCACCGGCTGCGTTCCATCGTCCTCGGCGTCGCCTTCTCGGCGCTCGCCGCGACGGTGGCCGCGCGCCTGGTGTCGCTTCAGCTCGACCGCCACGATTCCTACGTGGCGCGCGCCCGCCAGCAGCAGACCCGCCGCGTCGTCATCCAGCCCGAGCGCGGGGACATCCTGGACCGCGCCGGGCGCCCGCTCGCGCAGTCCACAGCGCGCCTCAGCCTCTACGTCAATCCGGTCTACCTGCGCGCCCCGCACGCGGAGATCGACCTCGACCAGCTCGCGCGGCAGATCGCGCACTACACGGGCATGCCCTCCCAGCGCGTCCGCTCGCGCCTCGACCGCAGCACCCCCGTCGTGCTCGGCCGAGCCCTCCATCCGGAGATCGCGCGCCGCCTGGAGGAGACGCTCGACATCTACCCCATCGACGCCCGCGGCGTATGGTTCCACCGCGAGACGCGCCGGACCTATCCGCGCCACCTCGCCGCCGCACTCATCGGCTTCTGCTCCAGCGACGGCGACGGGGACAACACCGGCATCTGCGGCGTCGAGCAGAGCTACAACCGCGAGCTGAGCGGCCAGCGCATCGAGTCCAAGGTCCGCCGCACCGCCGTCAGCCAGGCCATCGACTCGATCCCGGCCGAGGACCTTGTCCGCGCGCGTGGCAACACGCTCGTGCTCACGATCGACTCCGTAATCCAGGAGGCGACCGAGAACGCCCTGAGGGATGCCGTGGACGAGTTTGGCGCCGCCGGCGCCGGCGCCGTCGTCATGGACGTGCGCACGGGGGAGGTGCTCGCCATGGCAAGCCACCCCACCTTCGACAACAACTCGTTCTCCTCCGCGACCAACGAGCAGCGCAGGAACCGCACGATCACCGACCCCCTGGAGGCCGGCAGCGTCGTCAAGCTCTTCACGGCCGCCATGCTCATCGACCTTGGGCTCGTCGGCCCCGACACGCTCGTGGACTGCGAGGGCGGGCACGCCGTCATCGATGGCCGCCGCATCAACGACGCCCCCGGGCACGACCCGCTCCATGTCGTCAGCTTCCGCACCGCGCTCGCGTTCTCTTCCAACGTCGGCATCATCAAGCTCGCCCAGGCCGTCGACAACGAGACGTGGCACGGCTACCTGCGCGCCTTCGGGTTCGGGTCCGACACCCCGCTGCGCCTCCCAGGGGAGAGCGCCGGCATCCTCTACCCCGTCGAGAAGTGGACCAAGTTCTCCCGCACCTCCCTCCCCATGGGGTACGAACTGGCGCTGACGCCCATCCAGATTGCCTCCGGCGTGGCTGCGCTCGTGAACGACGGGCGCTACATGCGGCCCACGCTGGTCAAGGAGGTGCGCTCCTCCCGCGGCGTGGTCATCGACCGCCACGACCCCGAGGAACTCCGCCAGGTCGTCCGCCCCACCACCAGCGCGATCATGCGGGAACTGATGGCGGACGTCGTCGTCGAGGGCACCGGAAAGAAGGCGCAGGTTCCCGGATACAGGATCGGCGGAAAGACGGGGACCACGGTCAAGTCACACATTCGTGATCGCAAGGAGTACATCAGCTCCTTCTGCGGCGTCGTCCCGATCGACCAGCCGGCGGTGGTGATCTACGTTTACGTGGACGCCCCCACGAAGGCGCGCTTCGGCGGAACGATCGCGGCACCCGCCTTCGCGAAGATCGCCAGGGTCGCGATGCTGCACCTCGGCGTGCCCCCCTCGGAGCCCATCGAGGACGCGGCTGAAATCGAATATGTTGCGGCCACCGTCGACTTGCCCCCTGCGGAGGCCGCCCCCGCAGGGACGATGCCTAACCTTGCGGGCCTCTCCATGTCGGAGGTGCGCCGCGCGGTTCCCATGCCGGTCGCCTCCCTTGCACTCGCCGGGTCGGGCCTCGCGGTCGACCAGTCCCCCGCGGCCGGCGAGCCCGTCGGGCCCGGCACGCAGGTCTTCGTCCACTTCTCACACGAACTGGAGCGCCCGCCCACGCGGACGCTCGCCACCTCCGACGCCGCGCACGCACTCGCCATCGCTTCGAGCAACCCCCTCCCCGAAACGCAGAACTGAGGCCCTCCCGTGATTGAATGCTCCTCCCCCGTTCCCCTCCTCGATCTGCTCCGCGACGCCGGCCTCCAGGAAGTGGAGATCTGCGGCAACCCCCAGGTGATGGTATCCGGGCTCACCGCCCATGCGCAGTCGGCGCGGGCGGGTTCCGTGTTCGTGGCGCGCAAGGGCACGACGACGGACTCCCACCACTTCGCCGGCGACGCCGTCTCGCGCGGCGCGGCCGTCATCGTTGCGGAGGCGCAGGTCTCGGCGCCCACCGGCGCGACCATCGTGCGCGTGCCTTCCACGCGGGACGTCCTGGGGCCGCTGGCCCAGGCGGCGGCCGGCAACCCCGCGCGCCGCATGCGCGTCCTGGGCGTTACGGGCACGAATGGCAAGACCACGACCACCTTCATAGTCGAACGGATCCTGGCGACGCACGGCATCACGGCGGCGCGGATCGGGACACTCGGCAGCAACTGGGGCGCGGCCTCGGAGTCGGCGTCGAACACGACGCCGGGACCGGTCGAGCTCGCCGCGCTCATGGCGCGCATGGCGGCATCGGGCGTCCTGGCGGTCGCGATGGAGGTCAGCAGCCACGGCATCGACCAGCGCCGCATCGGCGGCATCCCCTTCGCCGCGTGCTCCCTCACGAACATCACGCAGGACCACCTCGACTACCACGGCACGTACGAGAACTACGTGGCGTGCAAGAAGAGCCTCTTCACGGAGATTCTCCCCGCGATTCCCGGGTCGGTCGGGTGCGTCAACCTGGACGATCCCGTCGGCGAGGAGCTCATGCGCGAGAATCCCGGGCTCTCCTCCTTCAGCCGCGGTACGGAGCGCCGGAGCGACCTGATCGCGGACGAGATCGTGTGCGGGCCGACGTTCACGGAGTTCGTGCTCCGCATCGGCGGCGAGATCGGCCGCGTGCGCTCCTCCCTCGTCGGGGGATTCAACATCACCAACATGCTGGCGGCGGCGGGTCTCTGCCGCGCACTCGGACTCGACGCGCGGGAGATCGCGGAGGGCCTGAGCCAGTTCATCTCGGTGCCCGGCCGCTTCGAGCGCATCGACGCCGGGCAGCCGTTCACCGTGCTGGTGGACTACGCGCACACGCCGGACGCGCTCTCCCGAGTGATCCGAGCGGCGCGCAGGCTCTCGCACAACCGCCTCATCACCGTGTTCGGCTGCGGCGGCAACCGCGACCAGGGCAAGCGCCCCCTCATGGGCCGCGTCGCCGGGCTCCTCAGCGACCATGTCATCATCACGAACGACAATCCGAGGGACGAGGACCCGGAGGACATCGCGCTGCACATCGCGGAGGGGCTCCTGCAGGCGCGCATGAAGCCCGCGCGGTACCAGACGATCCTCGACCGGCGGCGCGCCATCGAGAGCGCCATCGGCCTCGCATCGCCCGGGGACGTTGTCCTGATCGCCGGGAAGGGCCACGAGGCGTACCAGGAGGCCGGCGGGAGGAGGACGCCCTTCGACGACCGGGAGGTCGCGCGCGGAATCCTCGCGGGACTCGTCGGGCGCACCAGCGCCCCCGGCTCAGCAGACTCGGAAGTCATCGGGACGGACCGCATCGGGGAGGCGCGCGCATGAAGATCGGCATCGCGGAACTCGTGGCCGCCACCGGCGGAACAACCAATGGCTGCGACGCCACGGCATCCGGATCGGGCATCGCCACCGACAGCCGCACGATCCGCAGGGGAGAGTGGTTCCTTGCCCTGGACGGCCCGAACCACCGCGGCAGCGACTTCATCGCGGCTGCGCTGGCGGCGGGCGCGGCGGGCGTCGTCACGCACGACTACGAGGCGGCGGTCGCCCTCGACGCGCCCGCGGTGATCGTCTCCGACTCGCTGCGCGCCCTGGGTGACATCGCGCTCGCCTGGCGTCGGCACAACGGGGCGCGCATCCTCGCCGTCAGCGGCTCCTCCGGGAAGACAACCACCAAGGAGATGCTTGCCCACGTCATGCGCGGCGCCGTCTCCGCCGTCGTCACAGAAGGCAACAGGAACAACCTCGTCGGCCTGCCGCAGACGCTCTTCCGCCTCGAGGAATCAACGCGCCTGGGCGTCGTCGAGCTGGGCATGAACCACCCCGGGGAACTTGAGCGGCTGACGGAGATCTGCGATCCGGACATCGCGATCATCACCAACATCGGCAACGCTCACATTGGCAATTTCGGAGGCCTGGACGCCCTCATCCGGGGCGAGGCGGAGATCATCACCGCCATGCGGCAGAATGGGACGCTCCTGCTGAACGCGTCCTGCCCGAACCACGCGAAGCTGGTCGAGCGCTACCACTACCAGGGCCGCGTGATCACCTTTGGGTGCGGACCGGATGCCGAGGTCCGGGCCGAGAACGTCCGCCCGATCGAGCCGCACGGGTACCGCTTCGACCTGGTGACGGCCGAGGGGCGCGCGTCCGTGATCGTCCCCGTCTTCGGCAGGTACAACGTGGACAATGCCCTGGCGGCGGCGGCGGCGGCGCTGGCGGCCGGCCTCGACCTCAAGTGGATCGCCGAGCGCATCTCGACCTTCGCGACGCGCGCCATGCGCAGCGAAATCGAGTACTTCGATGGGCTGACCATCGTGAAGGACTGCTACAACGCCTCGCCGGCCGCGATGCTCCGCAGCATCGGATCCGCGGCCGACGTTCCGCACGTCCGCCGGCGGGTGGCCCTCGTCGGCGACATGCTCGAACTTGGGGAGCACGCGCAGCACTACCACCGCGAGGTCGGCATCGCCGCAGGACACGCGGGGCTCGACCTCGTGTGCGCCGTCGGCGAGTGGACCCCGCTCATCGTGGAGGAAGCCTCGCGCCTTGGAGTCCGCGCGGAGCACTTCCCGGACGCGCGCGCAGCGGCCAACTTCCTCGCGCAGGAACTCGAGCCAGGCGACCTTCTCCTCGTGAAGGGATCGCGCGGCAACAGGCTGGAGCAATGCCTCGATATGTTCCGTGAAACCCGCGCCGCCATCCGCAACGGCAGCCTGATTCACGCCGATTCGGAGGCCCGGTTCACGTGATCCCGTACCTTGCCGACCTGCTTGCCCAGGGGAACGCCGAGGGCGGGCGCTTCTTCTCCTACATCACCGTGCGCGCCGCGGCCGCGCTCCTCACGGCCTTCGTGTTCACGGTGCTGGCGGGTCCCTCGTTCATCGAGGCGATCAAGCGCAGGAAGGTCGGACAGCACATCCGCAAGTCGAGCGGCGAAAACGCCGTGGACCTGACGGAGATGCACGGCGGCAAGGCGGGTACCCCCACGATGGGCGGCCTCCTGATGCTCGTCGCGCTGCTGTTCGCCTGCGGGCTGTTCTCGAACTGGACCTCGCCGGTAGTCTGGCTCGCCGTTGCGATGGCAGTGGGCTTCGGCGCGCTCGGGTTCGTTGACGACTTCAGGAAGTTCCGGGGAGGCCGGAACGAGGGGCTCGGCGGCTGGGAAAAGATCGGCGCCCAGGTCGTTCTCGGGGGCGCCTTCGCTCTGCTCTTCGTCGGCGGCTTCCCGGACCTCGTCCGCTACGACCATGTCGGCTACGTCGGGGCGGATGCCATCGCGCTCCCCTTCGTGAAGACCGCGTTCTTCCCGTTGGGGGCCCTGTTCGTGCCGTTTGCGATCTTCGTGCTCACCGCGAGCAGCAACGCGGTGAACCTGACGGACGGGCTGGACGGCCTCGCGGCGGGCGTCGCCTCCGCGAGCGCGCTGTGCCTCGCGGTCGTCGCCTACCTTGTGGGGCGCTCGGACCTCGCCTCCTACCTGATGATCCCGCACGTGCAGGGCGGCGGCGAACTCACGGTCATCCTGGCCGGGCTCGTCGGCTCGTGCTTCGGGTTTCTTTGGTTCAACTCGCACCCCGCCCAGATCTTCATGGGCGACACCGGCTCCATGATGATCGGGGGCCTGCTGGGTGCGTCGGCGCTGCTGCTGAAGCAGGAGTTCCTGCTCGTGATCGTCGGCGGCATATTCGTCGCCGAGGCCATGAGTGTGATTCTGCAGGTCGCGAGCGTGAAGCTGAGCGGGCGCCGCATCTTCCGCATGTCGCCGCTCCACCACCACTTCGAGCGCGGGGGCGTCCCCGAATCGAAGATCATCGTCCGATTCTGGCTCGTGTCGGCGCTCCTCGCGCTGGCGGGCCTCTCCACCCTGAAGCTCAGGTAACCCCAAACGACGAGACGATCCCGCAAGCACCGGCCCCCGACCTCCCGCTCCACCACTTCCCGCTCCCGCTCCCGGAGGATTCCCGCAGATGACGCAGTCAGCCCCCCGCTTCCCCTTCCGCCGTGTTTGCGTGTTCGGAGCCGCCCGCTCCGGCGTCGCCGCCATGCACCTTCTCCGGCACCACAACATCGATGTCGTCCTCGTGGACGAGAAGCCGGCCAAGGAGTTCCGCTCGCTCATCCGCCGCATCCGGCGGCTCTTCGTTACCGCGCACTTCGGTTCGTTGAATGAGTCGATGCTCCGCGGCTGCGAGGCCATTTGCCTCTCCCCGGGCATCCGTCCCGACCACCCATTCGTCCTCAAGGCGCTCGAGCGCGACATCCCGGTCCTCTCCGAGGTCGAGCTCGCGTACTACTTCTCCCGCTCCCCCATCGTCGCCATAACGGGCACGAACGGCAAGACCACGACGACGATCCTCACCGGACAGATGGTCGCCAACGCAGGCGTGAACGCCGTCGTCTCCGGCAACATCGGCCGCGCCTTCTCGGACGGCGTCCTCTCCACCCAGGACGAAACGAGGGACACCGTCCTCGTCACCGAGGTGTCGAGCTTCCAGCTCGAGTCGATCGAGTCGTTCCGCCCGAAGGTCGCCGCGATCCTCAACGTCACCCGCGACCACATGGACCGCTACTCCTCCATGCGCGACTACATCGAGGCGAAGTTCCAGATCACCCGCAACCAGACGAAGGACGACTTCCTCGTCCTCAACCAGGACGACCCCATCGTGATGAAGGTCGCCGAGGAGACGGAGGCGCAGGTCTACACGTTCTCGATGTCTGGCAAGCCGGTCCAGCAGGGCGCATTCGTCGAGGGCGACCGCGTGTACTTGAAGGAGCAGGGGGAGCTCATCCCCGTGTGCAACCTCTCGGAGATTCCCCTCCCCGGGCGGCACAACGTCGAGAACACGCTGGCCTCGATGGTGATGGCTCGGCGCGTCGGCATCAGCGTGGACTCGATCCGCCAGACCCTCCGCCGATTCAAGGGCGTCGAGCACCGCATCGAGTTCGTGGCCTCCACGAAGGAGGACGTGAAGTTCTACAACGACTCGAAGGCGACCAACGTGGACTCGCTGGAGAAGGCGCTGCTCGCGTTCGACCGGCCGATCGTGCTGGTCGCCGGCGGGCGGGACAAGTCATCGGCCTACGACCGCCTGAACCACCTCGTGAAGGAGCGCGTGCGCGCCCTGGTGCTGATCGGCGAGGCGGCGCCGACCATCAAGAAGCACTGGGGCAAGCTCGTGCCGACGCGCGAGGCCGCGAACATGGACGAGGCCGTCAAGATGGCCGCGGGCCTCGCCCAGCCGCACGACGTCGTCCTGCTCTCACCCGCGTGCTCGAGCTTTGACATGTTCAAGGACTTCGAGGACCGCGGCTGCGCATTCAAGCGCTCCGTGCGCAGCTTCCTCGGAATCTAGGAGCGCCCGAAGAGTGACCACCCGGGTCGAATCCCTCCTGCGCAACCCCGCCGCGCTTCTGGCCATCGTGGTGATGTCCCTCATGTCCATTGGGCTCATCATGGTGTACAGCGCGAGCGGGGCGCGCGCGGGCCTGGAAACGCGCCGCATCGACGCAGCCGCGGGAAACGTTGCCTCCGTGGACGCGGCCCCCGCGCACCACGGCAACGCCTATGCCCTGCGCCAATCCCTTTGGGCCGCGGCGGGAATCGTGCTCATGGTCGTCCTCCTGAAGACCCCCATCGAGTGGGTGGAGCGGGCCGCCCCCTGGCTGCTGGGCGGTGCCGTGCTCGCCCTCGTGCTCGTGCTCGTCACCCCTCTGGGATTCGAGTCCAAGGGGGCCAGGCGATGGATGCGGCTCGGGCCCATCGTCCTGCAGCCCAGCGAGTTTGCAAAAGTCTGCCTCGTGGTCTTCATGGCGAAGTTCCTCGCCGAGAAGCGCCACGAGCTGCGCGACTTCAAGCGCGGGTTCCTGCCGGCCCTCGGCGTCTTCGGCATGTTCTCGACCCTCGTCGTCCTTGAGAAGGACCTCGGCATGACCGCGCTGAGCGGCGTGGTGGTCGTGTGCATGTGGTGCCTGGCCCGCATGAGGACGACGCACATCATGGCCGTCGTGGTGGCCGGCGTCTTCGCGATCGCGATGCTCATCATGACTCAGAGCTACCGCATGAACCGAATCCTGGCGTTCATGGACCCTGACAAGTACGCCTCGACGCACGCCTACCAGCTCAACCAGTCGCTCATCGCGGTGGGCTCCGGCGGCCTGTGGGGTCGCGGGCTCGGCATGGGCGTCCAAAAGTACCACTTCCTGAGTGAGGCGCACACAGACTTCATCTTCGCCATCGCCTGCGAGGAACTTGGCTTCATTGGCGCCATCAGCATCCTTCTCCTCTTCCTCGCGTTCATCCTCGTCGGGTTCCGCATCGCATACAAGGCGCCGGACCACTTCGGCGCGCTCCTCGCCGCGGGGCTGACGATGATGATCGGCTGGGCTGTCTTCATCAACTTCTTCGTGGCGCTCGGCCTGGGCCCGACAAAGGGCCTGGCCCTCCCCTTCTTCAGCTACGGGGGCTCCTCGATGATCACGTCGCTCGTGTGCGTGGGGCTGCTGCTGAACGTCGCGAACTACTCGTTTGCGCGGCGTGGGGAGGTGGCGCCCGCATGAGCACCGGCAACCCCACGATCCTCATCGTCGCCGCCGGCACGGGTGGCCACATCATCCCCGGAATCGAGCTGGGCCGCGAGTTCGGGCGCATCGGGTGGCGCGTCGAGTTCGCATGCGGCGACCGCCAGGTCGAGTCGCGCATCTACGCCGCGGCCAACATCGAGCCCAACGTCATCGGTTGGCCCGGGGCGGCGCGGACGATGCGTGGCCGCGCCGCGCGCGCATGCCGCATCGCAGCCGCGCCCCCCCGCGCCATGGGACTTCTGGCGCGCCTTCGCCCCGCGGCGGTGATCTCAATGGGCGGTGGGTTCTCGGCCCCGATCCTGGCCGCGGCGCTCCTGCGGGGAACGCCGGTGTACCTCCACGAATCGAACGCCGTGCCCGGCCGCGTCACGCGGCTGTTCCGCCGGCTTGCGCGGCAGGTGTTCCTCGGCCTGCCCGGAGCGGCGGCGTGGCCAAACGCAGGCATCGTGGGCACGCCGACGCGGCCGATGCCAGGGTGGAACCCGGAACACGCGCGCGTGCTCGTGATGGGCGGCAGCCAGGGTGCGGCACGACTCAACTCGATCGCCGCCGAGGCCGCTCGACTCGCGCGTGCCAGCGAGCCCGCGCTCGGAATGACCATACTCGGCGACGCCGGCACGCACGCCGACGATCCGGGAATCGAGCGCATCGCGCATGTGCCGAATCCGGCCGAGCTCATGGCGCGGTCCACGCTGATCGTGTCGCGCGCGGGTGCCAGCTCGCTCGCGGAGATCGCCGGCGTCGGCATGCCGTCCATCCTCGTGCCCTTCCCCTTCTCGAAGGACGCGCACCAGGACGCCAACGCCGGGGTCTTCCGCGTGGCCGGGGCCTCGGTCGTGCGGATGGAGGCCGACCTCTCTCCCGCGTGGCTTGCGGGGGAGATGCTCTCGATCATCCGCGATCCTGCGCGGGCCTCGAGGATGGCGCGTGCCGCCGGGACGCTTTCCTCGCGCAACGCCGCAGTGACCATCGCAGCAGCCATCGTTGGGGACCTAGCGCGCGGTGCCGCCACCGCGGGCGCCATCCGAGGAGAAAGAACCGCGTGACCATGGATACCACCGCCACCGGGCGCACCGCGCCCACCACCGTGCCTTCCTTCCCGCGGTCCGCCCACCTCATCGGAATCGGCGGTGCGGGCATGCGGTCGCTCGCCCGAGCCCTCCATGCCAGGGGCGTGATGGTGAGCGGCTCCGACGCGGCCCCAGCGGAGAAGCTCCGCGACTTGAACGAGTGCGGCATCCGCGCCCACTCGGGCCACGCCGAGTCGAACCTCGAGATGCCGGACGTCGTCGTCTACTCGACCGCGATCCCGGAGAACAACCCGGAGCTTCGCCGCGCGCGCCAGCTCGGCGTCACCCTGATGCACCGCGCCGAAATGCTCGCCGCCTTCCTCGGCCATCACCGCCCGATCCTCGTCGCCGGCACGCACGGCAAGACCACCACGACCACGCTCGTCGCGCTCCTGCTGGAGGCCGCCGACATGGACCCGTGGGCCTTTGTCGGGGGCGAGGTGCGCGAGTTCGCCGGCAACGTGCGCTGCGGCGGGCTCGAGTGGGCCGTCGCCGAGGCCGACGAGAGCGACGGCAGCTTCCTCGGCCTGCCCGGGGAGTTCGGCATCATCACGAACATCGAGTCCGAGCACCTCTCCTACTGGGGGACGGATGAGCGGCTCTTCGACGGATTCACCCGATTCGCGGACAGGTTCACGCAGGGCGGACTCGTCACGTGCCTCGACGACCCGGGGGTGCGCGCGCTCGGCGCGTTCGCGCACAAGGCCCCCGTGACCTACGGCTCGGAGGGCTCCGGTGCCGCAGTCCGGTACAGGGTCATCGAGATGAAGGGGACCGGCTCGCACTTCGAGGTGCTGGGGCTCGCGACGGGTCCACTGCGGGTGCAACTCGGCATCCCCGGACTCCACAACGTCGCCAATGCCACCGGGGCCGTGGCGCTTGCCGCCGCGGTTGGGGCCGACGTGTCGCGTGCGGTCGAGGTCCTCGCCGGCTTCCATGGAGTTGGTCGCCGATTCACGAAGTACCCCCTGCGCAACGACGTGCTGCTCGTGGACGACTACGCGCACCACGCGACCGAGGTGCATGCGACGATCGAGGCGGCACGCCTCCTGCGCGACGAGCGCGGGGGCCGCATCATCGCAGTCTTCCAGCCGCACCGCCACTCGCGGGCGCACCACTACCGGCACATGTACGGACCCGCGATGGCCGGCGCCGACATAGCCGTCACGACGGGAATCTACGCGGCGGGGGAGAGCCCCATCCCCGGCTTCGACGCTCGGACCCTCAACGCCCTCGTCGGCTCCCACCGCGAGGGCCCGACCCACTTCGCGGATTCGTGCGCGGAGGCTTGCGCGCTCGCGCACTCGCTCGCCCGTCCCGGGGACATCCTGCTGTTCCTGGGCGCCGGCAGCATCACGGATGCAGCCGCCGAACTCTCGCGAAGGGAGGGAGCAGCCCCATGAGGAGGCCCCGCAGCGAGTTCCAGGACCTTATCACGAATCCGATCCCGGGCGTCGTCGTATCCCCCAACGCGGACCTGACGATGCGGACCTCGATGAGGACGCACTGCCGCGCGGCCATCCACGCGGAGGTCACCGACCCGCGCGGGCTGCGCGACCTGCTCCGCCGTGCGAGGGAACGCGATTGGCCGCTCATGGTGCTCGGCGGGGGCGCGAACACGCTCTTCGCCACCAGCTACTTCGAGGGGATCGTCGTCACGCTGGGCAAGAGCTTCGAGGGCGTCATGCCGCAACCCGGTGGGCTCGTGCTGGCGGGCGCCGCGACTCCGCTTCCCTTCCTGCTGTCGACGACGAACCGCCTTGGCCTCATGGGGCTGGAGTTCCTCATCAAGGTGCCCGGCCATGTCGGCGGCGCGCTGGCTGGCAACGCGGGCGCGGGGAACTGGGGACTCTGCGACTTCATGGAGCGCGCCCTCTGCATGACGCGCTGCGGGCGCATCATCGAGGTGCGGCGGGGGGAGTACCGCTTCGGATACCGCTTCTCCGAGCTGAAGGAGGTCATCATCCTCAACGCCGAGCTGCGCCTGCGCCCGCTCGACGCCGAGGAGGCGGACCGCCAGCGCAACGATTTCCTCTCCCGCAAAAAGCAGCAACCCTACGACAAGCCGTCCAGCGGCTGCATCTTCAAGAACGTCACCAACCCGGAGACGCGTCAGCGCGTCAGCACCGGCATGCTGATCGACCAGGCCGGCCTCAAGGGCTACTCGATCCGCGATGCCGTGATCTCCGAGGGGCACGCAAACTTCATCGTCAACTCAGGCGAAGCCAGCGGGGAGGACTTCCAGGCGCTCATCAACTTCGTGCAGGACACCCTCTATGACCGTTACGGCATCGAGCCAAGCCTCGAGGTCAATGTAGCCGGGGGACCCATGGCCAACGTGAGGATGTTCGCATGACGGACACACCAGGCACACCAGCGCGCGAGGCGAGGCGGCGGGACGTCATCGGCACCGGCTCGCGTCCCCGCAACCCCATCCCGATGCGCGCATCACTGCTGCTGGAGGGGGCGATCGCAAACGTGCGCCGTTGGGCACCGCCGACTCTCTTCGTCGCGACGGGGACGGGGCTCGCCATCGCATTCGGCGTCTTCCTGGCCAACGGGGACTACTTCAGGGCCGAATCCATCTCCGTGGAGGGAACCCGGCGCGCCAAGCCCGCGAGACTGGTCGAGATGATCCGCTCCGCAGCCGAACCCGGCCACGACCTGACGCTCTGGGTTTCCGACTCCGCAATCCGCGAGGCCATCAAGTCCGAACCCTCCATCGCACGCGTGAGCATTCGCAGGCAGTGGCCGAACAGCCTCTCCGTCGAGGTGGTTGAGCACGGTTGCGCGGGGATTCTCGCGCACACGAATGGCACCTACCTCGTCTCGCCGGAGGGAGTGCTCTACGACCTGGCGGGAGCCACGGACCTGGCCTCCTACAGCGGTCCCCTCCTGACCGGATTCGAGGACGAGGTTGCCGCGCTGGGAAGGACGCTGCCGCGCGAGTCGTGGACCCGCGTCCGCGGCGCCGGCGAGCAGATCCGGAAGGCCAATCCCGAACTCGGCAGCAGGATCAGCGAGATCCATTGGGACAGCGCGCAGGGGATCACCCTCGTCCTGGATGACGGACTGAGGGCGATCACTGGGCACCGCCCGCTGGCCGAGACCGGGCCCGTCCTCGAGGCCTTCCTGGCCGAACAGCAGGGGAGCGCCCTTCCGGTCGCCACCGTGGACCTCCGCGCCGATGACCACCTTGCCTGGAAACCCGTGAAGGCTCCGCCTCCCCCGAAGAAGAAGAAGAGCACCGCCGTTCTCGCGGCAAACGACCACGCGCAGAGGTTGCCCTGATGGCCATCCACGAAATCATGGACCAGTTGCGGAACGACGCGGCCCCCACGGCGGGTGTTCATCCCGCGGCGACCGCGCCGAAATCGCCATTCTGGTCGGGGTTCAAGCTCCCCCAAACGCCCCAGGTCTTCACCGGCCTCGACATCGGCACCACCAAGGTCTGCGCGATCATCGGTGAGATTCACCCGCGCGGCCAGGTCACGATCCTCGGCGTCGCGAGCACCCCGAGCCAGGGTCTCCGCCGGGGCGTCGTCATCAACCTCGACGAGACGATCGACTCGGTGCGCACGGCCATCCGCAAGGCTGAGGAGATCGCCCAACTGCGCGTCCGAGACGTGTTCGTCGGCATCGCCGGCGGGCACATCCGTTGCCATCAGGTTTCCGCCGAGGTCCCCGTCGCGAGCCCCGAGCGCGGCGTCTCCAAGCATGACGTCCGGCGCGCCGTCGAGCGCGCCGTCGCCGGCCTGTCCTCCGTCGAGCGCGAGGTCATCGAGCGCATCCCCCAGAGGTTCCACGTCGACGACGGCTGGATTGTGGACCCGGAGCACGTCTCGAGCCGCAGGCTCGGCGTGGACCTCCTCGTGGTCACCGCCGCCGTGACGAGCGCGCAGAACATCGTGCGCGCCGTGGACGAAGCCGGCTACCGCGTCAGCTCGATCTACCTCGAGCCGCTCGCGTCCTCGCTCGCCATCCTCTCCAAGACCGAGAAGGAGCTTGGCGTAGCCATGATCGACATCGGCGGGGGCACCAGCGACATCGCCATCTGGGCGGAGGACGCCGTCCGGTTCACCGACGTCGTGCCCTTCGGCGGCGACGCCGTGACGGAGGACATCGCCAAGGGCCTGCGCATCACGCGTTACGACGCGGAGAACATCAAGAAGCGCCACGGCCACGCGGTCGCGGCCTCGGTCGATCCCCTCGAGACGATCGACGTTCCCGTGGCCCTCAGCGGCACGACCAACGCCGTCAAGCGCCAGTTCCTCTGCGAGATCATCGAGGCGCGCATGGAGGAGATCCTCGAGATGGCCCGTGAAAAGGTGGAGAAGATCGCCGCCTATGAGTATGTGCAGGGCGGCATCGTCCTTACCGGGGGGGCGGCCCTCATGCCTGGCCTGTCCACGATGGGCGAGCGCGTCTTCGGCAAGCCATGCAAGGTCGGCTACCCAAGCGGCCTCAGCGGCCTCTCCAGCGTCGTTTCCAGCCCGATTTACTCCACGGGCGTCGGCCTGGTGCTCTACGGCCTCGAACACGAACGCGAGCAGGCGCTCATCGAGGGCAACGCGTTCTCCCGCATCGTCCGCAAGTTCAAGGACGTTGCGTCCTACTTCAGGTGAGAAACGGGGGTCAGCCCCCTGCGCCCGGGAGTCCGCCCTGCTCCGCCAGGTAGGCGCGGAAGTGGTGGATTGCCCGCTCCTGCGCGGTGGTTTCGATGCTGCCCGGCCGCAGGAACCTCACCTGCCGGATCGCCTCCGCCGGGGGCAGCCCGCGCGCCACAAGCCACGCCCCGAGCATCGTCCCCGTGCGGCCGATTCCGGCAAAGCAGTGCGCGAGCACGGGCGACCCGGAGTCCCGCTCATCCGCCACGATTTCCACGAAACGCCGCATCTGCTCGAGGCTGGGCGCCGTGTGGTCGATGATCGGGATGTGGAAGTAGCGGAACCCCTCCCCCTCGACGATCGACGAGTCGAACCCGTCCTCGGTGAGGGAGACGATGGTGCGGATGCCCTCCTCGTGGGCGTCGCGCAGGTCGTCCTCGAGCGTGGCGAGGCCGAAGTAGCCGGGCATGGCGGAACCCGCGAGGACGCCTTCCTCAACCCAGGAGAAGTTTGGGATCATGCGGATGCCCCGTCCTTGGACGCGCCCGGTCCGAAAGTCGCCCGCCGTGTTTCGCGCTCCGGTCCTGTGGAGGCAAGGGCGACTCGATGGACGGAATCCACAGCCTTTCGCGTTTTCGATTGCTGGATGGGCCTGCCCGCCAAAACCTAGGCTCATGAACTTCCCGGAGGCAGGTCGATTGGCCGAACCAGAGATGGATCCCGCCGAGGCGGATGGCACCCTGCCCACCGGCTGGGTGGCGCGGCAGCGGGCGAGGCTGCGTGATTGGCTCGCCGTGACGGCTCCCTCCGACTTGATGTTCCACCGGGGCAGCATCGCCACGAACCTCGCGCGCTACGCAGTGGTCCTCGTGAAGAACGTGATGGCGAACAATGTCACGCGGCGCGCGTCCTCGCTGACCTATACGTCGATCCTCTCCCTCTTTCCCATGTTCGTCCTCGTGCTGGCCATGGCCTCCTTCTTCTTCACGCCGGAGCGCCAGGACCAGTTCATCGAGTACCTGCAGTCGAAGGTCTATCCATCCGAGCGCGGCGTGGACCTGACCTCCGGCGGGCAGGTTTCACCGGAGGCGGCGGAAAACATCAGAAACCTGCGCACCTTCATAACGGAAAGGGCGAACAACTTCAGGAAGAGCGCGGCGGGAATTGGCTTCGCCGGGTTCGCTGCGATGCTCCTGGCGGCGGGCATCATGTTCGCCGCGGTCGAGGACGCCCTCGATGCGACCTGGAGCAAGGGCCACCGGAAGTCCTTCAAGCGCACCATCATGACCTTCATGACGGCTCTCGTGGTGACCCCCATCCTGATCGTCGCGTCGATCACGGTCTCGACCGTGGCGATCTCGGCACGCGAGAGTGAGCAACTCGCCCAGCAGACACTGCAGGCGACCTCCGACCCGGGGGCACCCGCGGCCATGCGCGCCGTCAAGACCCCCGGGTTCCTCGAAAAGTTCCAAAACTCCGCGGTGGGCACCGTAGCCACGGCCTATGAGTCCGTCCTGCCCGTCATCCCGATACTCATCAACGTGCTCTTCATAGCGGGGGCGTATGTCTTCATCCCGCAGGCCAGCGTTCGCTTCAAGTTCGCCCTCCTGGGGGGGCTTGTTGCTGCGATCCTCTGGGAAGCTTCGAAGCTCGGGTTCGCATCCTATGTCTTTGCCAGCAGCCTGAGGCGGGAGATTTTCTTTTCCCTCGGTGCCGTCCCCATCTTCCTGATCTGGATCTACATTACTTGGGTGGTGTTCCTGCTGGGGAGCGAGATCGCCTTCACGGCGCAGAACTACCGCCGGCTTGCATACGACGCGTTCCACGTGCGACAGCACACCATCCTGGACGGCAAGCTGTTCGTCGCGGCGGCGCTTATCGTGGCGCAGCGGTTCGCTTCCGGGGAGGGTCCCTTGCGCGAGGGCATCCTTGCGCACAGGCTCGGCCTCGCGGCCGCGGAGTCGGACGAGCTGATCAGGCGCATGTTGGACGCGGGCATTCTGATCCATACGGACAAACCCGCCGGCGTGGCGCTGGCCCGCCCCGCGGATGCCCTGCGGGTCTCGGACCTGCTGGCGCTCGGATGCGATGCGAGGAGCCTTGCCGCGGGGCACGCAGACCTCGACGCAGCCTCCGCCCGGTGCCTCGTGGACCTGCAGTCCTCGGTCGCGAAGTCCCTCGATGGCATGACCATAGCCGGTATGCTGTCGCCACCGGTCAAGGAGGCCACCCCATGAGCGCAAGACGCCCACCCACCCCGGAGGCCACCCCCGCTGAGACGGTCCGGTCCGGCCTGCGCGGCACCTTCAGGCTCGCGATGTGGGTCGTCCCCATCGTCGTCCTATGCTGGCTCGTGTGGACATACTTCGCCAATGCCGGCGGGGGCCTCCCGGATGAACCCGACAAGTTCCTCCACAGCTACAGCGAGCTGGCCGCGCCGCTCGCGATCGGCGGAGGGGCGCCCCCCGGCATCCTGGACTACAAGCGCTGGATCGAGTACTTCGACTCGGACTCGCGCGATTTCTTCGACAGGAACTCGGGGCGCATCCTGAGGCGCTACCATTCGGGCTCGACCGAGGACCTCGGCAACCTGAGCGCCGACGCGATCCGCCTCGAGGCGATGAAGTGGGTGATCGGCAATCCACCCCTCAACGGGCAGTTCCGCATCGAGCGCGTGGCTCCCCGCGCCGGCGGGGACTTCGTCGACGCCGACGTCACCACCTCCAGCGGGAGGTTCAAGCTGGTCCTGAAGAAGGAGCGCGGCGAGTGGCGGATCACGGAGCTCGGCGGGATAAAGGACCGCATCGTCAAGACGGTAGAGATAAAGCCGTGAGCCAAATCGTTGACCCTGTTTGCCGGGGCGACCAAGCCTCTCCCCGTTCCCATCCGGTCACCCACCGCGGAGCCGCATGATGCCCAAGGGCTACCTCTGCCTCGTCCTGCACGCGCACCTTCCCTTCGTGCGACACCCGGAGCACGGAGACCCCCTGGAGGAGCGGTGGCTATACGAGGCCATCACGGAGTCGTACCTCCCCCTGCTCGACGTGTTCCTGGGCCTGGAGCGCGACGGCATCGACTGGCGCCTCACCCTCTCGCTGTCGCCGACCCTGTGCGCGATGCTCTCCGACGAGCTCCTGCTTCGCCGGTACGATGCCCACCTCGGAAGGATGCTCGAGCTCGCGGAGAAGGAAGTCCTGCGCACGAAGGCCCTGCCCGAGTTCCAGCCGCTCGCGAAGATGTACCAGCGCCGCCTCCGCCGCGCGCGCGAGCTGTTTGACCTCGAGTTTGGCCGCAACCTGCTATCCGGGTTCCGCCGGTTCTCGGACGCCGGAAAGCTCGAACTGATCACCTGCGGCGCAACGCATGGATTCCTGCCGGTGCTGCGTCCCCAATCGAAGGCGGTGCGCGCGCAGATCATGCTCGGCGCACAGTCGCACCGGGAGTACTTCGGCAAGCCTCCCCAGGGCATGTGGAACGCCGAGTGCGGCTACTACCCAGGCGTGGACATCTACCTGCGCGAGGCGGGCATCCGCTTCTTCTTCGTCGATTCGCACGGGATACTCTTCGCGAGCAAGCGCCCCAGGGAAGGGGTGTTCGCGCCCCTTGAGACCCCCACGGGCGTGGCCGCCTTTGGCCGCGACATCGAGTCCAGCCGCAGCGTGTGGTCCGCGCAGGAGGGCTACCCGGGCGACACGCGCTACCGCGAGTACTACCGCGACATCGGGTTCGACCTCGATCCCGAGTACCTCAAGCCCTACATCCACGAAAGCGGCCTGCGTGTCGCCACCGGCTTCAAGTACCACCGCATCACGGGAAAGGTGGACCTCCGGGAGAAGCTCGCCTACGACGAGGAGGCCGCCAACGAGGCCGCCCGCGAGCACGCCGCCCATTTCATCTTCGCCCGCCAGCACCAGGCCCTCCACCTCTCCTCCTTGATGGAGCGGCCGCCCATCATCGTCGCCCCCTACGACGCCGAGCTCTTCGGCCATTGGTGGTACGAGGGTCCCCGATTCCTCGACGCCGTGATCCGCCGTGCGCACGAGGACCAGGAGGACATCGAGCTGATCACACCCTCTGTCTACCTCGAGCGGCACCCGAAGAACCAGGTCGCCACCCCCTCTCTCTCAAGCTGGGGAAACAACGGCTACTCCGAGGTATGGGTGGACAGCTCGAACGACTGGATCTACCGGCATCTCCACAAGGCGGCCCAGCGCATGGAGCAGCTCGCCGTGCGCTTCACCGACCCGACCCCCACGCAGGAGCGGGCGCTCAATCAGGCTGCGCGTGAGCTGCTCCTCGCGCAGTCGTCCGACTGGGCATTCATCATGAAGACCAACACGATGGTTGAATACGCCACGAAGCGCACGCGCGACCACCTGCAGCGGTTCACCGTCCTCTACGAACAGCTTGTGGGGGGCATGATCGACGAGGTCGTGCTGGAGGACTACGAGACGCGGGACAACATTTTCCCGAAGATCGACTTCAGGGTGTACCGCTAGGGGTCGGCGGGGCGCGTTCGATCAGCATGAGCCGCTCGCCGGGCTTCACCATCCGGTATTGCGTTCGAATCTCGACCTCGACGGCGCGCGTGCTGCTGGTCAGCTCGCGCAGCCTTGCCGCCCGGGCCGCGTGGTCGGCCTCCGCCTGGCGAAGCGACTCGCGCGCCATCTCGTAGTTGCCGCGTGCCTTGCCGACCTCCCGCGCTGTCAGGAACCTCAGCGCCACAAGCGAGCACATGCCCGTCACGAGCGCGATGGCGAGCGTGGCGTGGAGGGCGCGCTTCAGGATTCTCAAGGTATCGGCTCGGCTCGGGACCCGTGCTGGGCGGGGGCTGGTATGCGCAGGGAATTCCCCTGCTTCAGACGCAGGGAGCCCATGAATGTCAAGTCTCCCGATCGGATTTCGGCAAGCTGTGCGCACGCCCGCGCAAAGTGGTCCGATTCTGGGATCACCGAGGGTCGGAGTCAGATTGGCTCAAAGCGGTTGCACCCGTGCTGGCAGCCGCGCGATTTCTCCCGGGCAAACGATTCCGCGCACGCAACGGCCAGCTCCCGAAAGCTTCGCATGGACGCTTCCCTGAGATACTTCCTGCTGAGGCGGCTGCACTCCCTGCTCGGGGTGTTTCCACTCGGCATCTTCCTCTTTGCCCACCTGATGACGAACAGCCAGGCCATCCTTGGGGCGCAGGCCTTCGAGGAGAAGGTGGCGCTGATCCACTCGCTCGGACCCATGCTCCCGATCGTGGAGGCGGCGACGATTTTCGTGCCGCTCGCGCTCCACATCGCCCTCGGCATCGTGATCGCGCTCCAGGGCCGCTCGAACGCGGGCACCCTCGGGTACGCGCGCAACTGGGCCTACACGTTCCAGCGCGCCACGGGCTGGCTCGCCCTCGCGTTCCTCCTGTACCACACGATCAGCCTGCGGTTCATGCATGACATGGGGGAGGTCCCGTTCTCCGCCCACCTCGCCGTGCAGTTCAAGAACCCCCTCTTCGCGATGGCGTACCTTCTCGGCAGCCTCTCGGTGATCTTCCACTTTGCCAACGGACTGTGCACGTTCTGCATGAGCTGGGGGATAACCGTGGGACCGACCAGCCAGCGGATCATGGCGCAGGCGGCGGCGGGCGTCGGTGCCGTGCTGGCCGCCATGACGATCGCCTCGATCGCGGGGTTTGCGCGGATGGATCCCGAGCTCGCCATGAAGGTCGGCAAGAAGGTGCATTCGAAGCCGGAAGTCGTCAGCGCGGCAAGGCGCTGACCGCGCAACCGTCCAGGAGAGGGAATCCCGAACATGGGCAAGAGAGTGATCGTCGTCGGCGGTGGGCTGGCCGGACTGAGCGCCGCCATCAAGGTCGCTGAGAAGGGCGTCCATGTGGACCTCTTCTCCGTCGTCCCTGTGAAGCGCTCGCACTCGGTCTGCGCGCAGGGGGGCATCAATGGCGCCAAGAACCTCAAGGGGGAGGGCGACCACCCGCGCATCCACGTCGAGGACACCCTGTTCGGCGGGGAGTTCCTCGCGGACCAGCCGCTTGTCGAAGGCATGTGCTTCGCCGCACCGGGGATCATCGACCTCCTGGACCGCATGGGCGTGCCCTTCAACCGCACGGCCGAGGGACTGGTGGATTTCCGCCGTTTCGGCGGAACGCTTCACCACCGCACGGCCTTCTCCGGCGCCACGACCGGCCAACAGCTCATGTACGCACTCGACGAACAGGTTCGCCGGTTCGAGGCGCAGGGCCTCGTCGAGAAGTACGAGTACTGGGAGTTCCTCTCGCTGGTGCTCGATGACGCCGGGCGCACGCGAGGCATCACCGCCATGAATGTCTGGGACCACAAGACGGAGGCCTTCAAGGCCAACGCGGTGATCCTCTGCACGGGCGGGCCGGGAATCGTCTTCGGCCGCTCGACGAACTCCGTCATCAACACCGGCGCCGCCGCCAGCCGCGCCTACCAGCAGGGCGTGTGGTACGCCAACGGCGAGTTCATCCAGGTGCACCCGACCTCCATCCCGGGCGCGGACAAGCTGCGGCTCATCTCCGAGTCCGTGCGCGGCGAGGGCGGCCGCGTCTGGGTGCCGAGCAACCCCGGCGACCGGCGTGCCCCGGGTGACATCCCCGAGTCGGAGCGCGACTACTTCCTCGAACGCAAGTACCCGAAGTTTGGAAACCTCGTCCCGCGGGACGTCGCCACTCGCGAGATTTTTCACGTTTGCACCGTCGAGCGCAGGGGCGTGAACGGCGAGAATCAGGTCTACCTCGACATCACCCCAAAGCAGTGCGGCAAGGCACCCGAGGAGATCGAGCGCAAGCTCGGCGGCGTCCTCGAGATCTACCGCAAGTTCGTCGGCGACGATCCCGTGAAGGTGCCGATGCGCATCTTCCCCGGCATGCACTACTCGATGGGCGGCATGTGGGTCGCCCCGACCGACGGCGATGGCATGGTGGCGCAAATGACAAACATCCCCGGCACGTTTGCGGCCGGGGAGTGCGAGTTCCAGTACCATGGCGCCAACCGGCTCGGCGCCAACTCGCTCCTGAGCTGCATCTATGGTGGCGACCTGGCCGGCCAGCGCGCCGTCGAGTTCATCAAGGCCGCGAAGGACCTCGACACCGAGGCCCCCTTCCAATCCGAACTCAAGCGGCAGAACGAGCTTTCCCAGCGCATCCTCTCCATGACGGACGGCACCGAGAACGCCTTCAGGCTGGGCAAGGAACTCGGCGACTGGATGACGGAGCGCTGCACCGTCGTGAGGGACAATGCCAGGCTGGACGAGCTTCTCGGGAACCTCGATGATCTGGAGGGCCGCTGGTCTCGGATCGACATCAACGACACCGCGGGCGCAGGCAACCAGTCGTTCCTGCAGGTTCGTGCGCTCCGCGACATGATCCGGCTGGCCAAGGCAATCGCGAAGTCGGCGCGCCTGCGCGATGAATCCCGCGGCGCCCACTACAAGCCCGCCTTCGACATCAAGAAGCCGGAGAACGACAAGCTGGGCGAGGCCCACCATCACGCCGGCTACCGCGAGTACATCTCCGAACTGAAGGCCCGGTGGAAAGGAAAGTACGCCGTGCCCGATGCCGCCGGCGCCAAGCCCATCTCCCCCGAGTTCGACGAGTACATGACAAAGTGGGTGGCGAAGGAGAGGGCGTGGAACAAGGCGACCGTCGCCGCCTTCAAGGAGGGCGAGTCGTCCCCCGAAATCACCTACCGCGAGACGGCCATCACGGTCGAGCCGCCCAAGCCGCGCATCTACAAGTAAGCCGACCCGAACGGAAACCTCCCCATGCCCGAAACCATTGAAATCCGAGTGAAGCGCCAGGACGCCCCCGACGCAGAGCCGCGCTGGGAGACCTTCCGCATTCCCTACCAGCCGAACATGAACGTGATCTCCTGCCTGATGGAGATCCGCATGAATCCGGTCACCGCGGAGGGCCGCAGGACGACCCCCGTGTGCTACGACGCGGCGTGCCTGGAGGAGGTCTGCGGCTCGTGCTCCATGCGCATCAACGGCCGCCCGCGCCAGGCATGCTCCGCACTGGTGGACGAGTTGGATTCGCCGATCACGCTCGAGCCGTTCAGCAAGTTCCCCGTCGTCCGCGACCTGATGGTGGACCGCTCCCGCATGTTCGAGGCGCTCAAGCGCGTCCGCGCCTGGGTGCCCCTGGACGGCACCTACGACCTGGGCTCCGGCCCGCGCATGACGAGCGACGTGCAGCAGGACCTCTACGCCTACTCGCGCTGCATGACCTGCGGCTGCTGCCTTGAGGCCTGCCCCCAGGTGAACGACTCGTCGTCCTTCATCGGGGCGGCCGCCATCGGGCAGGCATACCGCTTCGACGCGCACCCCGGGCCGGACACCCTGCACGACCAGCGCATGAAGTCGCTCATGGGCCCCGGTGGCGTCGGCGACTGCGGCAACGCACAGAACTGCGTCCGCGTCTGCCCGAAGGAAATCCCGCTCACCGAGGCCATCTCCGAGATGGCGCGGAGACTTACATTCCACGCAGTGAAGTCGTTCTTCCGCAGCTAGTGCGGGATGAACCCGGTGCCCCCCGAGAAGGCGGCGATCAGCAGCGCAATCCCGATGCACGCGAGCACCGCGAGGCAGCACGGCAATCCGTTGATCGCCAGGCCGGCGTACGAGTGCATCCTCGGCGAGTCCTGCCCCCGGAATGATGCGATCCCGAAAACCAGGCCGACCGCGTTCAGGCCGATCCCCAGGAGGGCGATGAGGCTGGGCACCGCGTACAGGGGCCCGTACAGCGCCTGAAGCGCGTCACCCCCGTCCATCAGCACCATCCGGGCGATGTAGGGTATGAACAGGTTGGCGAGTATCGCCGACGCATAGGCCAAACAGCCCACCACACCCAGGCCGATGGACTTCATGGCGGCGGTGGGCCTGACCGACGCGGGGCGGGCTACTGGCGGCGACATGCCCCTTTCTCGAACAAATCCAATCTGCGGGGCAACACATCGCCCGTTCCCGCCTGAAGAAGGGCGAACCGCATTGACCGGCCCGGCACGAATCGTGCACCCTGACGGCGACGAAGCGAACCACACGAACGGAGAATCCCATGTCCGCACCCGCCACCAGCACCGAAGACAAAGTGAAGGAAATCCTCGAGCAGATCCGCCCCTACATCCAGAGCGACGGCGGGGACGTCGAGTACGTTCGCATGGAGAATGGGGTCGTGTACATCCGCCTCCACGGCGCCTGCCAAGGATGCGCCTCCTCCATGATGACGCTCAAGGCGGGAATCGAGCGCAAGATCGTGGAGGACTGCCCCGACGTGGTCGCGGTCGAGGCCGAACCCTGACCGAATCCACGCATCACTTCCGCTGCATCCGACCTGCCCCGTGGCGCGCTCCGCGCCACGGGGCAGTTTCAATGTGTGCTCCCACTAGGGCGCCGGGTACCGCATCTCGACGAAGATGAGGTTGTCCCCATCCGGGGTTAGGACCGACTCCAGCACTGGAAATCCCGTCCTGCGAACGCGCAGGACAAGTGGCCGCCCGCGGGGCATGGCGAAGGTGGGAAATGACCCATCGTAGCCGGAAACCGGCGCGAAGTGGCGGATGTAGGAGGCAAAGCGCTCTCCGACCTCATCGGGGCGCAGGCACTCGACCTCCAGGGTCGCATCCTTCACAGGGCTGAGCCCGCCCTCATAGACCGCGATCCGGACGTTTGTTCCGTCCGCCAGTTGGACTGGAACCTCCCGGACATCCGTATCCCCCAGGTCCTCGACGCGCACGCGTGCCATGGCCAGCGGGGGGACCCTGATCGGGGGTGCGACGTCAAACTCAATCGCTCCCCGCGGGAACTCCCGGATCTCGACCGCGCCCCCCCTTTCCGTGCGCCTGCCACCCAGTAGAATCGCGCCGCCGCCCACGGTCATCTGCTGGATCATCGCCTCCTCGACGGGACGGCCGCCCGTCTCCATCGAGACCCGCACCACGATGCTTCCCCCGTCGGGTTCCAGCACCACGCGCTCCAGCAGGTTGCCCTTGGAAACGAGCGCGAGCGGCTTCGATGACTGGCGAAATCCGGGGGCGTCGGCGAAGAGTGCATACTTGCCGGTAGGCACCCCGTGCATCGCGAGCATCCCATCCCGCCCACGGTCCGCGAATCGGGGAGGGATGCGGAGTTGGGACTGCGCCGCCGCGTCCAGGGGCAGCAGCGCCGCCCAGGCATGCTGGATGCGCCTGCCCCTGTCGTCCTCGACCTCGACCGTCACGTCGACCGTGGTGGGGTCCAGTGCGACCCGGGTGCGGACATTCGCGTCGCTCAGGTCCACGGTGCGCAGGAAGTCCGTGCCGTCGAA
This sequence comes from uncultured Candidatus Sumerlaeota bacterium, assembly GCA_964618855.1. Classification (GTDB taxonomy): domain Bacteria; phylum Sumerlaeota; class Sumerlaeia; order SLMS01; family JANRJK01; genus CAZUCD01. The sequence continues at coordinate 38,663 of CAZUCD010000005.1, forward strand.
GAGGTCGTACACTCCCGCCGGCACCGATTCCCGGAATGTCCCGTCGGAATCCACCGGGATCCCGATCTTCTCCCACTGCCCGATGCGTGGATGGATGCTGAGGAGGGGTTCGTGCCTTCGCGCAACGCCGAGGTCGACGGTCCCCTCAAACATCGCCGTCGGCCTGAAGGGCATGGGCAGCGCGATGTCCTGACCGGCCTTCGCTCGCAGGACGACCTCGGCCCGCGGATAGGCCGCCCCGCGCCAGCGCGCCGTCACCTCGTGCAATCCCTCGGGCACGAGGAACGAGAAGCCGCCGTTCACGCCTGAGGCGGACAACTGGAGGGCATAGTCGGGCGAGAGCGGCAGCCGCGACGTCACGACCGCGCCCTCCACGGGTTGCCCCTCCTCGTCCAGGACCGTTCCATGGATCATCGCGAGGCTTCCGAGGTCGATCGTCGCCGATGTCTCCCCTGTCACGTTGACGATGAGCGGGGGAGTCTGCACCGCGTTCGTCGCGGCCGGGAAGACGCGCACCGCATAGAGACCTCCGTACAACCCGCGTAGCAGCGCATCGCCGGTCTCGGGGTCCACGGGAGCGCTGATCGTCTGGTCCTCGACCTCCTGCTCCAGGATCAGCCGCCGGGCCGGCCAGTTCGGCGTGAACCGGGCCCTCGTCTCCAAGAGCGTCGCCGTGGCCCGCAGCCCCGGCGGAATCCCCGCCGACTCACCGGGGCGGACCTCGAGCCGCAGGTCGTGCCCCCTGGGAATCACCAACTCGCCAATGTCCAGCCGTGCGCCCGGTTCGATCGTGATCCTGGTCCTCAACCTGCCAAACCCCACGGCGAGCGCGGTCAACTCGTACTCACCGGCGTGCAGGCTTTCGAACCGCACGTTCTCCCGCGTGCTGCGCGAGAACCTGTGCAGGCTCCGCCCCTCGTTCGGGTGCGAGTTGGGGCCACGCAGCGCATAGATGTCCCCGCCGGGGCGGCGCAGGCCCACGATCCATCGCCCGAGGGGACCTCCATCGGAGCGCTTGAGGTTCAGCAGGAGTTCGCTGCGCGAGTACACGGGAAGCTCGACCACTTTCCCTCCCTGCGCCGGCACATCCACGTAGTCGTCGCCAAACGACGCGGGGGCCCCCGTGATCGAAAATCGGAGCGACTTCATCGGCGGTAGTCCACGGATGCGGAACCCGCCGTCGGACTCGGGCCGGACGAAGATCCAGTCGGGCGCAAAGTGCCCGCCCACAACCTCCACGGGCTCCACTCGGAGTCCGAGCGACTTGCGATCGAACTCGGACTTGAAGACCAGCCGCCCCTCGAACGTCCAGAGGTCCTCGGGCCTCGTGGTCGCCTGTGGATAGAACCTCGCCCACTCGGCTTCATAAACCGAGTCGGCCGGATCGACCGGCACTTCGCGCCGGATGATCGTCGGGTAGGCCCCGCGCTGTACCTCAGCCGGGGTCTCCGCTGTCCGAGCCTCGTCGCACCCGCCCAGAATCAGGACGGCCAAGCAGGCCCAGAGGGCTGCCGCGAACCTTCGGTCCAATTGCATGTCAGGCATCTTCCGCGTCGCCAGTGGGCGGTCAAGTTCGTCCGGCGATTCCCCACGCCCGGGCATCGGGCCGGGGGAACCCATCCCCGCTCGGCCCCGGCACGCCACCCGCCCCCTCCACCCGCACGCGCCCGCCTTTTCCAATCGCCTTGCGCCGTCCAGCACCCGGCCCCTACCAAGGGCGTTCTTTTGCGGCCCGAATCCACACTCGGCCGTCCCCATCACGCGGCCCCGCCGCGCACCAAGGAATCCCCGCACGAAATGAAGAGCACCAAGGGTACGAAAGCCGAAGGCAAGGTCCGGTTCTTCACATCGGAGTCCGTCACCGAGGGTCACCCGGACAAGGTTTGCGACCTCATCAGCGACACGGTGCTCGATGCCGTGCTCAAGGACGACCCGGAAGGCAGGGTCGCCTGCGAAACCTACGCGACCACGGGACTCGTGGTCGTGGGGGGTGAAATCACGACCAAGACCTGGGTGGACCTTCCCACAATCGTCCGCTCCACGATCCGGCACATCGGATACACCAAGCCCGAGTTCCGGTTCGACTGCGACTCCTGCGGCGTCGTGAACGTCATCCAGCGGCAGAGCCCTGACATCGCGCGCGGCGTGAACCGCAAGAAGCGCGAGGAGCAGGGCGCCGGCGACCAGGGCATGATGTTCGGCTACGCCACGGACGAGACGCGCGAGCTCATGCCCCTGCCAGTGCGGCTCGCGCACCGCATCACCGAGATGCTCTCCAAGCTGCGCAAGACGAACCGCGAATTCGCATGGCTCCGTCCCGACGGAAAGTCCCAGGTCACGGTCGAGTACCTCGATGACCGCCCCGTGCGCGTCGACACCGTCGTCGTATCCACCCAGCACGACCCCACGGTTTCGCAGAAGCACATCCACGAGGCGATCCGCGAGGAGGTCATCAACCGCATCCTCCCCGCCTCCATGGTCGATCCCAAGCGCATCAAGATCCACATCAATCCGACGGGCAACTTCGTGATCGGCGGTCCCCACGGGGACACGGGGTTGACCGGGCGAAAGATCATCGTGGACACCTACGGCGGGATGGGCCGGCACGGCGGCGGCGCCTTCAGCGGCAAGGACCCGAGCAAGGTCGACCGTTCCGCGGCCTACATGGCGCGCTACCTCGCCAAGAACGTCGTCGCTGCCCAACTCGCCCGCCGGTGCGAGATACAGCTCAGCTACGCCATTGGCGTCGCACGCCCGACCTCGCTCTACGTGGACACCTTCGGGACGGGCGTCATCCCGGACACCGAGATCGCCAAGCGGCTCCAGGACCACGTGGACCTGCGTCCCTGGGGCATCATCGAGCACCTCAACCTGCTGCGTCCGATCTTCTCCCTCACCTCCAACTACGGCCACTTTGGCCGCGAGTTGAAGGAGTTCACGTGGGAGGCGCGCGACCTCGCGCCGAAGCTCTCTGCTTGATCCGGGCGTGCCAGAGCCTCTCATCCGAAGGGCGGTCCCGGGCGACTGCACCGCGCTCGCCGCACTCAGCGGCGAACTCGGATACCCCGTCGACGCCGATGGCATGCGCTCCCGCATCCTCGACCTGGCGGGGATGTCCTCCGAGTGCGTCCTGGTCGCGGAGGACCCCTCGGACGGCCGCGTCGTCGGATGGCTTCACGCCGGGGTCAGGCGCACGCTCGAGACCGGACCGCGCTGCGAGATACTCGGGCTCGTTGTCACGGAACTTGCACGCGGCACCGGCGCCGGATCTGCCCTCCTGCGCGGGGCAGAGCAATGGGGAGCTGCGGCGGGGGCCCCGGAAATGCTCGTCCGCTCCCAGTCGAAACGAACCGAAGCCCACAACTTCTACCGCAGGCGCGGCTACCGCGACCTGAAGATCCAAAACGTCTTCCTCAAGACCCTGAAACCCAACCCGGAGTGACCCATGCCGAACCATGACGTGAAGGACCTGAAGCTCGCAGAAGCCGGCCGCAACCGCATCGAATGGGCCGAGATGGACATGCCCGTCCTGCGCCAGATTCGCGCGGACTTCGCCAAGCGCCGGCCCCTCGAGGGCGTGCGCATCGCCGCGTGCCTGCACGTGACGACCGAGACGGCCAACCTGATGCGCACCCTCAAGGCGGGCGGCGCCAGCATCGTCCTGTGCGCCAGCAACCCCCTCTCCACCCAGGACGACGTCGCGGCATCCCTCGTCAAGCACGACGGCATCGCCACCTACGCCATCAAGGACGAGGACCACGACACGTACTACCGCCACATTGCGTCGGCGATTGCCTTCAAGCCCCAGATCACGATGGACGACGGTGCCGACGTCGTGGGGCAGCTCCTCTTCCTCGCCATGGGCCGCACGAACGACGCCGCCCCGCCGGTCCAGTCCTGGTGGAACAAGCAGACCGAGCGCAGCCGCCAGGAGACCATCTCCGCCGTCATCGGCGGCTGCGAGGAAACGACCACGGGCGTCATCCGCCTCAAGGCGATGGAGAAGCAGGGCGTCCTGCGCTTCCCGATCGTCGCCATCAACGACGCATACACGAAGCACCTCTTCGACAACCTTTACGGAACGGGCCAGTCCACGCTGGACGGCATCCTGCGCGCGACGAACCGGCTGCTGGCGGGCGGGACGGTCGTCGTGGCCGGGTACGGCAACTGCGGCCGCGGCTGCGCCACGCGCGCGCGCGGCGGCGGCGCACGCGTCATCATCACGGAGGTCGATCCCCTCCGCGCCCTCCAGGCCACCATGGACGGCTTCGAGGTCATGCCCATGAAGGACGCCGCCCGCCAGGGGGACATCTTCATCACCGTCACCGGCGACATCTCCGTCATCCGCCCGGAGCACTTCGTCGCCATGAAGGACGGCGCCATCGTCTGCAACAGCGGCCACTTCAACGTCGAACTCGACCTCGACGGCCTGCGCAAGATCAGCGCCCCCTCGCGCATCGTCCGTCCCTTCGTCGAGGAGTTCAAGATCAAGAAGACGGGCACGCGGGTCTACGTCCTCGCCGATGGCAGGCTCGTGAACCTCTCCGCAGCCGAGGGCCACCCCGCTCAGGTCATGGACATGAGCTTCGCCAACCAGGCGCTCTGCACCGAGTTCATGGTCAAGAACGCCAAGAAGCTCGAGAAGCGCGTGTACGAAGTCCCCGCCGAGATCGACAGCCGCATCGCCGCGATGAAGCTCAAGGCAATGGGCGTCCGCATCGACACCCTGACCCCCGAGCAGAAGAAGTACCTTTCGAGCTGGGACATGGGCACCTGACCCGGACATCCATATCCCCCCCCCACGACGGAAGCCGGCAGGCGCGGGACCAACCCGGCCTGCCGGCTTTCGGCCGCGCAGTTTGCCCGCAGGGCCATTTCGGGTTTGCTCTCCCTGCACGAACCGGGCGATTTCATCGTCAAATCTTGCAGGCTGACCGCTGCCACCGCTTTCCAGGAGCCATTCCATGCCGCGTGCATTTGGATTCGTCGAAACGAAGGGATTCACAGGTGGTGTCGAGGCGACGGACGCCATGAACAAGGCGGCATCCGTCGAGTACTCGCGGCGGACGGACATCGGCGGCGGCCTCACCACGACGATCGTGACCGGTGACGTCGGGGCCGTGAAGGCATCGGTCGATGCCGGTGCCGCGGCCGCGCGCAGGGTCGGCGAACTCCACGCCGCGCACGTCGTCGCGAACCTGCATGACCAGGTTGTCGCACGCATCATCGGCGCCGAGGAGGTCAAAACCCTCGAACCCTCGATGAACGCCCTCGGAATGGTGGAGACGGTCGGCTACACGGCAATGATCGAGGCGGCGGACGCCGCCGTGAAGGCCGCCACAGTCGAGATCGTCGCCAAGCTCTGGATCGGGTCGGGCTACGCCATCGTCCTCTTCCGCGGGGACGTCGCCGCCGTGAAGGCTTCCGTCGACGCGGGCACCGCAGCAGCGGGCCGCATCGGCAAGGTCGTTGCCAGCCACGTGATCCCCTCGCCGCACTGGCTCCTCTCAGGGCCCCTACCCGTCGGCCCGATCGCGCACGGCAAGACGCAGGACAAGGACAAGGAAATCTTCGGCGAGGCCCTCGGGTTCATCGAGACCAAGGGCATGTCCGCGCTCGTTGCGGCCTCCGACGCCGCCGTCAAGGCCGCGCGCGTGGTCTGCCTCGGCCGCCAAGGCATCGGAAACGCCCTCGTCACCGGCGTGTTCAAGGGAGATATCGCCGCCGTGAAGTCCTCCGTGGATGCCGGCGCCACAGTCGCCCGCCAGGTCGGCGAACTCGTCAGCGTGCACGTCATTCCGCGCCCCCACGCGGCCGCGCTGACCTTCTCGTTCCCCAACGGCTGATCTGGGTCCCGACGTGGGCCTCTGGGACAGGTTCAAGTCCGTCTTCGGCGGAGACGAAATCTCGACCCCGCTGACGGTGACCGCACGTCCCAAGGCGCAGCAGCCCAAGCCCTCCCCCGAGGAGGAGGAACTCTCGAACATGAAGACGCCCATCATGGGCGTCATCCCGCGCGACGAGATGCTCCGCGCGGAGCAGGAGGCGCGTGCGCGCTTCCCCGAGTTCGCATCCGCCTTCGAGCGCCGCCAGGACGGCCAGACCTTCTTCATCAAGGCTCCATTCGGCCCGGCCGACGCGCGCGAGTACCTCTGGATAGACGTCGAGCTCATCACCGACGCCAACATCCGCGGCACCATCACCTCCGACCCCAAGAGGCCCATTGGATACCGCGCCGGGGACACCGTGAACGTGCGCGCCTCGGAGATCAGCGACTGGACCTACTCGGAGGGGAAGACCCGCCTCGGCGGCTTCACGATCGCCGTCCTCAAGAACGCCGGAGTGGACGAGTAGACAGGGCACCGTGCGAACGGCACCGTCCCCCCGGAGCGCGCATCCACGCGCCCATGCGGCATCCGAATCGGGGGCAGGCGGCACGCACCGATGACTCCCCCCGACTCGCAGTTCCCCCACGACCACACGATGACCTATGATCCGGCCCGCAGCCGGATCCAGGGCGTGAGCGACTCGGACTTCTCCCCGCCAACGTTCATGCTCGGGCGTCCGAGGGACCCGGCGGAACGAGCACCCACGGAACCCACGGGACCCGCCTTCACCTTCCACGAAATGGTGGGCCGGGGCGGCATGGGGGAGGTCTGGCGCGCGACGCAGCACTCGCTCGGACGCTACGTCGCCGTCAAGCGAGCCCGCAGCGTCATGGACGACGCGGAGGCCCGGCGCGTCTTCCTCCAGGAGGCGCACATAACGGCGCGCCTCGAGCACCCAAACATCGTCCCCATCCACGAGCTCGGCCACGACGAGTGCGGCATCCCCATGATGGCGATGAAGCTCGTCTACGGGGACCCCTGGTCGCGCCGCATTTCCGAGGATTTCCACGCCATGGCGGCCGAGGGATTCCTCGCCCGGCACCTGCCCATCCTCGTCTCCGTCTGCCACGCGGTCGAGTATGCGCACGCGTGCGGGATCATCCACCGCGACCTCAAGCCCAGCCAGGTCATGCTGGGTTCGTTCGGCGAAGTCCTCCTCATGGACTGGGGCCTCGCGATTCACATCAGCGAACTGATCGACCCCCGGGCCCCGGAGCAGCCCCGCGAGTTCGGCGCCCACTTTCCAACCCCCGCGTCCGCCTCCAACCCGGCCGGCACCCCCGGCATGATGGCGCCGGAGCAGACGGAGACCACCGCCGCCCGCGTCGGCCCCGCGACGGACACGTACCTCCTCGCCGGCTGCCTCTACAACCTGCTCACGGGGACCTTTCCCCACCACGCTTCGGACGCCCGCGGCGCTTTCAACCTCGCGGCGAGCGGCAGGGTCACCACGCCCTCCGAACGGGCCCCGGGACGCGCGATCCCACGCGGGCTCGAGGAACTCTGCATGCACGGCCTGAAGGCCGAGCCGAAGGACCGGCCCGCCTCCGTCGCCGAATTCCGCCGCGGCCTCGAGGATTACCTCGCGGGAACGTCCCGGCGCCGGGAGTCCCTCCAGCTCGCCCGCGAGGCCGCCACTGCGATCAAGGCTGGCGTGACGGACGACGCGGGGTTCCAGTCGGTGTTCGCCCTCCTCGACCGCGCACTCCTGCTTTGGGGGGAGAACGACGAAGCACTCCCCCTGCGCGACGCCGCGCACCTGCGGTACGCCCGCGAGGCGCTCGGACGCGGCGACCTCGTCCTGGCCCGGGTGCAGGCGGGTTTCCTCCCCGCGGGACCCGAGCGCGAGGATCTGCTCGAATCCGTGCGCCGCGCGGAGCACTCCGCCGCGATGCGCGAGCGGCAGCGCCGCTGGCTCATGGTGTCCACCGTCGCCCTCCTCGGCATCATCGCCGTGGGCGCCACGCAGTTCAGCCTCCAGCTCGCCGAGGAGAAGTCGGAAGCCGTTGCCGCGCGCGGTCGCGCCGAATCCGCGGAGGGGCGAGCCACCCTTGCCCGCACGGGCGCCGAGGACCTCGTCGAGTTCATGCTCGTCGACTTCCGCGACAACGTCCGCACCCTCGGCAAGCTCGACATGCTCGACTCGGTCGCCGCCAAGGTGATGGACTACTATGATCGCGTGGGCGCCCAGCCCGGGGACGAAGGGGCCGCGCGGCGCAGGGCCCGCGCCCTGATCCAGGTTTCCAGAATCCGCGAGATGCAGGGACGGCTGCCGGAGGCGCTGGAGGCCGCGGAGGCCGCCGTGGGCACGTTCTCCAGCATGGGCGAGGGAACACCCGAGGCGACCAAGGCCGACGACCGCGTCCTGGCCTCCGCCTTGATGATGCGGGGCGACGCGCTCCTTGGCGTCGGCAAGCTGGACGAGGGGACCGCCGACTTTAGGCGCGCCCTGGAACTGCAACTCGCACTCGTCGCGGCAGGGGAGGACGACTCGCCGCTCCTCGAGGAACTCGCCCTGTCCTGGATGAACGTGGCCTACGCGGCGGAGGTCGAAAAGAACTTCGAGGAGGCGCTGCAGGGATACCGAAAGGCCCTCGAGGTGCGCGAGACCATGGCCGCAAGGGAGCCAAACAACCCGGCCCGAAGGAACCTCGTGATCGACACGATCACGAACATCGGTTCCGTGCTGGAGGATGCAGGGCGGCTGCGCGAATGCCGCGAGCACTTCGAGCGCGCCCTCGCCATGGCGCGCGAGCTGGTCGCGACCGCACCCCCTGATGCGCGCTGGCGCGCGAACCTCTCCATTTGCATGGACCGCATGGCGGACGTGCTCGAGGCCACGGGCGAACAGGAGGCCGCGCTCGCCCTCAACATGGAGGAACTTCCCCTCATCCGCGAACTCCTCGCAAGCGACCCCTCCAACAAGCGCTACGAGGTCGGCCTGGCATCGACACTTGGCCGCATCGGGGCGCTGCACCTGAGGCTGGGCGATCCCGGCAGGGCGGAGCCGTTCATCGCGGAGGCCCTCGCGATGCGGCGTGCGCTTTGCGCAGCCAACCCGACGCAGAAGTACTGGAGGCGCGACCTCGGGATCGTCCTCGAGGACGCAGCGGACCTCGCGCTCGCAAAGGGGGATGTGGAAGGCGCCCTCGCCACCCTTGCCGAGGCTGAACGGATCATGCGCGAGTTGGCGGAGGCCAACCCCCGCAATCCCAGTTGGCGCATCGGGCACGCGGTTGCCCTGGTGCGCATGGCAGGCATTCAGGACCGCGCGGGATTGGCGGAGGAGGCGGCCGCGAACCGAAAGACCGCATGCGGCGCATTCGAGGCGGCGGGGGATGGGCTTCCCACATGGGCCAAGGCCTGGTTCGCCGTCGCCCTCTTCGACATGGAGAGATTGGAGGAAGGCAGGCAACTGCGGGACTGGTTCCGGGGGCAGGGCTACAAGCTGCACGAGGTCGAGGCCGCCGCCGCGCGTGCGGGGCTGGCGCCGTAGGAGAGGCGGGACAACGCCCGCGAGGGTGCGTTCACTATCCTAAACATTGTTCCTTTTTTCACAAAACCTGCCCTTGCGCCAGTCCGATGCCGCTCGGGACCATTCCTGCCCGCCTGCATACCCCCTGGCTTGAGCGGGGGCCGCGTTCCTTTCGGCCCCCGGGCGTGGAGCATTTTGCGTCGAACGCGGGGGGGACTGGCACGCGGCGATGGCTGCAATTCTCTCAGGAGTCCTTGGATGATTTCAGGCACCAGACGACCGTGGACGCGGCTTGCCGCGCTCCTTGCGGTCATGCTCGTCGCCGGGTTTTCGACGGCGCTCGCGGGTGGCGAGGCGGAAGTCCGCCTCCCCGATCTTTCTAAGTCCGTCTTTGACTTCTTCGGCACCGAAGTCCACGGCATCAACATCCTCTACGCGGGCCTTGCGGTCTGCATCCTCGGCTGCCTGTACGGCCTGATGCAGTCCAAGCGGGTCGGCAACATGCCGGCGCACAAGTCGATGACCGAGGTGTCGGAGCTGATCTACGCCACCTGCAAGACGTACCTCGTCACGCAGGCAAAGCTCCTCGGCATCCTTCAGGTGCTCATCGGCGCGGTCATCTTCGTCTACTTCTTCTTCCTGATGGACATGGCCTTGCCGAAGGTCCTGCTGATCCTGTTCTGGTCGGTGCTCGGAATCCTCGGCTCCGCCGGCGTGGCGTGGTTCGGCATGCGGATCAACACGCTCGCCAACGCACGCGCGGCGTTCGGCGCCCTGCGCGGCAAGCCGCTTCCGGTCCTCGAGATCCCCCTCCTCGCGGGCATGAGCATCGGCCTTCTGCTCATCTGCGTCGAGCTGGTGATGATGCTCATCATCCTGCTCTTCATGCCGAACGACGTCGCGGGCGCCTGCTTCGTGGGCTTCGCGATCGGCGAGTCCCTCGGCGCGTCGGTGCTCCGCATTTGCGGCGGCATCTTCACGAAGATCGCCGACATCGGCTCCGACCTGATGAAGATCGTCTTCAAGATCAAGGAGGACGACGCACGCAACCCGGGCGTCATCGCGGACTGCGTGGGCGACAACGCAGGCGACTCGGTTGGCCCGACGGCCGACGGCTTCGAGACCTACGGCGTCACGGGCGTCGCGCTCATCATGTTCATCGCGCTCGCCATGGGCGCCCACACCGAGCTCCAGGCGACCCTCCTCGTCTGGATCTTCTCCATGCGCGTGATGATGGTGATCACCTCGCTCCTCTCCTACCAGATCAACGCGGCCCTCACCCGGGCGAAGTTCGGCGGCGTGGACAAGATGGACTTCGAGAAGCCCCTCCACATGCTCGTCAACCTCACCTCGGGCATCTCGATTGTCGTGACGTTCGCCATGTCGTGGCTGATGCTCCACGCCCTTCCCGGCGCCTACGGCCAGGACAAGCTATGGTGGCAGCTCTCGCTGATCATCTCCTGCGGCACGATCGCGGGCGCGCTCATTCCCTTCCTGACGATGGTGTTCACCTCGCTCAAGTCGAAGCACGTCGCGGAGATCGTGGACAGCTCCCGAGAGGGCGGCGCGTCGCTCACGATTCTCTCGGGCCTCGTCGCCGGCAACTTTTCGGCCTTCTGGATGGGGCT
>CAZUCD010000006.1:0-47832 GCA_964618855.1 uncultured Candidatus Sumerlaeota bacterium
CCGGTGACGATCCACGTGTCGCCGCTTCGCTCAACCCTGGCGTCGCTGATCTGGTACATGGGAACTGTCGTGGCGAAGAACCATTGCCGGATGAAGGCGTCGTACGCCGCGGGGTCCGGCGCGAATGGCCGCATCTCCTCGACGAAGTCCTCCAGCAGCGGGTGGTCGGGATTCTGCTCGTGGTTGCGGATGAAGGCCTGGAGTCCGGCGAAGTTGGCTTCGCGTCCCATGAGCCTGTGGAGCATGTAGAAGACGAACCCGCCCTTGTCGTACATGACGGTCGTGTCCCCGTCCTTGTCCCCCATGATGCGGACCATGGGACGCTCCGAGTCCACGACGCGCGACTCATTGTAGCTCTCCTCGATGCGCTTGCAGAACTCGATGCGCGCCTGTTCCCCGAGGAGTTCCCCCGTGAGCAGGATGGTCGAGAAGTGGGCCATGCCCTCTGAGAGGATGTTGCCGCCGGGTCCCTCCCCGGGCACCAGGGTGTTGCCCCACCATTGGTGCGCGGCCTCGTGCGCCGCGATGGAGAACGCCGCCCGCGACTTGGGACTGCTCCGCGTCAGGAACCCGATGCTCTCCGAGAACGTGATGTTGGTGGCGAACCCCTGCGCGTAGCTCGCCAGCGAGGCGAACTCCGACAGCTTCAGCTCCTTCCATGGATAGGGGTAGAACCACTCCGAGTAGTGGCGCCGTGCACCTTCCAGCGCGCGCAGCATCTCGGGAACGTTCCGTGCGTGGCCGGGGTGGTGGAAGATCGCGACTCCCTCGCCCCGTGCGACGTCCCACTTTCCAGCTATCACGTTGAACATCATGATGGGATGGTCGCATTGCCACGTGGCGACGCGCCGACCGTTGGCGACCGACTCCCCAACCAGGTCCCCATTCGAGTTCGCCCGGTACTCCTCCGGGACATCGACCCGAATCCGTGTGGTAAATGGAAGAGGGGATCCGTAAGCCGCCTTGACCGTTTCCTTCCAGTAGTCCTCGGGATAGACGCGCGGCTCGTAGTCATTCTCGCCGGGCTCGACTCCCAGCCCGTCCAGCCAGCCGACCACCGGGAACACCGACGGGCTCCAGCCCTGGATCACCGCGCCGGACGGCTGGATGAACTCGGATGCGCCGCCCACGTTCTTGGACATGCCGTCGGGATAGGTGCCCTCGTACTTGAAGCCGATGGTGATGCGCTGGTCGCGTGCGAGGGGTTCGGGGAGGGTGAAGACGTGGAGCCCGGTGCGGTTTTCGGTCTTCACCTCGGCGCCATTCAGGGTCCACTTGGGGTCGCTGATGTGGGGACCGACGGTGAGGGCCACTTGCCGCAGGGGCTCGTCGTTGATGTTGGCAAGCTCATAGGTCCCGGAGAGGCGGAACGCGTGTTCCGGCGGATCGAGCACGAGTTCGGCATCCACATGCCGGATGGCGGGCTTCGGCGCGTCCTTCCAGGTCGAGATGTTCTGGCGCCAGTAGTCGCGCTCGATGTTTTCGCGGCGCTTCCCACCCGGCCCCGACGCTATCGAGATGGCCATGTAGCAAGCGAGTACGGCCGGCACCGCGGCCACCGGCAGGAGCATGCGCGACGAGCGCCACAGCTCGCGGGGGGAGAGCCTGTGGACAATCCGCGTGGCGTCATACTCGCGCCGCTCGAAGATGCGGACCGTCATGGCGATGAACAGCCCCCCCATCGTCGTCCACAGCAGACGGTTGAGCACTGTCGCGCGCAGGTTGGGCTCGAGGAGGCCAAGGTCCGTCCAGCGCCCCCCGCCCAGCAGGTTCCAGTTGTACACCCAGTTCATGCCCCCGCGCGTGCTGAGCCAGCCCGTGGCTATCATGGTCGCGAGCGCCAGCGCATAGGTCATGTACTTGGACCTTGTCGCCGCGAGGAGCAGCATCACCCACGCCGTCCAGGCGAAGAAGGTCGGCCCCATGAGGCCGATCCAGATGAGCCCAAAGGGGGCCGGCTCCACCCGGCCGCTCCCCTGTATGGCCAGCAGCACGAGGAAGCCCAGGAAGGCGCCTGCGAGGACGCTGAATGCCACGAATGTGTTTGCGATGGACTTCCCCGTCAGCCATGCCGCAGCACGCATCGGGGTCGCATGCACCAGCGGCCAGATTCCCGTTGCCCGCTCCCTGTCGAGCGATTCCGCCGTGTAGAAGAGCAGGAGCAGGCTGATGCAGACCACGAGAACGTTCATGGAGCCGGCCGCGTACGTTCCGGAGGTCACAAGCGAGAACGTGCCGAGCGCGCCCGGCCTCGCGTAGGCGTCGGGGACGGTCTGGAGGAGGATCACGGGTATGAACAGGAACATGCCCGGGGAGCCGATGAGCCCGCGGAACTCGAAGCGCGCGACGTGGAACGCCTCCGCGAGCCAGCCGATGGGACGGGCCGCCATGCCGAGGGTGGACAGGCCGGGCGTCGCATGGCCCGGGGACGAGGGAGGCGCGTTCGACTGCGCCGGGGCCGCGCGTCCGACGGTTCCTGCTGCGCTTCCCCGGATGCGCCGCCGGAAGTGACGCTCCGCAAGGAACACCGCCCCCACCCCGACCATGCAGTAGACCAGCCGACTCGCCACAAAGCCCGCATCATAGGCCACGGGCTGTGAGTTGTAGTAGGCGACCCCCCGGTCGACCTTCAGGTGGTTCTCGTTCAGCCAACGGTAACCCGCGGGATCGATCCAGCCGAGAAGCGTGTTGATCCTCGGGTCGAGCCAGCTCGGCGCCCACTCCCAGACGAAGAAGGCGAGGATCATCATCAACGCGATGGGGAACAGGAAGACGACCGCGGGCCGCCGGGTGAACTCGCCCGTGGCAAAGGTCACCCCGGCGACGAACAGGATCATCGGAAGCCCGAATGCGAGCGCGGGGCGCAGGTAGTTCACCGGCGAGAAGGGGCCGATGACCTTGTCCGCGCTCGGGTTCGGAAGGGCGTGGAGGAAGAACATGCTAAACAGCGACTGGCCCAGGAGCACGAGCAGGTAGGCGGCGAGGACGGCGCCGAACTTCCCCCAAATGTACTCCCGCGGGGTCAGGGGGGTCGCGTGCAGCACTTCCCCCACGCGCAGATCCTCGTCCCTTGGCAGCGAGAGGCCCGCCGCCACCGAGATGAAGAATGCAAAGTAGATCAGCGTGAAGATGGACTGGACAAGGGCGTTTGAGTGCTCGGACGTCAGCCACGCCTTCTCGCCACCGACCGCGGAGTCGCCGGCCTGGATCGTGACGCTGCCCCGGGAGAGGCCGAAGCATGTGAGCCCGACGAGGAAAACCAGCACCCAGAACATCGGGCGCCTCACGTGGTGGAGGAACTCGAGGCTGAAGATGTGCCGCAGGCGCGCGGGGTTCATGCGCTGTTGCTCCGGGTGCGTGTGTGGGGACTAGACCGCGAGTGCGGCTGGGGCCTCGGACTTCGTGGCCAGCATGTAGACATCCTCTAGCGTGGCACGTGACGGCTCGAAGCCCTGCGGCACGTTGCCATCGGGGACGTGGACCCTGACGCGGTTGCGCCCCTCGACGAGGATGGCGGCGGTGATCGTGTGCGACTCTCGCAGCCGGGCGAGCGCGCTGTTGTCCGCCTCGCCCTCGAAGATCGTGCCCTCGAGCGCGCGGCGCGCCTCGCCCGGGGTCGTGTTCGCGACGACGCGACCCGCGCGGATCATCGCGAACCGGGGACAGAGCGTCGCAACGTCCTCCACGATGTGCGTCGAGAGAAGCACAATGCGGTCCTGCGCGAGCTCCGCTAGGAGCCGGTAGAAGCGGAGCCGCTCCTCGGGGTCGAGTCCCGCGGTGGGCTCGTCCACGATGATGAGCCGGGGGTTCCCGGCGAGTGCCTGCGCGATGCCGAGGCGCTGGCGCATGCCGCCGGAGTAGGTCGAGACCTTGCGCTTCGAGGCGAACGTCAGGTTCACGCGCTCAAGCAGCTCGGCGACGAGCTGCCTGCGGCCCTGGGGAGCCTCCACGCCCTTGAGGCGCAGGAGGAAATCCAGCATGTCGGCGCCGGAGAGGTGAGGATAGAACCCGAAGTCCTGCGGCAGATAGCCGAGCCGAGGCCAAAGGCGCTCCGGCCGGCCGAGCGTGTCCTCCCCGTCGAGTGTGACGGCTCCGGATGTCGCCTCGAGCAAGCCGGCGACGATCTTCATCAATGTGGACTTTCCGGCACCATTGGGCCCCAGGAGTCCAAACATCCCGACGGGCACCTCCAGGTCGACGCCCTGGAGGGCCGCCACGGGCCCGGGATAGACCTTCACCAGCCGGCTGATCTTGAGCATGCGTGCGTTGGTTCCTGGAGGTTCTGGGTGCGCAGCGGGCCTTCACGATGCTGAGATTGGTGACACTACGCGCGATTTGGTTGGAAGCTTCGGCGGCGCGTTCCTCCCCCATTGCGTCCGTGGCCCGGGTCCGGAGACTCGCCCCCATGGCTGCGCCGCGCCCTCCGATGCCCGGGGATTCCGCCTCCGGCGAGACGATGGGCCTGCCCGTCGACCGGGCGGGCGTGGAGATTCCCGCGGGATTCCCGGCCGACTCGATGGCGACGTTCAATCCGTCGCAGACCGCGAGCTTCCGCGACCTGGGCGGCGCTGGTTTCGAGGGGGACGAAAACGTCACGGCGGGCTTCTTCATCCCCAGGGAGGATGGCTCCTCCGACTCGGCGGTGCGAGTGATCTCGCCGCCGCTGACCCCCCCGGCGCCGGGGGACATCACGTTCAGGCTTCGCCGCATCATCGGGCGGGGCGGCTTCGGGGAGATCTGGGAGGCGGAGCAGTCGAGCCTCGCACGCCTCGTGGCGGTGAAGCGGCTCCGCCCGGACATCGAGCGCCGTGCGTCAGAGAGCCCCGACGAGTCGGAACAACTCCGCGCCTCGTTCCGGCAGGAGGCCTTCACGGCGGCCAACCTCGAACATCCGAACATCGTGCCGATCCACGACCTTGGGCGCGACTCGGATGGCCGGCAGGTCCTCGCGATGAAGCTCGTCCGGGGCCGTCCATGGGACTCGATCCTCGCGGAGGACTTTGTGGCGATGGGGGTGGAGGACTTCCTCGCCAAGCACCTGTCGGTCCTCATCGGCGTGGGGCAGGCCGTGGCCTTCTCCCACTCGCGCGGGGTGGCGCATCGCGACCTGAAGCCGTCGCAGGTGATGGTGGGGGAGTTTGGCGAGGTGCTCCTGATGGACTGGGGACTCGCCGTGGCGTTTGACCGCGACCGCCTCGAATCGAGCCGGGGCGGCATCGCGGGAAGCGAGTTCGTGTGCGACCTGGGAAACGCGAGCAGTCCCGCGGGGACGCCGGCGTTCATGGCTCCGGAGCAGACCGAGCGTTCCGCGGCCAGGATCGGCCCGTGGACGGATGTGTTCCTGCTGGGTGGAACGCTCTACTACCTTCTGACCGGAACCGCGCCGCACCAGGCGCCCTCGGCGGGTGCTTCCTACTTCCGGGCCATGACTGCGGACATCCAGCCGCCGGGGGATCGCGCACCGGACCGGCTTGTGCCACAGCAGCTCGCCTCGCTTGCGATGATGTCGATGTCCGCAGACCCGGGGGACCGCGTGCCTTCGGCGCGCGCCTTCGTGGACGAACTGACGGACTACCTGAGCGGCTCAAGCAAGCGCCGCGAGTCGGCGGGCCTCGTGCGCGATGCCGCCGCGCGGCTGGAGAACGCGGAGGGCAGCTACGGCGAGCTGAACGAGATCATGCAGGCGCTCGGGAACGCGCGGGCGCTTTGGGTCGCCAACCCCGAACTGCCCGGACTGCGGGAGCGGACCCTGACGGCATTCGCACGGTCGGCGCTCGCCAATGGCGACCTCAAGCTTGCCCGGGTGCAGGCCGATCGCATCGAGGTTGCCGCGCGGCGGGCGGAGCTGCTGCTGGAAATCGACGCCCGGGAGGCCCAGCAGGCGCGGCGCGAGCGCCAAAGGCGGCTGGCGGTCGGGGGCGCCGGATTCCTGACGCTGGTTCTTGCGCTCCTCATCGCCAAGCACTACGCGGACCAGATGGCCGCGAATGAGCGGCTCGCCGCCGAGGTCGCGCGGGCGGGCGCCGCACGTGCCGACGCGGAGGGGCTCATCAACTTCATGCTCGCCGACCTTGGGGAAAGCCTCCGCCCGATCGGTAGGCTGGACGTGTTGAACTCGGTCGGCAGGCAGGCCCTCACATACTACGAAAGGCTGCCGGCGTCAGAACGTTCCCCCCAGGTGGACCTGAGGCGCGCCCGGGCAACCTACCAGGTTGGAGAGATCAGCTTCGCGCAGGAGGGCACGGCCGAGGCGGAGGCACGGTACCGTGAAGCATTGCGGATGGCCGGCGACGCAGTCGCGGCACTTGGCGAGACCGCCGCCGGTGAGTTGACCGTGGGCCTCGCAGAGAAGGGGCTCGCCGACGTCGCCCGGGCGCGCGGAAAGCTCGACGAAGCGCGTCCCCACTTCGAGGCTGCGGCGGCCCGCACCGCACGCGCTGGGGAACTTGGGGCCCCAGCCAAGGATTGGGTCCCAGTATGGACGGGCGCCCTCTTGGAGTTGGGCAGGATCCGCGAGCTGAAGGGGGACCTCGCGGGCGCGCAGCAGGCCTATGAGGAGCCCGCACAGATTGTGGCGGGGGCCCTCGCGGCACACCCGGGGGACCGCGTCCTCTCCGAGGTTGAGTCCACGCGCCTTTACTTCCTCGGCAACATCCGCAACCTGCGCGGCGAATCGCGGGCGGCACTCGAGGCATTCCAGGAGCTCGTGGCCAACCGGGAGCGAATGCTGGAGCGCGACCCCAAGGACACGCAGATGATGCGCAACCTGGCCATCACGCAGAACGTGCTGGCGCAGGCGGAGGAAGCTGAGGGTGATGCGGGTTCGGCGCTGGAGAACTTCCAGCGCTGCCGTGACACCTTCAAGCGCCTCGCGGCAAGCGACCCGACCAATTCCGACTGGCAACTGAACCTGGGCGTGAGCCATTCGAGCGTCGGCTCCATGCTGCTCTCGGCGGGAAAAGTGGACGAGGCGGAGGCCGAGTTCCGTGAATTCGAGCGCGTCCTGCTGGCGCTGGTGGAACGCGATCCACAGAACGCGGCGTTCCGTTCCAACCTCGCGGTCAGTCGCGCATACCTGGCACAGGTCCACGAGGCGCGTCGGGAGTGGGATGACGTGATCCGGCGGCAGGAGGAGGTGCGCGCAACGCTGCGGCCGCTGCTGGAGAGCGGACAGCGAAACGTGCGCTGGCTCCGGGAGTGGGCGGTTGCGACGCTCAGGCTGGCGCAGGCGGAGGCGCGTGTGGCCCGCGTTGCGGAGGCTGCGGCCCACTTCGAGGAGTCCCTGCGCTATCGGGACGAGCTTGTCGAGGCATCCCCGGAGACTCTTGCATTCAGGCGCGACCGGGCGGTTGCGCAGACCTTTGCGGCGAACTTCCACTGCATGCGCGGGGATCCCAGGCTCGGGGCGGATCTCGCCGAGAGGGCCCGTGCAACCTTCAGGGACCTGGCCGCCAACGCGGAAACGCGGGAGTTCGCCATCGACGCCGCCATGTGCGAACGGCTTCGGCGGCTGTGCCTTGAGCGGGCCGCTGCGCCGTCATCGCAGGACATCGACTCCGACGCGACGATCGCGCTCCTCGAGGGCCTCTCCCGGGAGTCGGTCAAGCGCGAGTCGGAGCTCGCGGCGGAGTTGGCTCTACAGTACATCGGCCGTGGGGACCGGCTGGCACTGGCCGGCGACGCCGAGGGGGCGCGCCGCGACTACGAGGCGGCCGAGGGCCGCACACGGGACGCCTCCATGCTGGAGACCGCAGACGCCTGCCGGGAGGCACGGGCGCTTGCGCTCGCCCGGCTGCACAGGGTCTCCGAGGCGGAGCCGATCATACGGGGGCTGCTGGACGAGGAGTACGACAACTTCGGCATGATGGAACTGCGGCGGGTGATCGAGAAGTGAACCCGGACCGCCCCCGCCCGAGCCGGGCCGAGCTGTTCGGCTTCTACTACCTGGGATTCGATCCCGAGGGCAGGTACCGGTTCCCGAACGTGCGGCACGTCGCGGCTTACTATGGCGTGGGCCATGAGGCGGTGGAGGAGTGGCTTTCCTCGATGCGGCTGAGCCCCCGGGAGGTGCTGTTCTCCAAGTTCGAGCTCGCGCGCACGCAGGTGGACCTTCAGCTCGAACGGCCCAACCTGACGGAGGAAGGCTTGCGGGAGAGGATCGAGGGCATCCTCAGGGAGTTCGACCGGTCGGAGCAGGGCAGGCGCCCCTGGGAGGACGACGGGGGGGAGTGGTAGGGGGTGGGGAATCCCGGATTCCTCCGCGGTCGAGCGTGGGAATCCGGGTTCCTTGTTGACCGCTACGGCGTTCGGGAATTGATGAATCAGGTGCCCGGCGGTGATTCTTGCGCCGTGGCGCCGAGGATTCGGCAATCTGGTGATAATTGGGGCAGCCCCGGCCCAGTCACGGATCGCGCACCCAGCGAGGACATGGACGCCACAGCCGCCGACAGCACCCAGCGCCCACCGGGTCCGCCCGGCGTGGGGGAGGACTCCCTGCCCGGCATTTCCTCTGCCATCCAGCGGATCAACCGGACCATTCGCGAGTACGCGTCGACAAACGGTTTGGTGTTTCTTTCCGGAGAACGAGGATCAGAAAAGTCTCTCGCCGCGAAGCTCCTCCACCACCACAGCCAGCGCGCGTCGAAGCCCCTCGGGCGGCTCCGAGTCTCGTGGAAGCTGCCCCCGGAGCTGCTCCAGCACGCCGAGATGTGCCGCGAGGGGACGCTGGTCCTCGTCCTTCAGCGCGAGATCCCCATCGACATGCAGTACACGCTCGTCGAGATCGCGTCGCACGGGGTGTTCGTCGATCCGCTCAGCGGCCAGACGGTGGACTGCCCGAACATGGGCATCGTGCTGCTGACGAGCCAGACCCTCGAGGAATTGGCGGGCCTGCGCACGGGGACGGTCCTGCCGGAGCTCAAGGAGCTCCTCGAAACGCGGCAGATCGTGATCCCGCCGCTGCGCAAGCGCCCGGAGGACATCCCCGCCCTCGTGCGCTATGCAATCTCGCGGGCCCGTGAGACGGGGCGCTGCAAGGTGACCGGCGCGGACGCGCAGGTTCTCGCCCTCTTCAGGCACTGGAGCTGGCCCGGCAACGCGGAGGACCTGCTCCTCGTGACGGCCCAGGCAGCACTGGCGGCGACTGAGGAGATGATCTCCCTGAAGGACCTGCCCGAGGAGTTCGTCGGGCAGATTCCCCCCGAGGAGATGGAGGCCGCGCGGCAGGTGCGCATCCCGCGCCCGGCGCGCAAGCCGGTACGCCGCGCCGCCGCGGGGGAGTACCAGCCCGAGCCCACCTCGAGGGCAATGCCCCCGACCACATTCCTGTCCGACGACGCGACGACCCAGCTCAACTTTCCCCCGCGCGGAATCGAAACCCCGACGCCGATCACCACCCCCGCAATGTCGGAGGAGACCCCGCTCTACACTCCCTTCGAGGAGGCGATGGTCGGGCAGGGCGGACCGGAGGATCAGGAGCCGGTCTTCGACTCGCACAACGAGCGCACTCCCGTCCCCGCCGCCGCCCACGGCGCCACCGCCGACGAGGCGGAGACGCAGACCTTCGCCGGGCAGGCGTCGGACCCGGCGGGGACGCCCATGCTCCCCCGCCGCGTGCTCACCCTGGCGAGACGGCTCGGCACGCAGTCGCAGATTCTCGCGGAGCAGATAGCAGCGGTGAAGGCGGCGGGCGTATCGTCCGAGGGCGTGCCCAAGCTGCCATCGCAGCCCCCGCAGGCGGAGAACGTCCCGGCGCTGATGGTGGAGGAGGAACTCTACCGCGGATTGGACCTGGTGCTCGCGCTGCGCAGGCAACTCGCCCTGCTGAACAAGCGCCAGCGCGAGAGCATCCAGACCTTCCGCGACCTCATGCAGCGCCTCAACCTGCGCGCGCCGAGCGGAGGGGGCGTCGATCCCGAGATCGAGTCGGAGAAGGTCGAACTCGCGCGCCAGCTTCAGTCCATCCGCGAGATCATCGAGCGCGTGGCGGTCAACCTGCCTGATGTGAAGGAAGACGTGAACGCACGGGCGGACGAGATGGCGCGGATGGAGGCGCTCGCCGAGTCGACTTCCGAGAACATCCGCCTCGTGAGCCCGGCCGAGGGCTGAGCATCAGGTCAGCCGGGCTGGGGCCGGAGGGATCCGTCCACGGTCCGGAGCGGGAACCCAACGCGCGCAAAGGGCGACTTTTCCGGCGCAGCCCGCCACCCAAGCACAAGCAGTCCGAGTGGGAGCCCGACCGAGAGGAGCAGGGATGCCAGCGCGCGCGGCTTCGAGGCCGTGAGCACTTTTCCCTCCAGCCGGTCCGGCACCAAAGTGGTCACCTGGAGGGCATAGAAGCGGCGCAGGAACTCGAACTGGGTGATGCGAACCTCCTGCGAGGGGGAGGGCCCGGGGACCTGCGGATCGACAAGGGAAACGGGCATGCTGAGGGCGACGCCAATCAGGCCGGCCACGAGGGTGATGCGCCAACCGTGGACCTCCGCCCAGGTGGGTTGCGGTGCGCCCTTCATCTCGCTGGGTGCGCGTAGGAACTCCCCCACGCCCATGACCAGGAACGGGACGGCCGGAAGCATGAAGCGCGGCCCCATCGCCCATCCACCCCACCACATGTAATACCCGGCGTTGAACAACAGGTAGCCGCCGAGCATGGCCAGGCCGGTCCATCCCAGGAGGCGGCGCTTGCCCATCGAGCGCGTGCCCAGCGCGCACCCCACCGCGCCGACGAGGAACATGGGAGTCCAAAAGAAGAGTCCCCGATACGGGTGCACCATGATGTGGAGGAGCGCCGACAGGTCCGGTGTGCCCACGCCCATGATGCCGCGCGCCATGCCCTCGCGAAACTCGTCGAGGACCTCGAATTGGTACGGCAGCGAAAGCGTGCCGAAGATGTGATGGCAGTATGCAGCGAAGAGGCCGGGAGGCGCCGCGAAGAACAGTGCCATCACGAAGGCCAGCCGTGCCGCCCGGCCCGGGGGCGTGGACTCCCCGCGCATCTCCGCGAAGGAGCGCAATCCTGCAAATCCGGCCTGGTCGAGGAGCCTGAGCAGCGCGAGGACTCCCACCCCGGCCACGGCGATGTTGAACACGAGGTCGCACAGGAGGGCGTAGCCGAGCAGAAATCCGATCGCCGCGCACTCGCGCTGCTCCAGGCGCTCGCGCGAGGGCCACAGCACAATGTGGAGCGCGGCCAGCAGGCAGGCGATCCCCGGGGCATAGGGCATGAACAGCGTGGCGTAGCCGAACCACATGCTGCCCAGACAACCCGCCGAGGCCGCGAACAGGGCGCGGCGCGGGGGCGCGCCCATCCGGGCGAGGATCAGGTAGAGCAGGGCGACGCTGGCCGCCGCGGGGAGGCCCACCGCCCAGACCCGAAGCACGTAGTGCAGCATGTGGATCGGCAGCGGGGCGTCCCCCCGCGTGAGCAGCCAGGCCGGCGGCAACGCCAGGAGCGAGACGCCGAACGTCTTGTCGCTGTAGAAGTGCCCCTCGTAGAAGGCCTTGTCCATGGTCTCGTGCGGGGGAACGTCGTGCCACGAATCGATGGCGAACGTCCCCTTGTGGACGACGGCCAGGATCAGGTTCAGTCGCGTGTTGACGTTCCAGCCGGCGGCGGGATGGTGGACGGACGCCACCGCCAGGAGCGTCGCGAGGAAGAGCCAGAGCGCGCTGCGGCGCAGTTCCCTGGGGACGCCTATGGGGGACAGGTGAGTCAATGCTGGTCCTTGGGATCGAGACATCATGCGACGAGACGGCGGCGGCGGTGGTCGCCGACGGCCGGCGCGTCCTGTCCAACCGCATAGCCTCTCAGGTCGCGCTGCACGCGCGATATGGGGGCGTCGTCCCCGAGGTGGCAAGCCGGGCCCACGTCGAGGCGGTGATTCCCATGATCGAGGGCGCCCTCTCCGACGCGGGAATTGGCATGGGGGAGGTGGACGCCATCGCGGTCACCAAGGGACCCGGGCTCGTCGGATGCCTTCTGGTTGGGGTGGAGGCGGCCAAGTCCCTCGCGGCCGCCCACCGAAAGCCCATCGTCGCGGTGCAGCACATCGCGGGTCACCTCTACAGTCCGTGGATCGGGCGGGAAACGGATGCGTGGGGTCGGCGGACGGACTCGGAGGTCGAGTTCGAGCCCTACATCGCCTTCGCAGTCAGCGGAGGCCACACGAGCATCGTCGCTGTGAATGCACCCGACGCGCTGGAAACGCTCGGCGAGACGCTGGACGATGCCGTGGGCGAGGCGTACGACAAGGTGGCGAAGCTGCTCGGCTTCGGCTACCCCGGCGGGCCGTTGATCGACCGTGCCGCAGAGGGCGGCAACCCGAGGGCTTGGGACTTTCCGCGCCCGCTCGGCGGAACCGTCGGCTACGACTTCTCCTACTCGGGATTGAAGACCTCGGTGGCGCGCGCGGTGGCGCAGGGGGGCGGGCCGGGAGCATTCGCCTCCGACCCCGCCAGGCTCGCGGACATCTGCGCGTCGTTCCAGGCGGCCGCGGTGGATGTCCTCCTCGACCGGGCACGCCGCGCGATGCGCTCGCGGGGGGCGCACCGGCTCGCGGTCACGGGGGGGGTCGCCTGCAACAGCGCCGTGCGCGCCCGCTTCCGCGCGGAGTTTCCGGCGGTGGCGATCCCCGAGCCCGAGTTCTGCACGGACAACGCGGCGATGATCGGCGGGCTTGGGGGAGTACTCCTAGACTCCGGCCATGCCACGGGACTTAGGATCAACGCGACTCCTGCACTGGCGCTCGACGCCGGAGGCCGCGGATGGCAGTGACAAGCCCG
The DNA here is from genome assembly GCA_964618855.1 of uncultured Candidatus Sumerlaeota bacterium. Classification (GTDB taxonomy): domain Bacteria; phylum Sumerlaeota; class Sumerlaeia; order SLMS01; family JANRJK01; genus CAZUCD01. The sequence continues at coordinate 12,781 of CAZUCD010000006.1, forward strand.
GAGGGTGCCTGGTTGGTGCTCGGCCGCCAGTTGGTGCCGCCGACGCCGGCGATGATCGACGCGCTCGCGGCGGAGCTTGAGCTGGATCCCTACTCGAGCCGCCAAAAGCTCATGGTGCCTTCGCCCCTCATCCTCCGGCGTGAGAAGTCGGTCGATGCGGCCGAGCGCGCGTCCCAAAGGCTGCGTGAGGGGGGCATGGTGGCCTTCTCGGTATCGGAGCAGGTGCTGGCATCGCTCCAGCCGCGGGAGGTCCGGCTCCTCTCCCCCGCCAAGGGTGGGTTCGACGCCGAACTCGCCGACGGATCCACGGCCGCGATTGCGGTGAAGTCCATCTTCCTGCTGGTTCGCGCGCAGCTCAAGTCGCAGGTGGTTCGCGAAACCGACCAGTCCGACCCGCTGCTCGGCTCCGTATCGAGTTATCGGGAGACGACTTCGTCGAAGACGGCCCAGGTGCTCGACATCCACGCCGTCGGGGAGCGGGGATTCTACCGGATCGCCGAGGATACGTTCGACTTTGCGCGCCTCTATCCCGGACGGACGGCCACGTCGGCGCCAATGATGGCAAAGGTGGTGCAGTGGGTGCGGGAGGCGGCGCCCAACGCGCCGTTTTGCGACGACTTCAACGCGGCGCGCGGGCTGCTCGGCACGACGCGCACCCTGCTCGACGGTGCATCGCTCCTGCAGGAGGCGTGGTTCGCGCGCCCGTTCCACTCGCGCATGAGCGTCCAGCGCTCGCGCGTGACGCTCGAGTCCGACCACATGGCGTTCAACCTGTACAGCGCCCTCTCGCGCCTTCAGGCGCTGCTCCCCGCCGTGGCCTTCCCGGACCACCGGCCTTCCTCGCAGGATCCTTCCACCCACAAGTCGGCCGGGTAGGCTGGAAAGCGGGGACCGGGGATCGGGGGCGGGGAACCGACCCCTCGATCAGCAACCGGCCCCCGGCCTCCGACCTCCGGTCCCCTGCATCAGGCATCCGCGTACATGAAGAACTCGTAGGGGTGTGGACGAATCCTGATCGGATCGATTTCGTTCTTAGTCTTCCACTCGATCCAGGTCGAGATCAGGTCCTCGCTGAAGACGCCGCCACGGAGGAGGAACTGGTGGTCCTCCTCGAGGGCCTCGATGGACTCCGTGAGGGAGCCGCATGCCTTCGGGACGATGGCGGCCTCCTCCGGCGGGAGGTCATAGATGTTCTTGTCGAGGGCCGGTCCGGGATCGACCTTGTTCAGGACGCCGTCGATGCCGGCCATGAGGATCGCCGAGAACGCGAGGTAGGGGTTGGCGAGGGGGTCCGGGCAGCGAAACTCGACGCGGCGGGCCTTCTCGCTCGTGTGGCTGACGGGAATGCGGATCGCCGCCGACCTGTTGCGGGCCGAGTAGGCGAGGTTGACCGGCGCCTCGTAGCCCGGCACGAGGCGGCGGTAGCTGTTCGTGGTCGGGTTCGTGAACGCGAGGAGGGCGCGCGCGTGGCGCAGGATGCCGCCGATGAAATGGAGGGCGAACTCGCTCAGACCCGCATACTTGTCCCCCGCCATCAGGTTCTTGCCACCCTTCCAGATGGAGAAGTGGGTGTGCATCCCGGAACCATTGTCGCCGAACAGGGGCTTGGGCATGAAGTTGGCCACGAGCCCGTGCTGGCGCGCGACCTGCTTCACGATGTACTTGTAGAGGGCGGACTTGTCGGCCATGCGCAGGAGGGAGTCGAAGCGCATGTCGATCTCGCACTGGCCGGCAGTGGCGACCTCGTGGTGGTGCGTCTCGATGTCGATCCCGGCGTCCATCATGCGCAGGACCATCTCGCTGCGGATGTCCTGGAGGGCATCAACCGGGGGGAGGGGGAAGTAGCCCTCCTTGTTGCGGATCTTGCCGCCGAGGTTCGGGTGCCCCATGTCGAGCCGGTCATCCTTGGCGGTGTTCCAGACGCCCTCCGGCGAGTCGACGAAGTGCATGCTGCTGTTCTGGTCGTATTTGTAGCGCAGTTCGCTGAAGAGGAAGAACTCGAGTTCCGGGCCGACATAGGCGACCTCCCCGACGCCGCTGGACTTGAGGAAGGTCTCGGCCTTGAGCGCAACGTTGCGCGGATCGCGGTTGTACTTCTCCCGCGTGAGGGGGTCCGCAACGGAACAGACGAGCACGAGCGTCGGCTGCTGGGAGAATGGGTCGATGAGGGCGGTCTCGGGATCGGGGATCGCGATCATGTCGGACGCCTCGATGCCGCGCCATCCCCTGATCGAGGACCCGTCAAACCCGTGCCCGTCGGCGAAGAGCTCCTCGTTGAGCTCATGGACGGGTATGGTGAAGTGCTGCTGCGTGCCGAGGAGGTCCATAAGGCGGAGATCGACGAACTTCACGCCTTTCTCATGGGCCATGTGGATCACTTCGGTGGGTTTCATCGGGGAAATCCTCCGGGGTCGGGAAGGGGAATTGGATGGAGCGGGCTACGGGGATTGGGGTCCTACGGCGCGGCTGGCACCGGCCCCAATCAAAATGAAAGCGGCGGCTCGTGCGAGCCGCCGCTTAATCGTTTCAGCCTGTCCCGCTGGACCCTTTCGGATCAGGCGGACGCCTCCGCGACTTCGGGGACGATATGGACGATCCGGCGTCCGCTCTTCTTCTGCTCGAACCGGACGCGGCCGGTCTCCTTGGCGAAGAGGGTGTAGTCGCGGCCCTGGCCGACGAACTTGCCGGGGTACCAGCGGTTGCCGCGCTGGCGGATCAGGATGGAGCCAGCCGGGACGAGCTTGCCGTCCGGTTCCTTGGCGCCGAGCCGTTGGGAATTGGAGTCGCGCCCGTTGCGTGTGGAGCCGACGCCCTTTTTGTGTGCCATGGTGGGTTGACTCTCCTGTTACTTGGTGGCGGGGGTGAGATCCGTGCCGTTGAGCGTGATGGCGCGGATGTAGAGCTGGGTGAAATCCTGGCGGTGGCCCTTGCGGCGCTCGGCGCCGTGGCGGCGCGTGAACTTGAAGACGCGGACCTTCTCGCCACGTGCGTGGCGCGAGACCTTGACCTTCACGGCGGCGCCGGATACCAGCGGCGATCCGACGTGGAAATCCTCACCATTGCGGAGGGCGAGCACGTTTTCGAGCGTGAGCTCCGTGCCAACTTCCGCGTCCATGAGGGGAACTTCGATGGAGTCGCCGGGAGCCACGCGGTACTGGTGGTTTCCCTGGCGGAGAACGGCGTACATGGCGTCTTGGGGTTTCCTTCCTGAAGAGTTGGGGCCAGGGGGCGGCCATGGTTGCCCCACCGGCGAAGCGCAGGAGTCAACGCGCCCCGGGCAGGGCGCGTCAACTCGTTTCGAGTGGGACTTCAGGGGCCGGGGTCTTCGGGCCTTGGCGCCTGCGTGGGACTATCGTGGCCGGTTGGTGGTGGGGAGGTGGCTGCGCGTGCCTTCTCCGCGCCCTCCGCCGGAGGAGGTCCCACGTGGTCGCCTCCTTTCCTCAGAGGTTCCTTCGGTGGAGTCGCAAAGAGTTCAGCGCCCCCCGGATCGCGGTTTCCCGCCGTCGGGCTGGGCGTGATTTCGAGCAAGGCCAGCTCGACTTCGCGCCGCCACCGTTTGTCGAGGCCGAGAATGCGGGCTGCAGGGACTCGCAGGCGCCTGAAAGACTAAGGTTCGTCAGACCGCCAGATCCTCAGCGCGCACGATTGGCTCCCGCTGTTCAGGCGTCCCCATGAGGGCGACTCCGAGCGTCAGAGGGCCGACGCGGCCCACATACATCAGGATGATCAATACCCATTTGCCGAGGTCACCAAGGCTGCCGGTCACACCCATGCTCAATCCCACGGTGCCAAGCGCCGAGGTGGCCTCGAACAGCGCCTGGTCGAACGCGAGACTCGGCTGGGCCAGAAGGAGCGCCCAGCTGCCGATGGTCAGGGTGACGAAGTAGAAACCCACATTGGCGACAGCGGTGCTGAGTCGGTGGCGCGGGATGATCCTTCCCCAAAACGAGACGTCTATGGAACCGGAACTGGCGCCCCGCATGTAGCCGAACATGGCGGACACGGTGGTTACCTTCAGGCCGCCCCCTGTGCCGGAGGGCGAGGCGCCGATCACCATGAGGATGATGAGAACAAGCAGCCCAGCCCTGGAGATGCCGCCGATGGGGACGGTGTTGAAGCCGACGGTTGTCGAGGCGGACAGCGCCTGGAAGCAGGCGGCGACCATGCGGTCCTCCGCGGGAAAGTGCGATAGCGAAGTCTCGCACACGAAGAGGATGAGCGAAGCACCGGCAATCAGCCAGAAGGTGAACCAGAGGATGATGCGCGTCGTGAGCGTGGTGCCCCGCGCGCCTCGGGCAGCAACGTTCCAAAGGTCGGCGCAAACTATGAAGCCTACCGCCCCCAGAATGCTGAGGATCGAGATGACAAGGTTCAGCCAGAAGTTCGAGGCAAAGGACTCGAAGCTCGCCCCGTAGAGCGAGAATCCCGCCGTGCAAAAGGCCGAGACGCTGTGGAAAACGGCACTCCACAGGGGACTCGGGTCCCCGGCGTCCAGCAGGATCGGATAAAGCGCCGCGGCGCCGAGGGACTCGATGACCAGGGTAAAGATGACGACCTGCCGGACGAAGCTGCGCAGGCCGAATCCCTCCGGGAGCGAGAAGACGACCTTCGCCACCTCCTCCCTCGCGCCCTCCAGGTGGTGCGTCCTCCCAATGATGATGAAGCTGCCGACGGTCATGTAGCCCACGCCGCCGAGTTGGATCAGTACCAGCACCACGAACTCGCCAAACCATGTGTAGCTGTCCGACGTGCCGATGGTCGTGAGGCCGGTGGTGGAGACCGCGGAGGCCGCCGTGAACAGGTGGTCCAGCGCGCTGCCAGCGCGTGCGTGCGATGCGAAGGGCGCGCAGAGCAGCAGCCAACCGATCAGGATGTAGGACAGGTAGCCCAGGAGCACGAGTCGGGTTGGGCGGATTCGGGACAGGCCTCTTCCAAACCTGCGGAAAAGGACGCGACTGCGCCCGACGAACGGCTCAATCGATGTGCGGCGGCGGTTGTGGAGTGCGCGCGGCGATTCTTCCTGGATGCTCATGGAGCACCTCGCAATGGTGGACGGACGGAGCCCGTGCCCCTTTTGGGAGGAGGTGCTCTCGTTCGACGCCTACGAGGTTAGCTGACGGGCTCGGGCCGAATGAGTTGCCCTACGCGGATCGCGATACGCCCCAACTGCTCGGGTCCCCCGCTCCCGCCGTTGGCGGGATTCGGCGTTCTTCAGCGAAAATGAAGCGTCCATCGCATGGCTGGGGTCAATCCCAGGTGTGCCGGCCGACCTGTGGAACACTCCCTGCACTCGACTTAAGGATAGTTTGGAGGGAGCCCAAATCATCCGCACGTAGAGCCAGAGACGGGTTCGGTGGCCACTCGCACGCGCTCAGCGGTCTGGATCGCCTTCTGCCAGATATCGGTCGTGACCCGCACGGTGATCTAGTCGTCGCCAGCGGGCGCGGGGGGATAGAGTTGGCGAGCCGAAATCGCCGCATTCGGGGACACGCCAAACTCTTCACCGAAGTAGGCGGCGATGCACTCATCGTCGACGAAGAGCGGGCGGGCGTAGTAGTCCATGAACCAAGCCCGTCCGTGCACACCTGTGACAGAGACCAATTGGAACTCGTCACACACGCCTATCCAATACTGCCTAACACGCACTTCCCCGCCGGAAATGTTAACGCGGTAGGTGCTCGTGTGGCAGAGGAGTGAGTAGGAGCAAGAGACGGCGAGCAGAACCAACGCCGTGATGCCGAGACCGATCGGAGAGTCTGCATTTGGGAATCGACGCGCGATGAGTTGAGTGAGGAGTACCGCATAGGGCAGGAAGGAAGCGATCAGCCCACACTGAGTCAGCGCAAACACCAAGAGCCTCGCCGCATCCACACCGACTCGCGCTGGCTTCGCCCCACGATCTGCTCCCAACGTGATCGCAGCGAGGACATCGGCAACTATCGCCGCCACGCCCCAGGGTATGCAGAGCGGGATGGTGAGCCAGACCCAGAATGGAAGGCTCCTGGAGCTGGGCCGAGCGGAAGACTGTGCCTCAGCGGTCATCTCACCACCACCGCTACTTGAACGCACGCCTCACGGCAAGGCGAAGCGCGAGCTACCTCGCGGCGCTCATCATCGCCAGCTTCTTCTCCGCCGCCTTGCGCTGTTCAAGGTCGAGGATGGACTTCCTTAGGCGGACGCGCTTGGGGGTCACCTCGACCAGTTCGTCGGGCGCGATCCATTCGAGGGATTGGTCCAGCGTGAGCCGCCTCGGCGTGTCGAGTCCCGCATCGAGTTCCTTGTTCGAGGAGCGGTAGTTCGTGAGTGCCTTCTTCTTGGTGGGGTTGCAGGGCAGGTCCTCCGGGCGGGAGTGCTCGCCCACGATCATGCCCGCGTAAATCTTCTCCATCGGGGAAACGAAGAGCTGGCCGCGGATCTGGAGGTTCTCGAGGGAGTAGCTGGTGGATTCTCCGGACTCGGTGGCGATCATCGATCCGCGGTTGCGCGAGACGACCTCCCCCGCCCACGGGCCGTAGCCTGTGAACCTGGCGGACATGATGCCGAGTCCGCGCGTGTCGGTGAGGAACTCGTTTCGGTATCCGATGAGGCCGCGCGTGGGGATGCGGAACTCGAGGCGGAGGATGCCCGTGCCGGTGTTTTCCATGTTCACGAGTTCGCCGCGCCTGCGCGCGAGCTTCTCGATCACGGCGCCCTGGTACTCCTCCGGGACGTCCACGCGGAGCTGCTCGTAGGGTTCGAGGGTGGCGCCGTCCTCCGTCTTGCGCGTGATGACCTCCGGTCGGGAGACGCAGAGTTCGATGCCCTCGCGGCGCATTTCCTCGATGAGGATCGCGAGGTGGAGCTCGCCGCGGCCGGAGACCTTGAGGCCTTCCGTGGTGGGGAGTTCCTCGACGCGCAGCGCCAGGTTGACGCGCAGTTCGCGGTGGAGGCGTTCGCGCAGTTGGCGCAGGGTGAAGGCCTTGCCGTCCTGCCCGGCGAAGGGACCCGAGTTCACGAGGAAGAACATCGAGACCGTCGGCTCCTCGATCTCGAGAGGGGGCAGCGCGGGGTTGGCGATTTCCGGGGAGGAGAAGGTGTCGCCGATCATGATGTCCTCCGGGCCCGAAATCCACACGATGTTGCCCGCGCTGACGACGTCCACCTCCTCGCGTTCGAGGCCCTTCGTCATCCATAAGTGGGCGGAACGCTCGTTGGTGGAGCCAACGACCTCCCAGTCCCCCTCCTGGCGTTCGAAGTTCTTCCAGCGCGTGGTGGTGCGGACGATGTGGTGGCCGCGATGGTGCCTGCCCTGGAGGACGCGGCCACAGCCGATGCGGCCCACGTAGTCGCTCCACGCGAGCGTGGATATCTGCATGAGGAAGGGGGCGTCGGGGTCTCCTGAGGGGGCGGGCACGTGGTCGATGATTGTCTCGAAGAGTGGCTCCATCGTGTCGCGTCGCGAGTCCGCCTCGAGGTCCTTGACGAGCCATCCGTTGAGGCCCGAGCCGTAGAGCACCGGGAAGTCGGCCTGTTCGTCGGTCGCGCCGAGTTCAATGAAGAGGTCGAACGTCGCGGAGAGGGCGCGCTTGGGGTCGGCGTTCGGGCGGTCCACCTTGTTCACGACCACGATGGGGCGCAGTCCGATGCGCAGGGCGCGCATGAGCACGTAGCGCGTCTGCGGCATGGGGCCCTCGTTCGCGTCGACGAGCAGAAGCACGGAGTTCACCATGGAGAGCACACGCTCGACCTCTCCGGAGAAGTCGGCGTGGCCGGGGGTGTCCACGATGTTGATCTGGTAGTCCTTCCACTCCACGGAGCAGTGCTTGGCCCGGATGGTGATGCCGCGTTCCTTCTCGAGGACGTTCGAGTCCATCACGCGTTCCTCGACGCGGGCGCCCTCGCGGAAGACGTGGGCCCCCTTGAAGATCGAGTCGATCAGGGTCGTCTTGCCGTGGTCGATGTGGGCGATGATGGCGATGTTGCGAATGTGCGAGATGGGACGCATGTAGTGGGGGCGGAGCCGTTTCGGGGGACTTGGCGCCGTCCGGCGCCGGGCGGGAAGAGTCCATGCCCCGCCGGGGGCGCGTCAAAGAGTGAAACGGGGAAAACCGCTTACGGGTTGACGCGGTGGGGCCCTGCGTTGAGCGCTCGGGCATTCCTCCGGGGGGTTTCGAGTGCGTGCTTCCCTGATCCCAAGGTGCCTTGCGGTCGCCTTCGTGGCCGCCTGCGCGGCGGGTTGCGGCTCGCGCGTCGCGCAGCCGCGTCCGTCCGCTCAGTCGGAGACTCCTCCGCCGACACCCTCCACCCGACAGTTGTGCGGCTTACGCGTGATTGCCCGCGTGCCGGAGAACACCCCGGGAGATGTATTCATCACCGGAAACCTGCCGGAGCTTGGAAACTGGGACCCCGGAAAGGTGGCCCTCAGCGCGGGTGCGGAGGGACGGCGCGAGTTCACGGCCGAGGTTCCCTGCGGCACGCGGGTCGAGTTCAAGCTCACCCAGGGCTCGTGGGATACCGAGATGCTGCAGTATGGCGGCAAGGTGCCCGGGAACTTCACCGTGGACGTCGAGGGCAACACGCTCGTGTTCGTCGAGGTGCCGTTCTTCCGCTCGGCGGCGAGCGCGTTCGAGGCGCTCGAGTCCTCCACCGGCCCGGGGCACTACACGATTTTCCGGGACATGGAGTCGGGGAGCCTGGAACGCAGGCGGCACGTCGTGGTGTGGACACCGCCGGAGTACGAGGACTCCACCCGGCGCTTCCCCGTCCTGTACATGCACGACGGCCAGAACCTCTTCGACGAGTCCATGGCGTTCGGGGGCGAGGAGTGGGGCGTGGACGAGACCATCACCCGGTTGACGTCTGAGGGCCGCATCCGCCCTTGCATCGTCGTGGGGGTCTTCAACACGGCCGACCGCCGCAGCGAGTACTCGGCCGCGGGCAAGGGGGAGGACTACGCCAGGTTCCTCATCTCGGAACTCAAGCCGATGGTGGACTCGAAGTTTCGCACGCTCGACGGGCCCGAAAACACGGGTGTGATGGGGTCCTCGATGGGGGGACAAATCAGCCTGTACCTCGGGTGGAAGCACCCCGGGGTGTTCGGGCGTGCCGGGTGCCTGTCCACCTATCTCGAGGACGGGTACAAGGCCCTGGGGGTGCTGGAGAAGCTCCCTCCCCCGCCTGCGACCTCGCGCTTCTGGGTGGACCACGGATCCGCTGAACGCGGGGGCTCGTACGACTACGCCCCCGGGCAGGAGCGGCTGGCAGCCATGTTCCGCAAACTCGGCTTCAAGGATGGCCGCGAGTTCATCTGCCACGTCGAGCCCGACGCAGAGCACAACGAGGCGTTCTGGCGTGCGCGGCTGGAAAAGCCGCTGCTCTACCTTTTTCCCGCAGAGGAGCCCAAGCCATGAGCAAGCAGCAGGAACCGCCCCAGAAGCTGGAGGACGCGCTCGACCGCCTCGAGAAGATCGTCACCGAGCTGGAGTCGGGGAAGGCCGACCTCGAGACGTCGATCGCACTTTACCGCGAGGGCCGACAGCTCGGCGCATTCTGTCTGGAGCGGCTCGGCGCGCTGGAGCAGCAGGTCATGCTGATCAGGCAGTCCGAGTCCGGCGGTGTGCTCAAGGAGCCGCTGGAGACATAGTGGGAAGCGGAATCGACCCTTCCGCCGCAAGGACGCCCTCCAACTCCAGCAACCATCTCTTGCGATCGAGTCCGCCCCCAAATCCGGTGAGCGATCCGTCGCTGCCGATGATCCTGTGGCAGGGCACGATGATCGGGATGGGATTGCGCCCATTGGCGAGCCCAACGGCGCGCACGGCGGCGGGGTTTCCGATCCGCCGGGCGATGTCGCCGTAGCTCGCGGTGCGGCCGTAGGGGACCGCGCGGAGTGCTCCCCAAACGCCGAGCTGGAATGGCGTGCCGCGCAAGTCGAGCGGCAGGTCGATCTCCCGGCGGTCGCCGCGGAAGTACTGTTCGAGCTGCTCCCGGGCGGCGCGCAGGACCGCGCACATATCCGCGCCAGGCGTTGCCGCGGACTCATCCGCGTCGAACCTGATACTCGCGATGCAGCCGTTCCGTGAGGAGACGGCAAGTGGCCCGATGGGGGACTGAACAACGGTGGTTTCGCTCATGGGGATGGCTCCTGTGATTTCCAAAGGTGGATGACGGCGTAGGAACGCCATGGCCGCCATTGCTCCGAGATTTCAGCGGCGCGTCGCGCCGAGACGCCGCCCAGCGCGCGCCGCAGCACCAGGTCCCCAGCGGGGAACGCATCCGGCCAGCCGAGGCCGCGCATCGCGATGTAATGGGCCGTCCAAGGTCCGATCCCCGGCAGCCCGCAGAGGCTCTGGACGGCCTCCTCAGGGTCGGTGCAGGACTCGAGCGCAAGCGCGCCAGAAGCGATGGCGCGCGCCAATCCGATGATGGCGCGTGAGCGGGCGCGGACGATCCCCAGCGCCACCAGGTCGGACTCCGTGGCATCGGCGATTCGCTGCGGCGCCGGGAAGACGATGCTCAGCGCGGGATGCGGGGTTTCGATGTGGTCGCCAAATCTCGCCGCCACGCGTGCAGCCAGCGTGCTCGCGGCCCGCACGCTCACCTGCTGCCCCAGGATGGCGCGGACTGAGAGTTCAAACGGATCGGTTGCGCCCGGAATCCTTAGCCCGGGGCGCGCGCGGGCCAACGTCCCAAGCGCAGACCCGACGGCCGTTGGGTTGGCGCCCAGGTCGCAGAGCCGCTTCGCGCGCGCCAGCACGGCGGGCAGGACGGGCGCCAATCCTGCGGACATCCGTATCTCGACGCGCGAAAGCGCCGCGTTGTCCCTTAGTTCAATCCAACCCGCGCGCCCGCCCACCGCGATCGTGCGGCGCAGGGCGCCGTCCATCGTGAACTCCTCGACGCCGGGGATGGCCCTCCCTCCAAGGAAGTCGCCCAGGGCCCGCCAGTCGAGCGGCGGCCTGTAGCACAGGCTGGCCACGACCGTATCCTCGGGTGCAGCGCGCGCGCTGCGCCTGATCTGCGTGGGCGTCATCCGGTAGCGCGTCCTGACCAGGTGGTTGAATCGGCGAAGGCTCTCGAACCCGGAGGCGTGGGCGACCTCGATGACTGCGAGCCGTGTTTCGGTAAGGAGACGCTTCGCCAGCAGCAGGCGGTGTGTTTGCAGCAGCGCGACCGGCGTGACGCCGTATGCCTGCCGGACGACGCGGCGCATGTGTCGGGGGGAAGCCCCGAGTTCCGACGCCAGGGCATCGAGGCCGCGCTCGTCGACGCCGCCCTCCTCGATGCGTTCGAGCACGCGGCGCGCGAGGCGCGGCACGGCCTCCGTGGAGGCGTTGCCGGGCGCGAGTTCGGGCCGGCAGCGAAGGCAGGGGCGATAGCCTGCGTCCTCAGCGCGAGCCGCCGTCGCGAAGAAGGCGCAGTTCTCCCTCCTTGGCGTGCGGGCGGGGCAGATCGGACGGCAGTAGATTCCCGTGGTCGAGACGCCCACGAAGAACATCCCGTCGAACCGGGCATCGCGGGCCTTCAGAGCTTCGTAGTTCTCGGCGTGACCGGGCAACATGGCCGCCATCGTGCACGGCGACCCACGCGGATGCTCGCCGTTTTCGGACATGAATGCAAAAAAAATGGGAAGGCGGATCCCGGTGCGTCAGACGTCCTTGATCGTGCGGCGGGAGGAAGGGGGGAGGCCCTCAAGCGCCCGCATTCCGTCGCAGTAGCTGAGCACGTTGCGCGGCCTCCACCGGAAGGGAAAGTCGATGCATTGCTGGGGCTTGCCCGCGTGGATGCGGCAGCTCACGTCCGGATTGAGGAAGATGCAGGACTTCAACTCGTCCCCTTGGTCGAGCAGGATCGTCGAGCCGAGCTCCTCGTCCCTGCGGCAGTGCCGCGCCTCGAACTCCGGGATCGTGATCCCGAGCACGCCGGCTGCGCGCGCAAGATCGTCCGGCGACATTTCGACATACCCGTCGCCACGGCAGCAGTTGCCGCACCGGTGGCAGGAGAACTCGCGGTCATAGGGCCATCCCGGCCTGTCACGCGGTGCATCGGATCGGCCTTCGCGGCTCACTGCCCGGCGACCCCGGGGTCGTACTGCGCGTCGGTGACGTGCTCCAACCAGTCGACGGCGCGGCCCCCGGTCTTCTCCTGGATCGCGATGTGGGTCATGGCACTCGTGGCGGTCGCCCCGTGCCAGTGCTTCTCCCCTGGGGGAAACCAGACGACGTCGCCGGGGTGCAGGTCCTCGCGGGGACCGCCCCAGCGCTGTGCCCATCCGCAGCCCGACGTGATGATGAGCGTCTGACCGAGGGGGTGGGTATGCCAGGCTGTCCTGGCGCCGGGCTCGAAAGTCACGCATGCACCCGCGACGCGCGCGGGTTCCGGCGCGTCCAGCAGCGGATCGATCCGCACAGAGCCCGTGAAATAGTCGGGCGAGCCCTTCGCGGACGGCCTGCTGCCATTTCGTCGGACTTCCATGCTGACACCTCGGGACTTCGCCGGGACCGGTCCCCCGTCCCGTGGAGATTCAAGCCGGATGCTGGCCGCCGCCGAAGGGGATGCAACCTGAAGCGGCGCGCCACCCAAGGAAAGGGGCCCCTTCGACAAGGAAGGGGCCCCGGGGCATGCTGCATGCAGATGGTGCCGTCGAGAGGAGTCGAACCTCCAAGGGTGTGAGCCCACACGGACCTGAACCGTGCGCGTCTGCCAGTTCCGCCACGACGGCATCTCGCGGAGGCGCCATGGGCGCCCCCGCGGAAGCGGGGATATAGGGCGGGGGGTGCCCCGGTCGGCAAGCCCAATCCGCGCGCCCGATTCCGTTGCGAGGTGAAAGCGCTTGCGGAATGGCGGGTGCCCGGGGTGTATAGTCGGGGTGATAGTAGGAGGATTGGGTGCGCCTTCCATGAAGTCCGTGGCCGACCTCTCCGAGCGGCTTCAACTCAAGATATCCCAGTTGAACAGGGCGATTTTCTCCCGCGAGAGCGGGGGTGCCGCTAAGCTGTATGCCGAGGTCATCGAGGAAGTGCCGGACCTCGTCCTGCGGCCCGTCGTGCAGTACGACCTCGCTCGGCTGCTGGAGCTTGGGGGGGACCTGGAACTTGCGCTGAAGGCGTTCGAGGGCGTGATACAACTCGGCGCGGAGACGGAGTACCATGCCGCGGCGTTGAGGCAGGCCGGGCACATCTGTTGGCGGCTCAAGCGGATGGAGCAGGCGTACGAGCACCTGACGGCATTCCTGGAGACCAATCCATCGCGGGCGGAGAAGCTGGACGCCGAGGAGATCATCGGGCGCATCCCGCCCGGCGCGCGCCGCATCTCGAGGCCCGCGGTCAAGGTGCCCCCGGCCGCGAAGGCGGCCCCTCCGGAGTCCAAGCCGGCAGCACGCCAGGCGACTCCGGCTGCGGGACCGACAGCCGAGCGACCTGCGCGCGACTCGAAGGACCCCTCGGTCATCATCATCGGTGGATTGGACCAGCCGGCGGACGAGAAGCCGGCGCGTGGCGGCCAGCGGATGTCGAGCGCCGGATCGATCAAGCTGCCATCCTCGCCATCCATTCCGCTCCCCCCAAGGCCCGCCCCGGCACCGGCTCCCGCAAGGAATGACAGGACCGTGGGGTTCCCCGCGTCGGAGGCGGACATCGCGGCCGCCCCGCCTCCAGTTCCGGCTCCGACGGCCCCGGGTGCGCGTGCCTCCTCACCGGCGGTGCCGCGTGGCGGGGGGCTTTCGCCGGAATTCGCGCGCGCCGACAGGCCCGCTGCCGTGCCCCCGGAGCGCGCCTCGTCCCCGCGCGTCGAGAAGCCGGTGTCGTTCGAGTCCCCGCCCCCGCCGGTGCCGAGGTCCCTCAAGGGACGCGAGGAGGCAACCGGTCCGGAGGTGAAGGCGGGCAAGGGCCAGGCGTTCCGGGGCATCTCACCCGCAAAGATGCTGGGGGCCGTTCCGCCGGAATCGTCCGCCTTCGGGCAGCCGGAGGGAGTCGCGCTGTCCTCGAACTCCGAGGACGAACCTCCCGAGCGCCGCTATGCGAGGCTGCGCGGCGCTTCGTTTGCGCTGATCATGCCCATCGGCAAGCGCATCCACATCGAGGCCGTCGCGGACATGGTGGCCAAGCACGAGAGGCTGGACGAGGCCCGCGCCAAGACCCAGGTCATCGGACGAAAGGGCATCGTGTACGACCAGTTGTCGATCGATGATGTGATCGAGCTCTGGCCGTTCGTGCGGGACTGCAGGCAGAAGCTGGTGTTCGTGCACGTGGACCGGACGCTGCGGCCGTACGAGCAGTTCGATGTCCTGGGGGCGGAGGCGCTGCCCCCCGGCCTGAAGATGACGACGGAGAAGGGGATCAAGAAGGCGCGCTGGATCGACGTGAAGCTGATTGGTGCCGGGACGATCAACGGGCTCGCCACGATCGACGTGTTCAGCGGGGTGCCGCTTAAGCACTTCCGTTTCCAGGAAGGCTCGTTCAACTTCCGCACGGTGGTCGAGTCCGCGCGTCGGGACCCGCACCGTGGCCTGATGGACTTTGTGCAGATACTCTGCGAGCAATCGCCGCGGTCTGTGAGGACGCACACGCTCGAGAATCTTCGAACGACCGACGCGCCACGGCCCCAGGCCTTCGCGACGGAGGATGAATTCAACTGCTACAACCGGTGGCAGTTGTTCAGCCACTACGCGGAGGTGGTGGACGCGGGTGAGCTGTCAGAGCAGTACAAGTCCATGTCGAACTGGTAGCGGTCCGGCGGTTGCGCCCGCGCCCGGCGCGCCCGCACATTGCCCCGCATGACCCTCCTGCCCGCCGCGCTGCTGCTTGCGGGCGCCGTGGCATTCGTCGCGGCGCGCGCAGGCACATCCGCCTCGATCGCATTGGCCCGCCGGCGGGAGGTGCTCGCGCACCCGGACCCGCGCACGAGCCACGCGCTGCCGACGCCGCGGCTCGGGGGGATTGGGATCGCGGCGGGGATCGTGGGGGGGCTGGTGGCGCTGGCCGCCCTCGGGCGCGGGATGGGGAGCGACGTCGGCGGACCCCTGCTCACCTCGCTTCGGCAGTTTCCGGCGGGCTGGCTGCTTGCGTGCGCTGGCTGCTGCGCCGTCGCGTTCGGTACGGGGCTCCTGGACGACTTCCACAATTCCCCGCCGCTGGCCAAGCTCGCGGGACAGGCCCTCGCCGCGGGGATGCCCGCGGTTGCCGGAGTGTTCCCGCCCTCGGTCCAGCTATCCTCCGGGGCCGTGGCGGTCTCTCCTTTCGTGGGCGGGATTGCCGTCTTCGCGTTCGTCCTGCTGATCGTGAACGTGGTGAACTTCATTGACGGGATCAATGGGTTGGCTGGGCGTCTGTGCCAGTTGGGAGTGCTCGTGCCCCTGGTCGCGGCCTCGCCGGATGCACCCGGGGGACTCGCCGTGATTGTGATCCTGTTTGTCGTGCTGCTCTCCATCGAGGGGTTCCTCACGCTGAACGAGTCGCGGGCATCCACATTCATGGGCGACGGGGGCAGCCACCTGCTCGGGGCTGTGGTGGCGTGCGCGGTGTTGCTGGGGGTCTCGCTGGAGCCACCCGCGGGGTTCGCCTCGATTGCGCTGGCGCTTCCCTTGTGCATCCCCGCTTTCGACGTTCTCGCGACGCTCGCGCGGAGGGCGCGCCGGGGGAGCCGCCTGCTGAACGCGCACCGGGAGCACCTCTATCAGCGGCACCTGATCGCCACCGGGGAGGACCACGCGCGCACGCGCCTGTTCGTGCTGGCGCATGCTGGTGCGACCAGCGGCGTGGCGGTCCTCGTGGTGCTGCGGGACGGTTTGGAGCCCGCGGTGGCGGGCATGATCGCGCTGGGCGCGGTGCTGCTCGCGTGCGGGTCGTACTGGGTCCAGGTCGTGGCGGCCGAACGGGAGGAAGCCGGATGAGGCGCATCGCCGGCATCGCCCTCGCGTGTGCGCTGGCCGCCTCCGCAGCCGCCGATGCCGTCGTGCTCAAGTCGGGCGCCCGGCTCGAGGGAGAAATCCTGGGGCGCGAGAATGGAAAACTGCGCATCCAGAGTGGCGGCACGATCTACACGCTGTCCGACCGCGACATCGTCTCCGTGGAGGAGTCCGAGGCGTGGCGGGGCAGCGTGTCCGCGGCGGTCGCGAAGGTCCGCGGGGGGGACCTGCCGCGCGGATGCACGGACCTTGCGGAGGCGTCGCGCGCGGGTGCGAGCCCCGAGGCGATCGAGGGTGCCCTCCGCGATTGCGAGCAGCGCCTCATGCTGGCGGGCCGCCTCACCGGGATGGAGTCCGTGGACGTGCGGCTCGCGCTGAAGGACATTGGCTCGCGGGATGACCTTTCGCCCGCCGCGCGCTTCCTGCTCGCGCGGGTCTTCCATGCGGCCGACGACAGCGAGACCGCGCTGGGGCAGTTGATCCGGATCGGCGGCGGGACGATCCGCGAGGACGAACAAATGCGTCATTGGACGACGAGCATCCTGCGCGCGGAAGTGCGGCGCCTCGCCCAGAAGTCGGAGTTCGATGCCGCGATCGAGCGCGCGTCGCTTCTCGAGGAGCTGACCGGCCTGGCGCAGTCGGGGCACATGCCCGTGGTGCACCTCGCGCGCGCCTCCCAGGCGAGGCAGCGGGGTGATTTCGCCGCGTCCCTTGCCACCCTCGCCGATGACCTCTTCCCGGTGGCGCCTGAGATAGCGCGCAACCGCGCCGGGCTCGTCCTGAGGGACATGGAGGCGTGGGCTGCCACGACCGGGAAGTACGCGGAGGCGCGCACGGCCCTCATGGCGATCTCCAAGCGCATGCCGTTCGACGCGCTCGCCTCGGACCAGCGGCTGCACGCCGCCGAGGCGAGAAACCTGCTCGACCGCGGCCGCCCCTCAGACGCATTCGAGCTGCTCGACGGAATCGAGGAGGCAGACCTGAGCGACGAGCTCTCGGCGCTGAAGCTCAGGGCCGACTACGAAAGGCGTGCGCATTCGGTCAACCAGCAGGATCCGCTGGAGTTGCTGGAGCTGGGGAGGTGGTGCGCGGGCCGGGAGCTCCTGGACGAGGCCGTAGCCCTCTTCCGGCGGGTCACGGACAGCCCCGCGATCCAGGACATCGCGATCCAGCAGCTCAAGGTGGTGGAGGACGCGCGAGACCTTCGGGACCTCCAGCGCGCGGTGGAGCTCTACGACAAGGGAATGGCGCGCGAGGCGGCCGAGATCACGGCGCGGCTGAAGTCGGACGGCGTGGCCCAGCGCGCCGCGGGGGCGGAGGCGGAGAAGCTGGACCGGGTCGCGCGCCGCGACATGGAGTCGGAGGAGCGCCGCCGCCCGTACCTTGCGGAGGTCGCCTACCAGCAGGCGGAGCGCGCGTACTACACCGAGGATTACGACCGGGCGCTCGACACGCTCGACATGCTCTTCACGCAGTATGCGGGAACGCCGGCAGCGGAGCGCGCACGGTCCCTTGCGCCGGAGGTGCTGCAGGCGGTGGAGCTTGCGGTGGCGGAGGGACGCCGCGACTCCCTGCCAAACATCACGTTCAACGTCTCCGCCGCTCAGATGCGCTCGGCCGGCGCCATGCGCGCCGAGCTTGATGCGCTCCTCGAGGCGCTGGATGCGCCCTCGGGAGGTCAGCCCCCGCGGCTGGCCCCGTAGAACTCGCGCATCTCATCGATGAGCCGAACGGCGGGCCGCATGCGCACGTCGCACTTCGGAAGCGAATCGAGGAACCGCCGCCCATAGCGCATGCGCATCACGCGGTCGTCCGCGATGAGCACGGCGCCGCGGTCTGTCGAGGAACGAATGAGCCGGCCGAAGCCCTGTCGGAAGCGGATGATCGCGCGGGGCACAATCAGCTCGTCGAAGGGATCCCGCCCCTGCGCCTTCAGCCACTCGACCTGCGCCTGCTGGATGGGCTCATCGGGCTGGGCGAATGGGAGCTTGGCCAGGATGACGAGTTCAAGGGCGCGTCCGCGCACGTCGATCCCCTCCCAGAAGCTGGACGTTGCGAAGAGGACCGACGTCTCGTCCTCACGGAACTTCGAGAGAAGGCGGTCGCGGGACTCCGTCCCCTGGCGCAGAGCCTCGTAGCCGAGCTTCCGGATGGTGGGCGCGCACGCATCGTGGCAGGTGCGGAGCTGCGCATAGCTGGTGAACAGGACGAGGGCGCGCCCGTCGCTCGCGGCGACCGCGCGGTTGATGAAGTCGGGAAGGCGGGACTCGAACTCGCGCGTGCGGGCATCGCCGAGGTCGCTGGGGATGCCGATGAACACCTGGCGCTCGTACCGGAATGGCGAGGAGAGGTGCAGGGGCTCGATGCGCGCTGAGATGGCGTCGGGCTTCGGCTCCTCCGCCCCTTCGTCGCCGTCCACCGCGGGACGGGCCTCGGGGGCGAGGCCCGTGCGCTTCAGGAAGAAGTCGAAGCTTGATGCGACGGTCAGGGTGGCGCTCGCGAAGGTCTCAGACGCCATGCGCTCATGCATCGCCTCGCGGATTAGCCTGCCCACATCGATGGGTGCGACGTTGAGGCGCACAACGAGGCGTCCCTGCTGGTCGGACGCGAGCTCGACCCATCGGCACTGGGAGGGATCATCCTCCAGGAACCTCAGGATGATGCGCCTGCGCTCGTCGAGCCGCCCGAGCAGCGCCCCCCACTCCATCATCGCGTTCGTCATGGGGCCGAGCACTTCCTCCCCACACTCGCGGAACCCGGCGAGGACTTCCCGGTGGGCGCCGAGGAACTCCGTGATCGCCTCGCAGACCATGCGCAGGCTCTCCGCCGCCTCGGGCCAATCGGGGGACTGGGTCAGCTCCGGCACGAGGCGGATGCGATGCTCCGCGTTGCCGCGCGGCGGCGGGGTGTCCGTGATTTCCATGAACCGGGCGCCAAAGGACTCGACGAGGCGGTCGCAACACTCCCTCACAACGGGCACGGTCGGGCACAGTTCCGTGATGAGCTTGAGGTATGGCTCGAACATCATGTCCAGCTTGCGGCGTTCGACGAGGCGCGCCGCCTCGACGGATGCGGCCGCGAGGGCGCCGGCGCGCGTGCGCCCGTCCGTGCGGTAGAGCCTTGCGAAGGTGCGCCTCAGCCCCGGCCTGGAGACTTCGCGCGCCAGGTGACGGGTCGCAACCTCCTCCAGGTGGTGCGCCTCGTCCACGACGATGCGGCGGTAGGGGGGAAGAACCGCGGCCATCGACCAGTTGTTCGACTCGCGGCGGACGGAGAGGTCGCTCAGCAGGAGCGAGTGGTTGACGATGAGCACGTCTGCGCGCGCCGCCCGGCGCCTCGAATTGTAGTAGAAGCACTCCGCGTAGAACGGGCACCTCACGCGCAGGCAGTTGTCCGCCTCGCTCTCCACGCGCTCCCAAACCTCGCCGCGCGGGGGCACGGCCAGCTCCCCCCGGTCACCAGTCGGGGAGTTCTTCGCCCACGAGAGGACCTCCCCCAGTTCCGCCCGGTTCTCGGGATCGACGAGCGAGTTCAGCTCCTCCGCGGCATACTGCGCCTTGCGCTTGCAGACGTAGTTGGAGCGGCCCTTGACAAGCTCCACGGTGAACTCCTGTCCGAGTGCCCGCCGCACCGCCGGGATGTCCTTGTTCAGGAGCTGCTCCTGCAGGTTGATCGTGTTGGTGGAGAGGACCACGCGCTCCTTGTTCCGCAGGGCGTGGAGGACGGCGGGGACGAGGTAGGCGAGGCTCTTGCCGGTGCCGGTGCCTGCCTCGACGACGGCGATGGAGTCGCCGTTGATCGCGCGGACGACGGCGGCGGCCATCTCGCGCTGCTGGGGCCGGTCCTCGTACTCCCCCACCGCCGATGCGAGGTGGGAGTCGGCACGGAAGACGGACAGGACTTCACGCTCGTCGAGGGGCAGCTTCTTCTCGGCGTCGGCGGGCTTTACGACGACGCGGCACCGCGCGCAGTCGTTGCTGACGATGTAGCTCCCGATGCCCATCTGGCCTATGGCGGATGACAGGTTGATGTCGGCCTCCGACGGGCCGAGTTCACCCGACGGATGGTTGTGGATGACGACGTCGCCGGGCTTGGCGGACTGGGTGATGGCCGGGACGCGGTCCTCGCGGCCGTAGGCGCGGGACTCGACCTCCACGACGAGGCCGGTGGCGTCGCGCCTTCCGACGAAGAACACCTCTACGTGTCCGGCCTCGGCAATCTCGGCCGCGATGATCCGGCAGACTTCGTCGGAGAGATAGGTGGTGGCCGGGCCCTCGGGAGGCGGCATGTCCTTGACCGGTGCTGCGCTTTACTTTCGCCGCGCGCGTGTCCGAACGGTGCCCCCGTCGGGGACCAGCCGCAAATCCATTTGCTGCTCGAGCGGCACGACGCGGAGCACCTGCACGCGCACCTTTTGCCCGAGCCTGATCTCCCCGCCGGACTTGCGGCCGACGATCTTCACGCCGAGGTCGTCCACCTCCCAACGGTCCCCGGGAATGTCCCGGAGCGAGACGAAGCCCTCGACGGGGTAGGGCTCGATCTCCACGAACAGCCCGAACGGCTGGACGCCCGAGACGAGCGCGTCGAACTCCTCCCCCTCGAACTTCTGCATGTACTCGAGAGACTTGATCTTCGTGGCCTCCGATTCGGCGTCCTGGGCGGCGCGCTCGCGGTCCGAGCAATGGTCGGCGAGCCCGGTGAGGTCGTTGTCCTCGTCGTCGCGGGTGCCGTGGGGGGGCGGTTCGCCGCGGGCCAGGGCCTTGACCTGGCGATGGACGACGAGGTCGGGATAGCGGCGGATTGGGGACGTGAAGTGGCAGTAGCAGTCGCTCGCGAGGCCGAAGTGGCCCGGGTTGGAGGGCGAGTACTGCGCGCGCTTCAGGGCACGGAGGATGAGCCTGCGGACAATGTGGCCGCCGTGGAGCTTCTCCGCCTGCCGGAGGGCGGCCTGGAGCGCTGAGGGGGTCATCTCCCCCCGCGTCGCGGGGAGCTTGATGCCGAACGTCTTGAGGATGGGGACGAGGCGGAGCAGCGCCTCCTCGTCGGCCGTCTCGTGGATGCGGTAGAGCATGGACGCGCGGCGGGCGGTGACCTCGCGCGCAACGGCCTCGTTTGCCGCGATCATGCATTCCTCGATCAGGCTGTGGGACTCGAACCGTGGGTGGAACCGCAAGTCCGCAACGCGGCCCTGGGCGTCGAAGACGACGTCCACCTGCGGTATGTCGAGGTCGAGCGCCCCGCGTCCGATCCGAATCCTGCGCAGCTTGCGCGCCAGGTCGCGCAGCGCGGCGATGTCCTCCGCGATGTCGCTCAGGCGGGAGGTGAGCGCCGGGTCGCTGCCGTCGAAGAGCGCCTGGGCCTGCTCGTAAGTGAGCCGGTGGTCGCTGTGGATGACGGAATCATAGGTCCGCGAGGCGAGCGGGGGGCCTTCGATGTCGAAGTCGATCTCGACCGTCACCGTCAGGTGGTCCTCGCCGGGCCGGAGTGAGCAGAGGTTCGCGCTGAGGTGTTCCGGGAGCATGGGGACAACGCGGTCCACCGGATAGACCGAGGTGGAGCGCTCGCGGGCTTCGTCGTCGAGGGCGGTGCCGCGACGGACGAAGTGGGCGACGTCCGCGATGTGGACGTAGAGGCGCCACCCGTCGCGCGTGCGCTCGATGCTGAGTGCGTCGTCGAAGTCCTTCGCGGTGGCCGGGTCGATGGTGATGGTGGTGCGCCGGCGATGGTCGGTGCGGCGGGCCAGCTCGCGCTTCCAGTCCACGTGCAACGCCTCGGCCTCGCGAACCACGGCGGGGGGGAATTCCTCCACGATCCCGCGGTCGCGCAGGAGAAGGAGGACATCGATGCCACGGTCGTCGTCCGTGCCAAGCCGTTCGACGATGTGCCCGCGAAGGGCCTGCGGCATTGATGGATACTCGTCGATCTCGACCCACACCCACTCGAAGTCCTTGATTCCCGACTCGGCCGGGGGCTTCGGGACGTTGATGATCCTGTCGATCCTGTTGTTGCGTGGGCGGACTGTGCCGCCGCGCTTGCCGGCCTGGTACCAGCCCACGATGCGCTTGTGGGTGTGTTCGAGGACCTCGACGATGCGGCCGGCGGGCCCGCGCTCGTCAAAGCGCAGCAGCTCGGCGCGGACGGTGTCGCCGTCGAGCGCCGCGCCGAAGTGCTCCGGTCCGATGAAGATGTCGCCGCGGGTCAGCGATCCCGGTGCGTCCGCCCGCACGAAGCCGAAGCCGCGCGATGTCACGGACAGGCGCCCCGTGACCAGGTTCGAACCACGGTCGGTTACGGTCCAGCGCCCCCCTTTCATGCGGCGCACGGCGCCCTCGCGCTCGAGTTCAAGAAGCAGCTCGAGGACCCAGCGGCGCTCCGGCCCGCGGGCGCGCAGGCGCCGCTCGATGTCCGTCAGCGTCAGCGGCGTCGAGGGTGGCGACAGCAGCCCCAGCAGCAGTTCTCGTTCAGTGCGTGGCATCAGCCTCCCTCGTCCCCCGGCGCGGGGATGGGGGCGAGCCATATCTCCGATCGCGGTCCGGCGGGGACGCCGATGGTCGCGCGCCTGCGTGCGGTGCGGAGCAGGTCGGCGAGGGCCTCGGATTCGGCCTCGGTCATCCCGAGCAGTTCGAAGGCTGGAAATGCGCGAAGTTCAGCCTCAAAGGATTCGGACCGGTTTCCCGCGGCTCCGCGCGGATCGGATGCCAGCCTGTCCCGCGCGTAGAAGGACAGGATGCGCCCGAACTCCGCCTCATTGACAATCACATGCGTTATTCCTGCGCTGCGAAGCCTCGCGGCGAGTTGCCCCCCCGATGCCGCGCTTCGCACGGCGCGGGCGAGGCTGGGCGGGGGATCCCAGGCGGTCACCGGCTCGGCCGCCGCGCCGAACAGGTGGTTCCTGCCGTCGAAGAGGACGAGCACGCGGCCGCCGTCCTGCGCCGAGCGTGCGGCCAGCACGGCCTCCGCATAGCCGGGGCCGAGTTCGGCGAGCCTCGCGTCCCATCGCGCGCCGTCGGGGACCCAGAGGCGGTACTCCAGCATGCGCCATTGCCCGGCGATGATCCCCGCGAGGCACGCGGCGATGACGGGCCGGACGAGCACACGGAGCACCGAACGGCGCCCGAGTCCCCCGAGCCATGCCCCGCACGGCGCGCAAAGCCACGGAAGCGCCCCGATCCAGAAACGCCCGGGGTTGTCGCGCACGAGGAGCAGCACGAGCCACGAGGCCAGCGCCGCGGCCAGGAGCGCCCCGGAAGCAGGATTGCGCGGTGCGAGGAGGCAACCGACCGCCCCAAGGAGCAGGAAGCTGACGCTCCCGGCGAGGGGAGGCAGGTCAATGTCGAGGATGATGCCAGGCTGAACGACGTCGCGCAGCGTGTAGGCCGGCAGGCCCAGCCGTGCGCCCGCGGTGGCCCAATACGCAGGCTGGAGCGGCGTCTGCGGATGGTGCACCTCGACGACCCGGGCGCGCTGGCGGTGCATGAAGTCCGCGGAGGGGTATCCATCCGGGCCTTCGGGAGGGGGGATGAGCCAGATGGCGACCGGGAGCGCCCCCGCGAGGATCATGGCAACGGCGGCGCGCCAGCCCGGCCATGCGTGGCGCCGGACCCAGACACCGACAGCCCAAAGCAGCGCGAGCGGAGCAGCAACGAGGCCGAGCGCGCCGAACTTCACCGCGACGGCGGCCCCGCACATGAACGCGAGGAGCACATTGCGCGGCGCCGATGGGTCCCTGCGCCGCAGGAAGGCCCCGAGCAGGGCCTCGCAGGCCGCGGCCGAGTACAAAGCGACCCACGGATCCGTCAGGTGCTTGGAGGAGGCATCGATCACCATCGGATGCCACAAGTACAGCACCGAGGCGAGCATCCGGCCAGCACCTCGCGCGCCGAGCTGAGCGGCCACGCGATGTGTGCAGGAGGCCCCGGCGATGATGGCGAAAGCGTGGAGCATCGCCGCGCCGGTACCCGCGCCATCAGGTGAGGTCACAAACCTCGTGAGCGAAGGCACGAGCATCGGGAGACGCCCGTAGAACATGGGCCACTCGCCTGCGAATGCCTGTGCGAAGTGCGAAGCGAGCGGAAGATGGTAGCTGAGTTCGTCGTAATCGAGGCGCGTCTGGAATGCGAAGGCGAGGTGCAGGAGCGCTCCGCCGGCCGCGAATACCGCGAGCCCTATCCACGCCGGACCACGGCCGAGGCGTGCGCGGGGCGGCGACGGCCGGCCAGCGTCCGGACGCGCCCGCCAGCGCCACCAGGCCCCAAGCCCAAGGCACGCCACGGCAGTCACGAGCCACGCAATGCCGAGGGGTCCGCGCGCCGGGGCGAGAGGAAGCAGGCAGATGATCGAGAGGAGCGCGGAGCCGAAGGCAAAGGCCCCACCGAAGGATGAGATGCGGCGTGACCGGGCGTCCCGGGGAAGGACTGCCAGTCCCATGCCGATGGCCGAGGCGCCGAGCAGCGCGGCCCGCAGGGCCTCCCCAATGGGCTCCAATTCCGGGTTTCTAGCGCGAGGAGCGCTGGGTGCCGGCCGGCTGATAGACGTTCAGGGCCGGCGTGCCATCAACGAGTTGCTCCGCCATGAGTTCCTTGATGTACCGGCGGATCGAGGTGATTTCCTGTGGGCCGACCGTGGTGCGCAGGGTGCGGGTCAGGTAGGCCTCCATCGCCTGCGCGGGCACCTTAAGGCGGTCCGCCTCGCGCTTGCAGATCGACGGCACCTCCGATGTCACGTTGCGCTTGGCGACATCCGCGACGTCACGGTCGAGCGCGCCGACGATAATGTTGCGCTTCACGGCCCAGGTGAGCAGCACGAACGGGAGCTGCGTCAGGTCGTACCAGCTCTGCGTGAGGTCCATCGAGAAGGCAAATGCCTGCTTGCGGATGAAGAGCGCGTTCATTCCCGTGAGGAGGTAGGCGTCGTGCGGGTCTGCGTTGAAGTTGAAGGTCGCCGGGCTGAGAGGAACGTCCGAACGGTAGAATTCCGGTCGGACGCGGATCTTGTGGACCATCATGAGCTGCGCAAAGGGGAGGGCCCCGTAGTCCTCCGCGTCGACGAGGACGCGCTGGATCTCCCCCGGGAATCCCTTGGACACGAGGACGAAGAAGTTCGAGGGGCCGAGCACACTGATGGCGACGGTGGGGATCATCGCGAGCTTCGGGTTCAGGACGAGCTCCGTCATGGGGAGGAGCCCCGCCTCCAGTTCACTCGCCTCCAGCCCATCGCGGACTTCCTGGAGGGCCATCCGCCTCAAGTTCGCGCTGCGTATGATCCCCTCAATGTTCCAGACGAGCGGGTAGGCGATGAAATCGTCGAAGTAGCCTACACGGGCCCGGATGGAGGAACTGCTCTGTGTGCCAACGGCCATGGGGATCACCTGCGGGAAAAGCTGTGTGGCGCGCCCCTGGGGGCGACGTGGTCACGCGCGACTGCAATCCGTCTGTTTGGCAAGAATTCCCACCCGCTTGCGGACGGGGCGATAGGAAAGACTCGGGATGAGTCCGGTGGTCACTTCGGTGCCGCCGGCGGCGGGGGTGGCGGGGCCCACTTCGACGGATCAAATCCGGAGTCCGGCATCTCAAGGAATGCCGGCTTGTCCTCGCCCTTGAGCATCATCGCCTTGGGCGGCTTCTTGATCTTCGGCTCGTCATCCTCCTCGACACGTGGCGCCGGGGGGGCAGCGGGAGCCTCGGGCGCGGGTGCCTCGCCTGCCTCGTCGAGCTTTTTCAGGTCACTGGGGCGTGGTTCGGCCTTTGAGTTTTCATGCCCCGGCACATCGAAGCTGCGCGTGGTCGGCTTGAAGTCGAACTCTGCGCCGATGGCGTCGTGGACGGCGAGGTATGTCTGGTACTTGTCGACCAGTTCCAGGAGGCGCTCCTCGCACGCTGTCATGCCCATCTCGTCGCGCTCGCTCATGGCGAGGTCGAGGCGGAAGGCGTGCTCCTTCATCGCCTTGACGTCGTCCGGAATGATCGCGTTGCCGCCGGCCTGGATGATCGTGTTTATCTGGCTCTGGATGCGTTCGGCCCGGGTGCGGCGGTCGGCAAAGCGGGCAAACATTTCGTCCTCGATTGCGGCCTTCTCGGCCTCTGCGACCGCCCGCTGGATGTCGCGCTTGTCCGCGGCGAGTTGCCCGTACCCCTCGATGACCACGCCGGTGGCCTGACCTGAGGTCAGGTCTGTGGCCGCGACCTCGAGGATGCCATTGGCGTCGATCTGGAACCGGACCTCGATCTCGGGCAGTTCGCGCGGCATTGGGGGGATGCCGGTGAGCTTGAAGCTGGCGAGCTTGCGGTTCTCCGCGGCAATCTTGCGCTCGCCCGACAGGACGTTGACCGTGACGGTGGACTGATTGTCCACGACGGTGGTGAACTTGCGGTGGGCCTCGCAGGGGATGCTGCTGTTGCGCGGGATGAGGGCCTTGAAGACGCCGCCGGCGAGCTCGATCCCGAGGCTGAGCGGCGTCACGTCGAGGAGGAGGACCTCGGCGAGGGCGCCCGTCATCACGCCTCCCTGGATGGCGGCGCCCAGCGCGACGGCCTCGTCGGGATTCACGCTGCGGTTGGGCTCGCGTCCGAAGAAGTTGGCGACCATCTCCGCCACGCGCGGTATCCGGGTGGAGCCGCCCACGAGGAGGACAGTCGCGATCTTCTCTCGGCTGATTCCGGCATCGCGGATGGCCTGCTCGCATGGGGCGAGGAGGCGGTCCAGTATCGGCTGCACGAGGTTGATGAACTGCTCGCGGGTGAGGGTCCGGGTGTAGTGCTTGGGTCCCTTGCTGTCGGCGACGATGAAGGGGAGGGAAATCTCCGTGCTGGCGGTCGAGGAGAGCTCGCGCTTGGCCTTCTCCGCGGCCTCGAAGATTCGGGCCATCGCCTGCCGGTCCTGCGACGCGTCGATGCCGGTCTGCTGGAGGATCTCGTCGCAAATGTCCTGGGCGATGCGCTGGTCCAGGTCGTCGCCACCGAGGTGCGTGTCGCCGGAGGTCGAGAGCACCTCGAAGATGTCCGCCTGCAACTGAAGGATCGAGATGTCGAACGTGCCGCCGCCGAAGTCGAAGACGGCGATGATTTCGTCGTTCTTCTGCCCGACGCCATAGGCGAGCGCTGCAGCTGTCGGCTCGTTGAGGAGGCGGAGGGCCTGGAGCCCCGCGATTTCGGCCGCCACCTTTGTGGCGGTGCGCTGCGCATCGTTGAAGTAGGCGGGGACCGTGATGACTGCCTGGGTGATCTCCTCGCCCAGGTAATCCTCGGCCGTTTGCTTCAGCCTCGCGAGGACGTCGCTGCTGACGGCTTCCGGCGCGACGACGGTGCCGCGGCCAAGCTCGACCTCAGCGCGATCGTCCTCCGACTCGACCACCTTGAACGGGAACTCGTCCAGAAAGTCGCGTATCTCGGAGAACCGCATGCCCATGAGGCGCTTGATGGAGCGCACGCCGTCGCCGGGGGAGGTGATGAGCTGGCGCTTGGCGAGCTCGCCGACCACGACCTCGGTGGGTGAGTAGAGCACGACCGAGGGGGTGAGTTTGGAGCCCTCGGGGTTGGGGATGGTCTCGGGACGACCATTCTCCACGAAGGCGACGACGGAATTCGTGGTCCCGAGGTCGATGCCGATGGTGCGCGCCATGGGGCGTTA
Organism: uncultured Candidatus Sumerlaeota bacterium; assembly: GCA_964618855.1. Taxonomy (GTDB): domain Bacteria; phylum Sumerlaeota; class Sumerlaeia; order SLMS01; family JANRJK01; genus CAZUCD01. The sequence goes on from CAZUCD010000006.1 coordinate 40,289, forward strand.
CTTTTTCTTTCCGAATAGCGAGGGCATGAGCTTCTCGAGGACGGACTTCTTCTTCTCCTCCTCGGCAGCCATGCCAGCGAGGCGCTGCTTGGCCTTGCCGTTCTCGGCATCCCAACGGAGCACGTCCTCGTAGACGGACTTCGCCTTGGATGGCACGCCAGCCGCCTCGTAGATTTCACCGAGGGTGAGCTTGAACTCCAGGTTGTAGCTGTCCATCTCGACGGCGCGCTGGGCGGCCTCTACCGCCTTGGTGAAGCCACCCTGGCTGCGGATGAGGCATTGGGCGTACTTGTTGAAGTAGTGGGGCTCGCTGTCTGGGTCGTTCTGGACGGCCGCCTCGAAGAATGGGCGGGCCTTCTCCCATTCCTGGGCCTTGAAGTGCTGCATGCCGCGGACGAAGGCCTTTTGGGCCATGGCGACCTTTTGCTGCTGGACCTCGTTCGAGGTGCGCTTGGGCTGCTCTGGGGCCGCGGCGCCGGGGGCGGGCGGGGCCGCTCCCCCTGCGGGCGGGGCGGGTCCGGCGGACGAGGGGGCGCTGCGCGTGACCGGGGGCGCGGCGGGGGCCGAGGACTTCCCGGAGAGCGTGCTGTCGTACTCGGCGCGCTTCTTGGCGTCCTTCAGGGTGTTGTATGCCTGGCTGATCTGCGCGAGCCTGTCGCTGTTGACCTTGGCCTCTTCTGGTGTCTTGGCCTTGTCGGGATGGAGTTCGCGCGCGAGGTTGTAGTACGCCTTCTTGACCTCGCGTTCGGGCGCGTCGCGGGAGACTCCCAACAGTCGGTAGTAGTCCGTTGCCTGACTCATTGTTTTCTTGTTCTAGTCGCTTCCGACAGGGGACCCGCCGACGGGTTGGGATGCATCGATTCCCCTCATGTTGGCGGGGCCGGAGGCGCGGTCAACGTGATTTGGGTTTGTGGTCATCGGGGTGGGAAATCGTGGCGCCGGAATCGACGAGGGCACGGTAGCCGCCCGCGACGGAGAGGACGCACCGGTACCCCATGCGCTGGAGATTGTCTGCGGCGAGTGCGCTTCGGAATCCACCTCCGCAGTACAGGTACAGCTCGGTCTCGGTGTCTGGAAACGCCTTCTCCACGTCCCGCTCGATGACCCCCTTGCCGAGGTGCCTCGCGCCGGCTACGTGGCCCGCGGCGAACTCGGACTCCTCCCTCACGTCCACAAGGGCCGCCCTGGGGTTCGAAGCGGTGGCCTCGATGGCCTCGCGGGCCCCGACCTCCCGGACGCGGGACTTCGCGTCTTCCACGATGGCGAGGAACCGGGGGGAGTGCTTCATGTCAGGGAGCCTTTCGGAGGTGCTGGCAAAGGGGCGACGTTGACCGCAGGGTGGTGGCTCGCGCCTTGCGGCGGAAGAGGAATCCCCCACAGTCTGGCGTGGCTCTGTCACGGAAAGGGACGGCAAACCCGATGGCTGCACGTCAGGGAACACAGGGTGAATCGACGCGGTGGGCGTGGCGACTGCGCCTGGCCGTCGTGCTCCTGTCGCTGCTGCCGCTGGTCCTGAGCATCGGGGGGTTTGTGTTCGTCAGGCGTGCCGCAACGGCGCAGGAGCGCGCACTCGAGGATTTCCTGGTGACGCTCGGCACCAAGGTTGCGGGGAGCATCCCTGCGGACGACGTGCTGTGGGTGCTGCCCCTCGTTTGCGACGACTCGACGGGGGAACTTCTTCCCGAGCGCGTCGCGGCGTACTCCGACCTGCCGGCGTGGGCGAGCCTCGAGCGCGCTGTCGCCAGCATCGAGGAGGGCGAGACAGTCTCCGGTGCGGTCCTGCTCTCCCCCGCCGGTGACCCGATCATTTCGGGGCCTCGGGCCACGGAGGAATCGGCAGAGGTTGGCGCGACCCTTGGCAAGGATGAGGCACTCATTCGGCTCGCTTCCCTGGGTACCATTGCCGCTACACCCCGCCTCCCGACCCAGCGCAGCAAGCGCGTCTATGTGCCCATGCGCATCCCCGCGAAGGGAGGCGTCCCCGAGCGCATTGTGGGTGTGCTGCGGATTGAGGGGAGCCGCCAGTACTTCGCCGCGGTCGCCGACGCCCAGCGCCGGAGCATCACCATCCTGGCGGTCACGCTGATCCTGATCTCGATCGTATGGTACTCGGTGTACCGCCTCGTGAGGCGCGCCCAGGAGGCCGAGAGGCAGGCTGCGCTGGCGGACAGGCTGCGGGCGCTCGGGACGCTGACGGCAGGCATCGCGCACGAGATTCGCAATCCGCTGGGGATTCTGGCCCTTCAAGTCGAGGAGCTGCGCGCGGTCGCCTCTGCCTCCTCCGACGAGGCGATGCGGAGGGAAATCCCGGGAATTGCGGAGGGCCTTTCCTCCGAGATCCGGAGGCTGCGCGACCTCACCGGCCAGTTCCTCGAGTACGCGCGCCCGGCGGACGAGTCGGGGGCCCCCGTCCGGATAGACCTGACCCAGGTGGTGCCGGGCGTGGTTCGGCTCTTTGCAAAGGGCCTCTCGACGGAGAGCCGTCGTGTGGCCGAGTCGTATGCCCCAACGCCGCTGACCGTCGCCATTCCCGAGTCTCGCGTGAGACAGGTGCTCCTGAATCTGCTCCGCAATGCGGACGAGGCGATGGGGGAATCGAGCGGCGAGGTTCGGGTGAGCCTCGATCGAGTCGGCGCCGAGGCGGTGCTCCGCATCGAGGACACCGGGCCGGGGATGACACCAGAGGTGGCGGCGCAGGCATTCGACCCGTTTTTCACGACACGGGCGGAGGGGACGGGGCTCGGACTTCCGCTGTGCCGCAGCATTGTCGAGGGTGCCGGCGGACGGATCGACGTACACACGGGCAAGGGAGAGGGTTGCCGGTTCGAGATTCGGCTTCCCCTCGTTCGCGAGTAGCCGCACCCCCCGTTGACCCGCACAGCCTCCGACGCGAGGACTGGTCCCGAAAGAACAAGCTCAGGAGCCAAGATGCCCACCAGAAAACTCACCATCGGCGACCTTTTCGCCGTGTCGACCATCATGGGGATTCGACTCTCCCCGGACGGGGCGCATGCCGTCGTGACTGTGCGCAAGGCGAACGAGAAGGAACAGCGCAACGAGAGCCGCCTGTGGCTTTGGACCGCGGAGGACGGCTCGTTCCGAAAGCTCACGAAGGGCCCCGCTGATGCGGGCGCGGTGTGGCTCGACAACAGGACGGTCCTCTTCTCCGCCTCCAGGCGTGCGCAGGACGAAGAGAAAGTGGACAAGGTGCAGCCGCACTCGCGCCTGTACACGATCCGCATCGACGGCGGTGAGCCGGAGCTTCGCGCGACGCTGGATGGCGTGCTGTGGGACTATGAACCGGATCCGAAGGGCAGGCGCCTGGCGCTCGTCTTCTGCCCGAACCCCAAGGCGTCGAAGGAGCAGCTCGCGGTCTGGGAAAAGGCACCGAAGCCGCTCAACCCGAAGTCGCCCTACTTCAAGATGGACGGCATTGGCCTGCTGCCGGAAGCGCGGGCGGGAATCTACGTCCTCGATTGCCGGGGTGAGGAGTGGACTGGGCCAAGGCGCATCGCGCAGGACGAGGTTTTCGGCTACTCTCATCCCCGCTGGACCCCCGACGGGAAGGGCCTTGTGGCCATGCGCCACGCGGGGGACAGGCCGTTCCAGCCGACCGACATTGTGCTGATGGGGATGACGGGGCGGCAGGCCGTGCTGAATGCCCCGAAGGGCTTCGTGGCCGCCTTCGCCATTTCGCCCGACGGGAAGCGGCTCGCCTTCGCCGCGAACGAGCACACGACCCACGGCGGATCGTTTCCGGTGCCGCTTGGGGTCCGGTCGATGGACCCGCGAGATCGCAAGTTCCGCATCACGCACACCTCCGACGGGCGGTTCGGCAACTGCGACGTGCTCTCGGACATCACGCCCGCGGGGGACGGGCGGTACCTCGCCTGGGCAGACACCGAGCGCGTGGTGGCGCTCCTCGCGGAGCACGGCACCTCGCGACTTGTCGAGGCGAACATGGCGAAGCCGGGTGAGCTCGCGACCGTGGCGGGGGGGACCGGTGTCGTGACCTACTTCGACCAGCGCGGGGACACGATGCTCTACGCCTGGGCCGACCCGACGCACGTGGGTGAAGTGTACCACCGGGGCGTCGAGGAGCCCGTCTCCGCGCTCAACACGAAGGCCGGGAAACCCTACACGCTTCGGCCCGAGCGCTGGTTCGTGAAGAGCGCGCCCGGCGTGAAGGTGGACACGTGGCTGTACGCGACGCCCGAACAGCTCGCGACGAAGCGGCGCGCGTCGTTGCCGCTCGTCATCTACGTCCACGGCGGCCCGAACACGGAGGCCGGCGAGTGCCCGTTCCACGAGTATGCGTGGCTCGCGCAGCAGGGCTTCCCGACAATCATCAGCAACCCGCGTGGCTCGACAGGCTACGGGGAGAAGCACGGACCCGCGATCAACGGCAACTGGGGGGATCGCGACGTCCATGACATCCTCGCGGTCCGCGAGGATACCCTTAGGCGCCATCCGCAGTTCGACCCGAGGCGGACTTTCATCGTCGGCGGATCATACGGCGGCTACATGGCGAACATGATGGTGACGAGGCACCCGGGTGTCTTCCGCGCCGGAATCGCCGAGCGCAGCATCTGCAACTTCATCAGCTTCGACATGACGGGTGACTTCCCGCAGGTGTTCGCGCGTCTCGCGGTGGGGCTCGACAACGTGTTCCAGAACATCGACCGGGCCTGGAAGCTCTCCCCGGTCTCGCGCGCCATGGATGTGCGCGATCCCCTCCTCATCATCCATTCGGACAACGACCTGCGGTGCCCGCTCTCGCAGGCGGAAGAGATGGCGAATGCCCTGATGGCGACGGGACGGAAGTGGGGACAGGACTTCCGGGTCCACATCTTCCGCGGGGAGAGCCACGGGCTCTCGCGCGGTGGCCGGCCCGAGAACCGGCGGGTGCGGCTGGAGCTGATCCTCGGCTGGCTCAAGCAGCACAACACCCCGCGCCCCGCGGCACGGGGCAGGAAGGGCGGACGCAAGTGAGCGCAACCTCGGCGCCACGGCGCATCCCAACCCGCGAGGACGTGGCGGCCATCTTCCGCCGCCCGATCCCGCACCTCGTCTATGAGGCTGCGACCATCCACCGGGAGCACCACGACCCGACCAAGGTGCAGTTCTGCACGCTGGAGAACATCAAGTCGGGGCGCTGCCAGGAGGACTGCAAGTACTGCCCGCAAAGCGCACACTACGACACCGGCATCCCGGAGTACGGGCTGGAGACGGTGAACGAGGTCCTGGAGGCCGCGGACCGCGCGCGGGCGAACGGGGCGACGCGCATGTGCCTCGGGGCCGCATGGCGGGGACCCCGCAACGAAGCGGAGTTCTCCCGCGTCCTCGACATGGTGCGCGGCATCCGCGAGCGCGGCATGGAGGCGTGCGTCACGCTCGGGCTCCTGACGCGCGAGCAGGCGCAGCGGCTCGCGGACGCCGGCCTCACCGCCTACAACCACAACCTCGACACCTCGCCGGAGTACTACGAGCAGATCATCACCACGCGGACGTTCGAGGACCGCCTCCGGACCATCGAGTACGTGCGCGAGACTGGCGTCACCGTGTGCAGTGGTGGCATCATCGGCATGGGCGAGGCCGAGGAGGACCGCATCGGCCTGCTGCATTCGTTGGCATCGCTCGATCCGCCGCCGGAGTCGGTGCCGATCAACGTGCTCGTGCGCGTGCCGGGGACGCCGCTCGAGCACGCCGCGCCCGTCGAGCCGATGGAACTTGTGCGCTGCGTCGCAACGGCGCGCATCCTGATGCCGACAAGCCGCGTCCGCCTCTCCGCCGGCCGCATGGAAATGAGCGTCGAGCTTCAGGCGCTCTGCTTCCTCGCGGGAGCCAACTCGATCTTCACCGGTGACAAGCTCCTGACGACACCCAACCCCGGCTCCGGCGACCGCGCGATGCTCGCAGGGCTGGGGATGGCGGCGGAGGGGTAGGGGGGAGGGAGGCGCCATGTCTGTTTTGAGTTCGGATTGCCTGCGGCGCGCTCGCAAGAGCATGGCCGTCTGGGTCGTGGCTAGCCTCACTGTGTTTATCCCACGCATCCCAGTGGCTCAGGAGGTGCCTGAAGAAGCAATGGTCGCTTTGTGCCGCACTGCCGTGATGATTAACTGTCCCGAAATCGGTTTCTGTGGAACGGGGACGATCCTGCAGGGGGGCGGCAGGATCGCCACTAACATGGATGTGGGAGGCCAAGAAGCCAGGAGAACTAAGGTTGGCCCAGGCTTCACTCAGGACCTGACAATCTCCTGCGCGGGTAGAGTCGAGGACCGCGTCCAGGTTTCGCTCCTGCAACGCGAGTCGCACGATCAGGATGTTTGCACCTTTGATGTCCGGTCTTTTCCACACAGCGAGATCGATTGGGGAGCGGCAGGATATGTGAGATATGAGGACCTCGCCGTTGGGACGAAGTTGTACACTTTGGGAAACCGTGGTTGCCGACCTTGGACCTTCAGCAGCGGTCGGCTGATCGCCAAACTAGACCGTAGGGCTACGAATCTGGATGAGGTCGAACGCTTCGACCGTATTCAATCGACCCTCCCGGAGATAGAAGGCGTCTGGTGGAACAGTTACGACCGCCTTTATGTGGCGGAAGGGACACTGACGGGACGGGGGAACAGTGGCGGACCCATCGTGGACAGCTCCGGTAGATTGGTGGCGATTGCCTTCGCAGGCACCCAAGCCTATTCGTTCTTGATTCCGGGCGCCCATGTTTACTCAAGGGCAGGTGTTGCCGAACCGGAGACAGCGGGGCTTGCTGATCAGACCACCAGCCTGTCCGCCCTGGGCGCCCCGCGCAACGACAGCCTTCCGACGCCACGGCCACTCCCGCCCCTCACCGAGGAACAGGTGGCTCGCGCTCTCTCCGACGTGGCCGCCATGGAGCTTCAAGAGGCAGTCACCTACACCTTTCTGACCGAGGGAGAGATTCGGAGCAGCAGTTCGTGGGCGTTATTGGAACCACGGATGGAAGCCGTCGTTCGTGCCACCACGGGGGGCGATGCGACGAGGCGCCCCGCCGCTGTGAGGGTTCGTGGGGATGTTCGATGGAGTGAAGTTGCGTTCTTGGAACTCGAGGAGCCGGGACGGAAAGTGAGGTTTCGCGCATGCGATCCAGCCAGCGCCGATGCCACTTCCAGTGTCGTGAACGAGAAACTCGCTTTGATCGTCAAGGAGGACGGAGTAGTTCTCTTTTCCCTCGCAAGTGACTCCTCGGCCAACAGCTGCCGATTGAATCTCGTGATGCGATCACGGTCCCGACTCCCGCTTGTTTGGCGGCAAGAGGACATGTAGAATCGTCGGTTGTCGCCTCGGAGTGGTTGCTTCGATTCGTGCAGGTTGGGAGACCGCCATTCCAGCAGCAATCTCTACCTCGCAGGCCCTCGGTTCGAAGTGCGGTTGCGCACCGTCGGTGCGCGTGTCAGTCGTGCCCCGATGGTTGTTGATCGTCGCTAATGTAGATGGCGGCCACCCGTCACAACTGAGCAACCCATGATCCACGCCCACGGATTCCGCTACGACCCAACCAAGCCCGT